>DATJWE010000142.1:0-8465 GCA_035501475.1 Puia sp. | reverse complement strand
TGGCAGTTCAGACATCCTTATCCGGAAGATTTGAAGTCTTTATTGGAAAAATCAAGTGGAAGAAACCTGGATTGGTCATTCTCTCTCCTGGATAAAAAGGGGCCGCTGACCACAAAGGAGTCTCCCAAAAAAATAAAGCCAACATTTTTATTTTCTTTAAATAAAACAGACAAATTCAATTATGTCAATATACTTCCCGCAATAGGTTATAATCTATATGACCAGTTTATGGTGGGTGCGTGTATCAATAATATCAACCTGCCGCTAAATAATTTCCAATTCTATATTACCCCCATGTATGCCACGGGAAGTAACCAACTTAGCGGGATCGGCGGCATCAGTTATTCTATTCATCCTGATAACACATTTCAGAAAATAAGTTTTGGAGTCAATGGCAGCAACTTTTCCACGAATGCAGCAACGGATACTAATAACAATAAATTATTTGAAAGGTTTTTCAAAATTGTACCCTTTGTCCGTCTTACATTCAAAAACAAAACGGCCCGATCAACCTCCGAAAAATGGATTGACTTCAAAACCTACCTGATCACCGAAAAAGAATTTAATAATTATATATTCAGTTCCTCTGATTCATTGATTCACCCTACCGTGGTTCAGAACAACTTCAGATACCTGAATCAGCTGACATTTACTATGTATGATTTCCGGGCATTGTATCCCTATAATTTCCAAATCCAGCTTCAGCAGGCAGATGCTTTTTACAGGATTAACCTGACAGCCAATTATTTTTTTAACTATGCTGGAGGAGGAGGAATGAATGTCAGGTTTTTCGGTGCTAAATTCGGGCAAATAGGAAATCAAAATGAAATTGATCTGTCCAGGTTTGAACCCAAACTGTTGGGTGTGACAGGTAAAGAGGATTATACCTATGACAATTATTTCCTGGGAAGATCGGCCTCTTATGGTATTGAAGGTTCATCAGTAAAAAACAGCGGACTGGCTGCTCAACAAATCATGATACGTGACGGCGGTCTTAAACTGAGGATCGATCAATACGATTTTCTGCAGGGCAGGTCTGAAAACTGGGTATCCTCTTTAAACTTCGCCACCACACTGCCCAATCATTTGTTTCCCGTCAAATTACCAATAAAAATATTTTTTGACGTAGGGACTTATGCCGAAGCCTGGAACAGCAGTGCACAGACGAGCAGGTTTTTATATGTCGGCGGTTTTGAGCTTTCCCTGTTCGGAGATATCCTGAATGTATATGCGCCGATCATTTATAGCAGTGATTTTGCAGACCAGCTGAAAACCAATCCCCAGCAAAATACATTCTGGAAAAAAATTACATTCAGCATCAATACACAAAATTTCAATTTCAAAAAAATATCAAAATATATTCCATTCTGATCATGAGCCAGTCGTATGACATAAGGTATTTGAAACGTGAAAATATCGATACCAACAGATGGGATAGATGTATCGTCGAAGCTACGAATGGATTAATCTATGCTCATTCTTTTTATCTCGATCATATGGCCAGACACTGGGATGCACTTGTATTAAATGACTATGAAGCAGTAATGCCTTTGACCTGGAATAAAAAATTGGGAATAAAATATGTATACCAGCCACCTTTCTCGCAGCAGCTTGGAATTTTCAGCAATCGTAAAATCGATGAGCTTCTCATGTCCTCTTTTATAGGAATTACACAGGAAAAATTCAGGTTTGCCGAGATTTTTTTCAATGCAAAAAATCAATTTATTCGATTCGAACAGAAGAGCAATTACATTTTGGATTTAAAAGACAATTATGAAAGTGTTTCTGCCTTCTATAAAAAAGATATGCTAAAAAATCTGAAACACTCCAAAAAATATGATCTTCTATATTCAATATCAGATGCATTCGAAGAAGCCGTACGGCTTTTTATCAAGCAATACAGGAAAAGGATTCCTCATGTTGGTGCAGATGACTATTGCCGTTTTATGGAATTATGCAGGATTGCATTCGAAAAAAAAATGCTTCTGGTAAGAAAAACCACGACATCATCAAATGAGCTGCTTTCTATTGCCATTTTTTTTATAGACAACAAAAGATTATACAATGTCATGTCTACAACGTTGCCCAAGGGGCGTGATATTGGGGCGAATCATTTTTTGTATGATGAATTGATCCGGGAATTTTCAGGAAAGAATATTATTCTTGATTTCGAAGGTTCCGAGATTCCGGGGATTGCATCTTTCTACCAGAAATTCGGAGCACTAAATGAACCGTATTATTTTTTCAGATATAATAATTTACCATGGCCGTTAAAATTCCTTAAATGATTATAATATTTTTCTTTTCAGGATTTGTTCCGCAACCAGGATATCCAAGGCCTTTGTCATTTTAAAATTTAGCTCCTCCCCTTCAACCAGATTAATCTTTATTCCATACTGTTCCACCACACTGGCTTCATCGGTAAATGATTCGCGATAATCCTGTTCAAATGCTTTTTTCAGAATATTACCCTGGAAAGTCTGGGGTGTCTGAATAATCTTAATCTTATTTCTGTCAACAATTCTGTTCCGGCCATTTTCCTCGAGCCGTATACTGTCGACTGAACTGACAGCTGGAACAGCATTCCCTTTTTCTAAGGCCATATTGTAGCAGCGATGGATAAGCTCTTTCGTTATAAGGCATCTCACTCCGTCATGAACAAATACGATTGCATCTGCAGGGACAAGTGCGAGTCCATTCTTCACTGAATGGAATCTGGTTTCTCCGCCTGTCACTAATTTAATGCGCTTGGGAGATCCCGTCGATTTCGCCAGCAATTTGCCTTCGTCAACATATTCTTTGGGCAAAACCAAAACAATTTCAAGGTCATCAAATGCAGTAAGAAAGGCCCTCAGCGTATACCAGAGAACGGGTTTATCATGCAGCAATAAAAACTGCTTAGGCGTTGAGGTCCCCATTCTCAAACCTGAACCTGCCGCAACTATGACAGCATATTTTTTCATTAATGAAATAAATTTTCAAGTTGACAGTTGACAGTATTTAGTTCACAGTTATAAGAATTTAGATTACCTGGCATTCACTTACAACAGGCTGTCATCTAAATACTGTCAACTGTCAACTTCACTTGTAAATCGCAATCACATCAACCCCTTCACTACTCTTGCAACCACGGTACATTCCCTGGCTGTTAAATACCATTGCCGCATTTCCCTTACTGTCCACTCCAATCATCCCGCCTTCTCCGCCGATGGCTAAGAGTTTTTCATGCACTACGACATGCATTGCCTCCTGCAAACTCATTGCTTTATATTCCATCAGGCAACTGACATCGTGTGCAGCCACGGTCCGGATAAACATCTCACCGTGACCAGTACACGAAATCCCGCAGGTCTTATTATTGGCATAAGTACCACAGCCGATTATCGGGCTGTCGCCGATGCGTCCATATTTTTTATTGGTCATCCCACCTGTACTCGTAGCAGCTGCTATATTCCCACTCTGATCCAGGGCCACTGCTCCCACGGTACCAAATTTTTTATCCTTCATCAATTCTTCCAGTCGTTGATGGGTATGATCCAAAGAATAAGCATCTGAATCCCTGATGGCCTTCCATTGGTCGTAACGGAACTGCGAAAAAAAATATTCATCTGGCTCGAGCTTAATGCCCTGCTTGATGGCGAAATCATTCGCGCCCTTACCACTTAAAAAAACATGGTTGCTGTTACGCATGACTTCCATGGCCAGCTCGATTGGATTTCTCACATTGCGTACCCCCGATACAGCGCCTGCATTCAAGGTTTTCCCATCCATCACCGCCGCATCCATTTCCTGCACGCCTTTTTTTGTAAACACAGCTCCCCTTCCCGCATTGAACAACATATTGTCTTCCATCATCACTATTGTTGCCTTGATAGCATTGATTGAAGAACCACCTTCTTCCAAAACAGCATAACCTGCATCAAGTGCTTCCCGGAGCGCATGCAGATAAGCCGACTCCAACTCGGGTGTCATATCTTCTTTGAGAATAGTTCCTGCGCCACCATGTATAGCAAGCGTAAACATATCGTTTGCAATTTAAAAATTTCGTTCACCCTGTCTATTGTCCGTTGGCTAATGACTTTACTCTTTCACCAATAATTTACATTCCTTCAATAATCTGTCTTTATTAATAGCTACGGTGCCGACTTCTTCGCAAACAAGCCCGCCGGCAACATTCGCAATCCGGGCCATGAGCGACACATCACGGGTAATCGCATAAATCAATGCAGCAACCGCGATCACTGTATCGCCTGCTCCGGAAACATCAGCAATATTGCGGAGATGTGAAGGAACAATTTTTGAAGTTCCGTTATATTGATAAAAAACTCCTTTTTCAGAAAGAGTAATTAATGAAATATGATGATTCAATTTTTCAGTTAACTGGGCATGAATCTGCTGCAATGATTCCGGATTAATTTTATCGACAAGCAGATTCAGGGCTTCGCGAACCTCTTTCATGTTGGGTTTGAATATATCTGCGCCTTTATAAGAAAAGAAATTTTTTCTTTTGGGGTCAACAGCCGAAAGCACATTATTTTTCTTACAAGATCTGATGACGGCATCTATAACTCGTTCTGTCAATATCCCCTTATTATAATCTTCAAAAATGATTACCTGCGGCTTTTCTTTCTCTATATAGCTGTTTACTGACCCGATGATTGCCTGTTCGTCATCGGGAGAGAGATCATCTGTTGTTTCTGCATCCAGCCTCATCATCTGCTGGTTGCGACTGATGATTCGGGCTTTATTGGTCGTGATCCGGGAGTTGCTTTTTAGCAGATAATCTGTATTGATTTTATTTTTATCCAGTAGGGATTGAAGTGTGGTTCCATCATCATCGTTTCCAATCACGGAAAAAACCGAAACTCCCGCGCCCAGCGAAGCAAGATTCAAAGCTACATTTCCTGCGCCCCCAATCCGGTATTCTTTTTTATCCAGGCTCACAATCGGCACTGGGGCTTCGGGAGAAATTCGTTCCACATGACCCCACCAATAGGTGTCGAGCATGATATCTCCTATAACTCCTGTTTTTATCCCGGAGAACTGACTGAAGAGTTTATCAAAATCTGTCGCAACCATAATTATACAAGTGATTTCCTTTTATTGGAGATCGCAACATAATACAAAGGAATTCCCAACAGCGCAATGATTAATCCAGGCCAGGTGAAGTTGGGTTTATAAATGATTAATAAAACGCAAAATGCAGTCCCAAAAATAATATAAAGCGCTGGAAGAATCGGATATCCGAATGTTTTGTATGGCCTTTCCACATCAGGCTTCTTTTTGCGCAGGATGAAAATTCCTGCGATCGTCAATACATAAAAGATAACCACTATAAAAGAAACCATATCCAGTAAATCACTGTATCTGCCACTGAGACACAAAATGCCCGCTGCCACTGATTGTGCCCACAACGCCCATTGGGGGACAGCATTTTTATTCAGCTTTCCGGCTTTTGAAAAAAACAGACCATCATTGGCCATGGTATAATAAACTCTTGCTCCCGCGAGTATCAGACCATTGTCGCAGCCAAAAGTTGAAATCATAATCATCACAGCAATAATATAAGTTCCTCCATTGCCGAATATCGCATTAGCTGCAGCAACAGCTACTCTGTCCTGTTTTGCAAAAGCAATATCATGCATAGGCATAACGCTTGTGTACATCAAATTGGCTGAAATATAAATGAGGCTTACGATCAGCGTCCCAAGGAAAAGGCTTAGTCCTATATTTCTTTTCGGATTTTTAATTTCACCGGCAATAAAAGTGACATTATTCCATGCATCACTCGAGAAAATAGAACCCACCATCGCCGACGCAATCGCCCCCAGCACGGCTACCCCACTAAGCGGAATTGATGAATTGTCGTTTACGATTTTTTTCATAGTCCAGGCATCAGTCCAGTTTGCATGCCAGATTCCCGCTTTGGCTCCAAGAATAAAACCAAATACTATCAGCCCGAAAAGAGATAGCAATTTTGTAACAGTAAAAGTCGTTTGAATGATTTTCCCTTCCCTGACTCCTTTTGTATTTATAAAGGTGAGAAAGATGATCAGTGCAATCGAAACCAATTGAGCGATGTAAATTTTAAATGATCCTAACTGCAGTACAATATTCTCATCTTTCAATTCCAAAGGAGGGAAAAAATAACCGGCGAATTTGGAAAAAGCCACCCCGACCGCCGCAATGGTTCCGGTTTGTATTACTGCAAAAAGACTCCAGCCGTATAAAAAGGCGATCAGCGGATTATAAGCTTCTTTGAGATAAACGTATTGTCCGCCGGCTTTTGGGAACATGCCGCTGAGTTCGCCGTAACTGACTGCTGCGCTAATTGTCATGAAACCCGTAAGCGCCCATACAAAAATCAGCCATCCTGCTGTTCCGACATTGCGTGTGATATCCGCGCTTACAATAAAAATACCTGAACCGATCATTGATCCCGCCACGATCATCGTTGCATCAACTAATCCCAATGATGGCTTGAATGAAGTAGTTTGTTCAGCCATATTTTAAAATAAAGGGAAGATAAGGAAATCAATGGAAAGAAATATGGGCTTTGGAATAATTTCCTTTACAGCTATTTACTCTTCTTATAGTTTGCATTCAGACCATTAATAAGGTCCTGTGTGATATCATAGGCTGTGTCCTTACTGTACATGAAAGAATTCGATTCGTAAGCAAATATGAAAGAATAGTTTTTCATTTTATTGTATTCATCCAGGAAGGCTTCTATTTTTTTTCGGATATCGGATTTCAGGTCTTCATTATGTTTGAACAATTCTTCCTGGAGAGTTTGTTTTCTTGCCTGATAATTTTGCTGCATCATCGCATATTCCTGCTGAGCCTGGTCACTCTCAGCCTGCGTCATAGTGGTCCCTTTTTTTTGCCATTCGGCTATTTTTTTCTGATACGTTTTCTCCATTCCGGCAAGTTCCGCATTCATCGCATTTTCTTTCTCTTTTACCTGACCCAATATATCCTTGAAATAATTATAATGCGCTTCAAGCGAATCAATATCGAAATAGGCAATCCTGAAATTGCTATTCACCTGTTTTTGCGTGGCGACAGATATCCGCTGGATTTCATGCGTATGATTAAAAAACAAAACAAATAAAACGGCCATCAATGCCAATGAGAGCGCGGATAATATCGTAGATATATTTTTCATCTAAATTTTTTTGCAAATTATATTGTTTAGTGATATGAAAAGTGTTAAAACGTATTACACGGAGTACACGAATTATATGACTATATAGACAAAAAGGAAGCTCAGGCTTCCTTTTCTCTTTAATCTTTTCAATGCTGATTAAAAATTGCAGTTAATTCGTGATTCTATTATTCCTCGTCATCAAATTGCATGGCTTCACGCGAAGTTTGCAACAGTTCATATTCTTCCTTACTTCCTACAATCATGTTTTCAAATTCACGAAGACCAGTACCCGCAGGAATAGGATGACCCGTAATCACATTCTCCTTTAATCCCATCATTTCATCTGTTTTGCCCTGGATAGCGGCTGATGAAAGCACTTTCGTAGTTTCCTGGAAAGACGCTGCGGAAATCCAGCTTTGCGTACCCAATGAAGCCTTGGTAATTCCAAGCAGCAATGGAGCAGAAGTAGCTGTTTTTGCTTCACGGAACTCTGCGAGCTTCTTGTCATTACGACGAAGAATAGAGTTCTCTTCACGAACTTCCCTCAGACTTACGATCTGTCCGGGTTTCAGCTTGGCGGATTCACCGGCATCAGTAATCACTTTCTTGTCGAAAATCCAGTCATTCTCATCCAGGAATTCGGTTTTATCCACTGTTTCTTCTTCAAGGAATCTGGTATCACCCGGATCAACGATATTCAATTTGCGCATCATCTGGCGGACGATCACTTCAATATGCTTATCATTTATTTTCACACCCTGTAAACGATACACTTCCTGAATTTCATTCACCACGTATTCCTGAACCGCGAATGGTCCTTTGATAGAAAGAATATCTGCGGGAGCAATCTGCCCGTCAGAAAGCTGTGAACCTGCTTTGATAAAGTCGCCATCCTGAGCGAGGATCTGCCGTGTCAGCGGAACCAGGTATTTTTTTACCACACCATCTTTAGCTTCCACAATGATCTCACGGTTTCCTCTTTTGATATTACCAAAAGTCACTACTCCGTCAATTTCAGAAACGACAGCAGGGTTACCCGGGTTACGCGCTTCAAACAATTCTGTTACGCGGGGCAAACCACCGGTAATATCTCTCAACTTTCCTAATACGCGCGGGATTTTGACAATAACCTGTCCTGCGCGTACATCATCGTTTTCATCAATATTAATATGGCTTCCTACCGGCAGATTATATGATTTCAGTTCCTTGCCTCCTTCGAGAATCATGGAAGGAATCTTGGTCTTATCTCTTGTTTCGATAACTACTTTTTCACGGTGACCCGTTTGTTCATCGGCTTCTTCACGATAAGTAATTC
>DATJWE010000141.1:0-20644 GCA_035501475.1 Puia sp. | reverse complement strand
GGAGTCCGAATTTCCTAGGTCCTAATCCTCCTCCCCATACTTTTTCTTCTGTTGGACAGTATACGATCAGTTTGATATTGAAGGACATTTATAATTGCGCGGATACATTTACAAAAGTTAAGTATATCAATATAGATACTCCATCAGCTTCATTTACGATGAGCAGTGCATTTGCTTCCTGCCCGCCCCTGATTGATAATTTTACTTTCACAGGTCATTATGCCAAATCCGTATTATGGGATTTCGGTGGGCCGGGACATCCTAATGAAGGAGTTAGCAGCAGTCTGCCTACGACAAGCCACCTGTATGCTTTCCCGGGTACATACTATCCCACGCTTACTGTAACAAGCCCCGGCGGGTGTACAGCGAAAACAAATGATACTGTTACGATACTGGGACCCGGGCTGCAAACTTTTGCTTATACGCCTGTAGGAGGATGCGATTCCCTGACTGTTCATTTCAGTGTGACTTCAACAGGACCGTCAGTGATAAGCTATGTGTGGTATTTCAGAGATGCCAACAGCGATTCGGCAATAACCAATCATCCCGATACATCATTCACTTACACGGCTGCAGGATACTTTATACCCGGTGTGCGTCTGATTGATTCATCCAATTGTGGTGTGCCCTATTCAGGAACACAGCCGATTATTATTGACAGCATAAAAGCTAAATTCATCTCTGATAAACAACTGCTTTGCTCAAACGGGACAGTCCAATTTAATAATAGATCTGATACTACGCAGGGTACTGTGATCTCTAATTTCTTCTGGGACTTTGGAGACGGGAACACACAGTCAGGAGCCACTGATTCCGTGCCATCCCATTTCTATGCAGCTCCTGGTCTGTATACAGTAACCATGACCGTTACTACGCAATTTGGATGTTCTGATGTGGCAAGTAGTGTCATCAAAGTGGTGGCTTCACCAAATATTGGAATCAATGGGGTAGTTTCCCAATGCGTACCTGCGACTTTAACTTTCAGCGGTGTTGAAATTGTAATGGATACATCGGCATTGACCTGGTCATGGGATTTTGATAACGGTCAGACCTCCACGCTGCAAAATCCGCCTCCGCAAATTTATAACCTTGCAGGTCATTACGTGATCAAACTGACGGCTACGAACAGCAGCAATTGCTCAACCATTGATTCTTCCGACCTGTTCATATATCCGTTGCCGAATGTGTATGCTGGTGCTGACACAACAATCTGTCTGGGCACAAGTGCACAATTGCAGGCCACCGGTGCTGTGATTTACACCTGGCTACCGCCTTCTACGAGCAGCCTGAACTGTACTACCTGCTCTAACCCTGTTGCTACTCCGACAATAACCACTACCTATATCGTGAATGGAATAAGTCCGAATGGTTGCCAGGCTAATGATACAGTCGTTGTAAATGTAAATCAACCGGTGACAGTAACTGTCGGACCACCTGATTCGGTTTGTCTGGGTCAGAGCACACAACTCACAGCAAGTGGCGCATTCTTCTATGCGTGGACTCCTGCTGCAGGCTTAAGCAATCCAAATATTGCTAACCCGGTCGCCACACCGACTACAACTACAAACTATCAGGTCGTTGGAAGTGATAGCAAATACTGCTTCAATGATACAGGTTCTCAACAGGTGACTGTATTCAATTATCCGACTCTCAACATAGGCACTGATCAAACCATTCTTGTCGGATCTTCATATCAGATCAACGGAATTGGATCACCGGATATCGTTTCCTTAAACTGGTTGCCTGTTACCGGATTAAGTTGTACGAATTGCTTATCACCACTGGCAACTCCGCAACAAACGACGACCTATGTTCTGTCAGCAACCAATAATGGAAATTGCACTACCACAGACAGCATCAAAATAACCGTGATATGCAATAATAATAATTTCTTTGTACCAAATACCTTCTCGCCAAACGGAGATGGAGTAAATGACGTCTTCTATATACAGGGCAAGGGAATCAATATCATACCGTCGATTACCATTTTCAATCGCTGGGGACAGATCGTATTCCAAAAGAAGGATTTTGCACCTAACAATCCTTCTGAGGGATGGGATGGTACATTCAATGGCAAAAAAGCACCGGTTGATGTATATGTTTATACCATCGATATCATTTGTGACAATTCAACACTTATACCTTATCATGGTAATGTAACGTTAATAAGATAAAATGTAAATCATTATACCCAGAAAATGAAAAAACCTTTTCTATATAAAAAATACCTTGCGACGCTGATCGTGCTGCTTGCTGCGATACAATTTGCCTGTTCGCAGGATTTACATTTTTCTCAATTTTTTGAAGCTCCTTTATTACGTAACCCTTCCCTTGCAGGAATTTTCACCGGTGATTACCGGATCCAGGGAGTATATCGCGATCAGTGGAACAGCTTCACAAATGCTTACAGGACGGGTTCATTCAACGGAGAGTACAAAATGCCCGTAGGACACACCAATGATTTCTTAACAGTAGGCATGCAGATATTATATGACAAAGCAGGGACTGCCGGATTAACAACTACAGAAATATTTCCTGCAGTCAATTATCATAAGTCGCTCAGCAATGAAAAAACAATGTATCTCTCACTCGGATTTATGGGAGGATATGCAGAAAAAAGAATTGATCGTTCAAAAATCACAACGAATAATCAATTCCAGGGAGGAGCCTACAATCCGGCGTTGCCGGACGGGGAAACTTTCCCTACGCCTTCAGTCCATTACTGGGATGGAAGTGTGGGCATGACTTTTAATGAAACTTTTGGAAGTGACCAGCAGAACAGTATGTTTATTGGTGCAGCGATGCATCATCTCAATCGTCCCAAGAATTCATTTTATCAGGATGCCAATACAGAACTTGATCCAAAATATGTTTTTTCCGCTGGCTTTAAGTTCACCGTAAACGAAGTTTCATATTTGACGATTCAGGCCGATCATACCAGGCAGGGGCCTTCCACTGAAACCATCGGAGGTGCAATGTATTCGTATAAACTCGGAGAGTTTACCGATGATCCTAAATATGTCGTGAATATCGGAGCTTTCCTGAGATGGCAGGATGCCGTGATACCGGTTGTTAAATTAGACATGATGCCTTTATCCATTGCACTGAGTTATGACATCAATATATCTTCGTTGGAAACTGTCAGCCAGGGAAGAGGCGGAGTGGAATTATCCATTTCTTATATTGGCTTTACTGAACACGATAATTCAGCCAAATACAAAGTGCTTTGTCCACGCTTTTAGGTAAGAGACTTTTTGAGATGTGGTTATTAGAATGATTCTACCAGAATAATTTCGGTTATGCGATAATGTTATACCCTGACCGTTGAAATCAGCTGAACATTTCCCTGACTTTATCAAAAAAGCTTCTTTCATTTTTATCCGGCTTGGGCTGGAAATTAGGAGAAGTACCCAGTTTTTCCAATAAAGTTTTTTCCTCGGGTGTGAGATGTTGCGGCGTCCACACGCTGATATGAATGAGTTGGTCGCCTTTCTCGTAAGAATTCACCGAAGGAAATCCCTTTCCTTTTAACCTGAATATCTTTCCGCTTTGAGTGCCGGCAGGAATTTTGATTTTGGCTTTTCCATCAATCGTTGGCACTTCAACCTGAATACCAAATACAGCATCAGTGAAAGAAATATGTAGATCATAAGCCACATTCAAACCATCTCTGTGCAAATTCTCATGTTGTTCTTCTTCGATCAGCACGATGAGATCGCCTGCGCTCCCTCCTCTTTCTCCGGCATTTCCTCTGCCCTGCACATTTAATTGCATCCCTTCCTGCACACCGGCGGGAATATCTATCGTGACTGTTTCCTCACCAAAATTCCTGCCTTCTCCTTTACATGTCGTGCATTTTGCAGTTACAATCGATCCTTCGCCATTACAGGCAGGACAGGTAGTAACTGTTTGCATCTGCCCCAGAAATGTATTGCTTACGCGACGCACCTGCCCACTGCCTCCGCAGGTATTACAAGTCTGCACACTTCCATTATCCTTAGCCCCGCTGCCATGACAGGTTGAGCAGGTAATATATTTTTTTACCTTGATATTTTTCGTAACTCCTTTTGCGATCTCTTCGTAAGTCAGCTTAATTTTTATCCTGAGATTGCTGCCTCTTACTCCTCTAGATCTTCCGGAACCACTACTCCTGCTCCTTGTTCCGCCCCCAAAAAAACTTCCAAAAATATCGTCTCCGAAAATATCTCCAAACTGGCTGAAGATGTCTTCCATGTTCATGCCACCGCCATTGAATCCGCGATTATTACCCAGACCCGCATGTCCAAAACGATCATATTGTGAGCGTTTTTCAGCATCGCTCAAAACCTCATAGGCTTCTGCAGCCTCCTTGAATTTTTCTTCAGCGGCCTTATTACCCGGGTTACGATCCGGATGGTACTCCATCGCCACTTTGCGGTATGCCTTTTTTATTTCATCCTGTGAAGCATTTTTTTGTATCCCCAGTATTTCGTAATAATCTCTCTTCATATTGAGTGGATATAGAAATAAAATGATATGAAAATATGAAGTACAATAATCCGATAAGAAGAAAGGTCTTATTGATCAAGCCTCACATTGGCATATTAATTTATTTGCCGACAATTACTTTGGCAAAACGAATGATTTTATCGTTGAGATAGTAGCCTTTGGTTACTTCATCAATCACTTTTCCTTTGAGATCCTTGGTGGGAGCAGGAATTTCTGAAATGGCTTCATGTTTTTCCACATCAAAATCAGTATTGATGCTTTCCATAGGCCTTAATCCCCTGCCCAGTAAAACGGACCTGAGCTTGTTAAATACCAATAGCACTCCTTCTTTTATCTCATTGATATCACTACTGGTTTGGAGCTGTTTTTCAGCACGGTCACAATCGTCCAGCACATCAAGCAGAGAAGTTATAATATCTTTCCCTGCAGTTCTAATCAACTCCGACCTTTCCCGTTCGCTCCTTTTTCTGAAATTATCAAATTCAGCAAACAAGCGCAGGTATTTATCCTTTTGGGCCTGTAATTCTTCTCTCAGTTTTTCAAGTTCATCCTCATCCTCTACACGGGTATTCAGGTGAGTGGTGCCTGCCATATTCTCATCCGTATTAATATCAAGGATTTGTTCCCGACCGTTTTCATTTCCTTTTGGCACAGGGTTTTCCTCTGTAGATTTTACATCGTTTTCTTGCATATTTGTACAAATTGTCGCAAAGGTAAGATTGTCAATTATTTTGCCAACTATGTTTTTGAGACAAATTGTCCTGTAACAGTAACTGGTTATGATTCAGGACAATCTCTTCAATTATTTTTGTGGTATGATAAAGGTATATTTAAAAAAAGGTATCAGCCCGCGCATAGAAAATGGACATCCCTGGATTTTTTCGAATGAAGTGAATAAAATAGAAGGAGGTGTTGAAGGGGGCGAAATTGCAACCATTTTTTCGCATGATAAAAATTTTATAGGAAAAGGATATATAAACCCGCGATCACAAATCCTGGTTCGGTTGCTTACCCGTAGCAGAAAAGAAAAGATTGATGAAGATTTTTTTATGAACCGAATCAGGGATGCCTGGGAATACAGAAAAAAAATTGGATATTCAGAAAATTGTCGTTTGGTATTTGGAGAAGCGGACCAACTGCCTGCTCTCATCATTGATAAATTCAATGATTATTTTGTACTGCAAACACTTTCTCTCGGTATTGATAAATGGAAAACAGCCATTGTCAGAATACTGGAAAAAATTTTCACTCCCAAAGGAATATATGAACGGAATGATGTGCCGGTTCGTGAACTTGAGGGCCTGCCACAAAAAAAAGGATTTTTGTCAGCGCCTTTCGAAACAAACATTATTATTCATGAAAACGGGCTTCGGTTTAATGTCGATGTTGAAAAAGGACAGAAAACAGGTTATTTTCTGGATCAGCAAGACAACCGGAAGGCCATCAGGCATATCGTAAAAAATGCCGATGTATTGGGCGCATTCTCTTACAGCGGTTCATTTGAAATTCATGCTGCACATTATGGCGCCAAATCTGTTCTTGGATTGGATATATCAGAGCAGGCGGTTCAATGGGCCAATCAAAATGCAGCATTAAACGGATTGGAAAACAGAGTTCGGTTTGAAACAATTAATGCGTTCGATGTACTGAAGAAATGGAGTCTTGAAGGAAAGCAATATGATGTGGTTATGCTTGATCCGCCTGCGTTTACCAAGAGCCGTGAGAACATCCAAAAAGCAATTGCAGGTTATAAGGAAATCAATCTGCGCGGAATAAGACTAATTAAGGAAGGAGGTTTTCTTGTTACTTCATCTTGTACGAATCTTGTCCAGCCATCTGCTTTTTTGGAGACTATTCAAATGGCAGCTAAAGATGCAAAAAGAAAATTAAGGCAGGTTTGTTTTCAGACGCAGTCAGCTGATCATCCCATTATATGGGATATAGAGAATACGCATTACCTTAAGTTTCTGATCGTACAGGTGCTTTAGGACCTTGCTAAAAAGATAAATTCAAGATACTGTAAAACTGAAAACTTATTTATTCACCTGGAACTTGCCCGATTCAATGACTTTCCCCGTTTCATCTTTTAGCTGATAGATGTAAATACCGCGGAAAAAATCGGAGAGATTAATTATTTTTTTCTCATCCTGAACCGGAGCTTCATAAACTTTTTTGCCCAGAAAATTATAGATAACTAATGTGAATGTCTTTTCGGATTTTTTTTGTAAATCGAAAGTGATGATGGACACAGCGGGGTTGGGATAAAACTTAATGATCTTAACATCCTGATCAGGTTGGGAAGCAAAGCGGTTTTGGCTTCTTACCTGGACGGTTGATAATAGGATAATAGAAAAAATAATGTAAAAAATCCTCATAATAATAGGGTATGTTTTACATGGTATTACCAAAATATCCTTTTTTGTTCAAAGTTACAAAGAAAGGATCAATAAAACGTTAAATATTAGTTGTTTTAAACAAATAAATTACTGATTTTCAATGTTTATTTTATCATTCTCCCAAATCAGGACATTGCCAATGCATGAACGAATTTCAGCCCATTTTTATTGAAAATCTGATGCGGGGAAGGGAAATTATCATGTTGGAATGTCGAAAATCATCTCTGTTGAAGCACATCTTCAAGTTTGACTCCTATTATTCTTTCCATCTCTATTTTAGTCACATTCAGGTTACGCTGTGCAGTTAATCTTTTTGTTTGTTCCAACACCCAATTCTTATAAGATTTATCAAAGTCATCCAGTTTGATAAGGCCATCCTGGAAATCCTTTTGCGCTCTTTGATAGAGTATGTATTCATCCTGTGTTACAAGAACCTGCAGATCCAGCAAATCTTTTTGCATTAAATAGTCTTCATATTTAGTCAATACCTGTTCCCTGATCTCTCTGAATTTGTCGTTTTTCTGAGCCTGTGCAATCAGGTAATTTTGCTTTGCAATTTTTACGGTGTTCTTCACTCTCGAGAAAATGTCCATCGGGATGTTGACACCAAAATTATACCTGGGGTAAAAATATTGGGCCCCGGTAGTTCCATTTTGTGAAGGCGGAGGATTGATGGTAAACTCGTTAATATTTCCTGCTGCAAAAAGTGTACTTAACCACTCTCCTTTTGCCAAACGAATCTGATATTCTGTCATCATTAGGGTATGATCGGCTATTTCGTAAGTCGGGTTTTGTAATGCCAATTGAACCAGTCTTTCGCGGATATCAACCAGTTTACCCGTATCGCTTTTCAACTGGTAGGGAGAATTGCTGTTAAATCGCCCGGATGCCCCGCTCTGACCATACACATGATTAAACAATAAAAGAAAAGCGATCAGGAAATTTTGCATAATATCAAATTTGGGTATTCTCGGAGTTAGGTTCTTTATCATAATCGGCCAACTTAAGAAACAACATTAATGATCCATAAAAATAATAAACCACAGGATATTGGTGTATTGCCATTTGCGAATATTGGGCAATCATCAAAGTAAATAGCATTACTAATAAAGCTATATAGTAATTCTGAATTTCGGGATCCCTTGCTCTGTAAAAAGTCCGGATACCCTGCCGCATACTGATAAAGTAAAATAACAATAATAGCGCAAGACCAACTGCTCCCTGTTCTGCGACATCTTTCATATAGCCGCCGTCGGGTTGAAAAAGTACCAGATAATGATTAGGGTTATATTTTACCCCTTCAAAGCCACAAGTAAAGATGCCGCCTCCTAAAGGACGTTCCTGATAATAAGGCTGAATCTGGTGCCTGTCATAATCTCTCAGCGCTGCTGATTGATCTTTTGTCCCCTCAAACGTAGAACGAATTCGGTTAGTCACTACATTCTGATATGGCATAACCATGAGCGTAACAAAAGTGACTATAGAAAAAAATAAAAATAATAATGTTCTTTTTTCGTAAATAGTTGCTATGGAATAGAAGGCAATTCCTGATACTATCATTAAAGTAGCTGTACGAGTACCGGAGAAGCTATAACCCAAAATATTGATTACTGCGGCTACCAGGAACCAAAATTTGTGTTTGATATTGTTATCTCTTATGAACAGCACAATAGATAGCATAGCCACAGCAGCAAAAAGAATTCCTGAGTTAGCAGGATCTGTAAAAACAGAGAACTTCCTCAATAGACCACCTTGCAAAAGCAGGTGGTATCCACCGGTCTGAATTATCGACCTCATTTCAAAGTCGGCATACCCAAGAAATTGTTGTTTACATGCATATAATGCCAGCGCTGTTGAAAAGCCGATCATGAAATAAATAAAAAAAACAGTCGCTTTTTTTGTATGAAATAAACTGTAGCACATATAACAGAACATCACATAACTCAATTGTTTTCTGAAGAAGCTAAACCACCCCAGGGTGCCAGTCATATCAGGGTTAAATAATTCGATCACATAATAAGCAAACAGTATATAGAGACCGATCATTATAGGATTGGACCAGAACCTCGGATCTACCTTCTTCCTGAGGTCATAATTGAAAAATATGACAAGTAACATCAGGTAGGAGAACGCTTCAACCAGAATTACAGTAAGCACCGGAAGATTTAGGAGCCTGTCAATAAGCGGAATAATGGATGAGTACGCGATCAGGAAATAAAATCCGAAATAGGGAAATTTGAAGAAAGCAATTAGCGCCAACAGCGCCACAAAAAACATGACGATAACAATCCCAATTTTATAATCAATAACGGCCGTACTGTACGATGTAACAATTGCGAGAACCAGGAAAATCATAAACCCCAGTACTGTGTTCAGCTTCTTCTCAAAAAATTGATATTTCAGCCAATTTCTCACTGAAAAACCTATCCTGTATGTCAGACTATTATTCATTGATCAGAAATACATAAATTTTATAAAAACAAAAACAAGATAAGCAATAACAACTACTGTTGTTATAATATCAAAAAGCCTTTTATTTTTTTCACCATTTTCCATAGTTCAAAAATCCCGGTCCTGCGCGGTTTGATAATAGGCATCGCCCAATCTGCCAATACTGTTTTTCCACGTATGCTGCAATGCAAAGTTTTTCCGCCTTTCCTTCTCCCTTTCAGAAAACATATTTTCATCGGAAAGAATCATATTGATTTGCTGTACATAATCTTCTTTATTTATGCATAAAAAAGTATGATAACTAAACATTTTCATGGCTTCTGTCGCAGTAGCAACCACGGGCTTGCCGGCAGCAAGATATTCATCTACTTTACGAGGGTAATTTCCAATGGTGAGCTGGTTTATTGATTGTGGATTCATACAAATGTCAAAGCAATAAACATAGTTCGCGATCTGCTCCGGAGCCTTACCACCGAGCAAATGAACATTTGGATAGTCTATCCATTTGTCTTTTTCAAAAAAAGAATCTGACGGACCAACCAATACAATACTATATTCCGGAAAAGAGGAAGCAATATGCTTAACTACTGAAATATCCAGCCTCATCGCTGTTACCGCTCCACAATAACCGATAATTGGTTTTGGCAGGTTTACCAAATCATTTGGAACAGAAAAGTTTTCCGATGCGAAACTCTGCAGGTCACACCCCTGTCCGATATCAAAACTATTCGGGTTCCATTGCCTGGCATACTGCGCCAGATAAGAAGAATTAGCCACAACCAGATCTGCTTTTTTAATCATTTGTCTTTCTGCACGAGGGCCCTTTTTTTTGAAAAAAGGCTGGCAGGTAAGAAAATCACGGATGTAGAAAATATATTTTTCGCATGGCAGAAAATCTTGTTGATAGAGTCCTCTGAAAAAATCATTATCATTAATAAAAATAATATCGGAAAATGCGAGCTGACCCAGGGCGGCGTTGATTTCTCTGGCGATCCGCTTATTGTTGATCCGGTTAAAGAGATCATATACGAAGGAAGAAGGAACCCAGTTAATTGATTCTAAAACTGCCCGGACATGCAAAACCCAAAGATTTTCCTGAATTTTTTCTATGGTATCTTTTTTCTCCCTTGAAACCACTTTTGTTTCGAGCGACCTTTTCCCGGTCACCCTGCGCAAAATAGAATTCCTGTCTAATGCCCTGTTTACAAAAAGAACTCTGTTGTTCCCGGCCAGTTCATATGCCATGTCTTTTAAATTAAATCCAATGTCAGATTCCCATGTCTGAAAACTAAACAACACAATGTCTCTGTTCCGTATAAACTTATGTTCTACGGGTCGGGATATTTTTGTATTTAGGCCGGGTAAATTCAAATCTGTTTCAAATAATTATTATTTAATGAGCGCTTAGATCTTCAAATTACACTTATACCATCCCGTTATTACAACAATGCCCAACTCAAAAAATTGCTGAAAAAAGCAGAAATGCATAAGATCAGGCGCAATGGTCTGTTATCGGTTATAGATCGAGATTCTGTTCATCCACATTATTTAAAACGGTACCGATAAACTTGCTTCCATTGCCCCTCAAAAAATGGATGGACTCCTTGTCAATTTCCCCGACGGCATTCTTCGCAGAAAATACAGCTATAATTCCATCGGCATATTCTGCAAGTTCCTTGCTATCTGCATGAGTATTCAAGGCAGCTCCCTCCAGGAAAATATAGTCATAATGATGAACTACTTTATCCAGGTTAGCAAGCAAATTATTTTTTGGCAAAATCTCTGAAGGCGTATAATTGCCCTCATCACATCCGATAATATCTGTATTGGTAATGCTGGTGAGTGTAGTAATCCCCCAGATCTTTTCGATCCCGTTTTCATGTCCATTCACGCTGAAACTTTCCAGCGTGGGCTTTGCTGCGAATTCACGCGTAAGTGTATTGTTTGAAAAATTTGCATCAATCAGCAGGACTTTTCTTTTGCTCTTACTGAATGTATAAGCCAAAGACTCAACGATAGTACTCTTCCCTTCCTGGGCTTTGGGACTCGTTACTAAAATGACTTTTTTGCCGCTACATTCAATTTCATAACGCAGCTTACGAAGATTTTCAATAAAAGGATTGGATGTATATTCCCGATCACTCTTTGTTTCGAAATCGAAATATTCCTTAAGTGGCTTTCTTTGCAAATCAATTTTACTCACCACAGTAAGTACATTCAGCTTGGTTTCCTTATGAAATATAGTCGGAGTACGCAATGACGAATCCAGCAATTCCAGAATGATGAGGAAAAGCGAGGAAAGGAAAAACATCGACAGACCGGAGATTGCTGTAATCAATAGTCCATGTGTGGGTTCAGGTTTGATAGCAGGCTGCCCGAGAACAATCTGCTTGAAATTAAAATCAGGTGCCACATCGATATCCTGTGATGCAAACAGGCTGCTGTTATATTTTTCCAAATCTTTTCTTGCTGTTTCCAGGTCATTTTCATAAGCCTTGGCAACCACCTCCTCACCACCACCAGAAAATGCAGTTTTATGAAATTCTTCAACCCTTTTTTTATACATTTCAATATTATCATTCGTAGCCGCAATATTGGATTCCAGCTCCAGTTTTTCTTTTATCAGCGCGTCTCTTTTTTCTGCTAATTTCTCAACACCGGTACTTGTGCTTGTTCCTGAACCACCAAGCTGAATGATTTTATTCAGGTTATCATTAATTCTTTTTTGAATATCAGGATCATTTCCTCCTTTCCCCAGTTGGGTAGCCAGACTTTCGTTTGTCCTACGAAGAATCAGAATTTCATCTGCATTATTGGAATTATTTGCCTGCGAGCTGGCAACCGAATTCAGAGAAGCCAGCTGATCAATGATCGAGCTTCGCTTTTGCTTATAATCATTTAAGCTTGCTTGTTGCTGAGTCAGCTGTGAAGTCAGTTCCTGGTAGCCGGTCATCGCAGCAGTTGCAGCGTCGCCGGGATTCGGAGTCCCGATTTTGGCCCGATAATTTTGAAGTTTCATCCTCAGATCATCGACTTCTTTTTGTTTGCTCGCTCTCAGACTATCGAGTTTATACAAAGATTGTTTTGTAGTATTTGAGGTAAGTGAAGTATAAAATTCAGTGAATTTAATTCCAATACGGTTTACTACATAAGCCGAAAGCTCAGGGTTTTCCGAACTAAATGAAACATTAATATAGTCCGTTTTGGGAACGCGGTCAACGTTGAGTTTTTTTAATATGCTGGCTTCACTATAGCCGTAGAGATTGAGGAGGTCCCATACTTTCTTTTCCTGTGGATCGTATGTGCTTAACAGTTCCAGGGTATTGAGTTTATCACTCAGGATTTCTTTTGCTCTTTGGAAATTGGCTTTCTGATATGCAGAGTCCTGCTTTTCTTTTTCAGTAAGTATCCTAAATGGGCGGGAATTTTCTAGATCATGTAATAAAAGATCATATGCCATCATTCCAAGTACGACCGGTGACTTGAACGTTTCTATTACATTATTAAAACGGAAATCTATCTGATTAACGTCGAATATTTCAGTTAACTGCAGACTTACCTTCTGAGTCTGAGAAAAACCTGTTGAATATTGAGCATTGGATACGTATTGTTTAGGCATCAGGAATCTGAATGTCAATCCTCCTGCAATTCCAAGAAAGAGGCAGAACAAAATAATCCACTTTCTTCGTATTAAAACTTTTACGAGATAGATGAGATCCATCGGTGAGTCTTTTATGGTTTCATTTTAAAAAATGGTAAAGCACGGTTTTCGGGATATTAAATTTGAACAAAAAACACAGAAGAATATTGGAGGTGAGGCACACAATGGGTTTTTCAAAAAATAAAGAGGATAATATGATCCTATTATCACCCGGTGTATAATGCTATGTTATGCGCTAGTACCCAGTCGTGAATGAACGTGTATCTCCAAGCACATCAAAAATAGCAATAATTTTCAAAAAGTAAAATTATTTGGACCTCCTATCTTTTCAGCTATTAATTTTGAGCCGAATTCCGAAAAGATTGTTGCTCAACAAAATACCATAGGGTGAGCTCGGGCGTTTGTAATAATCAATTGGGGTATAAATTCAATGACTGTTCTCAAAATCCTTTTCTGGTTCAGCCTGTCAATTATTGTCTATAGCTATGTCGGTTATGGACTGATTATTTACCTGCTGGTTCAGTTAAAAAATGCTTTTACTAAAAAGAAATACCCTGTCGAAGATATTTTATTCGAACCAGAAATATCTATTGTCATTTCTGCATTTAATGAAGAGGATTTTATTGAAAAAAAGATTAATAATACTTTTCAACTGGATTATCCTGAATCCAAACTGAAAATAATTTTCATTACAGATGGCTCTTCCGATAATACAGCGGAAATAATACGAAATTATCAGCGTATCCTGCTTCTCCATGAACCGGAACGAAAAGGAAAAGTAGCGGCCATGAATCGGGCAATGAAATTTGTAACAACACCTTATGTGATTTTCTCTGATGCAAACACGCTGTTAAACGGGAATAGTGTAAAAGCAATAGTGAGGCATTACAGCAATCCGGAAGTCGGAGGAGTCGCAGGCGAAAAAAAGATAATTACTACCACACAGACCATGGCCGCAGGCGTAGGAGAAGGACTTTATTGGAAGTATGAATCCTTTTTGAAAAAAATGGATTCCTCATTTTATTCAGTCGTAGGTGCTGCGGGCGAATTGTTTTCTGTAAGAACTGAATTATTTGAAAATAGCGGGGAAAATATCATTATCGAGGATTTTGTTCAATCCCTTAAAATATGTATTCGGGGATATGTAATCCGGTATGAACCGGATGCTTTTGCCATAGAAACCTCATCTGCTACAATGAAAGAAGAGGAAAAAAGAAAAATCAGAATCAGTGCCGGAGCATTCCAGGCCATGGGGATATTGAGAGATTTGTTCAATATCTTTAAATATCCGGTTCTTTCATTCCAATTCATTTCACACCGGATTTTACGCTGGACGCTTTGCCCTCTTTGCCTTATCATTTTGCTGATTGCCGACGTCATGATTGTGTTGACCGAAGGAAGTTTATTTTATTCACTTTTTTTATATGCGCAACTCTTTTTTTACCTGATCGCATTTATCGGCTGGCTTTTCGCAAACAGAAATATCATGATAAAAGCCCTGTACCTGCCTTATTATTTCCTGTTCATGAACCTCTCTGTATTTATAGGTTTTTACAGATTTGTAACAAAGAAACAATCTGTAATATGGGAAAAAGCAGCACGTGAGAAAATGAGTAAAATACCATGAAATGGGTATTTTTTTATTTAACAGTTATCTACATATTTGTGATGGATACAAAAAAGCCCAAACAATATTTGGTTTGTAGGAAATTTTCACTACTTTTATCGTATAATTCCGTTGAAGTCCTGTTCAATTCCTTTGAAAATCAGGTTATTACGATACTAGGCTTCTAAGTGAAAGCCATCCATCCTTGAAATTCCCCAATACCTGATTAACATTCTGATTTCCTATTAATCTTTGCTTGGCATATTCCTCAGGATTAACTCCTGCCGAAGCCAATACCTCATGTGAGCCACTCTCCAATTTCAATCCTACGAGAAATTGAGTTTTAAGTGATAAAACTTAATGACTTCTGCCCATGAAAAAGCAAATTTTAGCAGTTGATGATAGTAAGGCAATAAGGTTTTTGTTACAAACCGTACTAGGAAAGGAATACCAGGTTGTTACGGTACCAGATGGCTGTTCCGCCATGTATTGGCTTTCAAAAAGAAACTTTCCCCACCTGATTATAGCGGACCCCCAATTACCGGATATGGACAATTGGGAATTGATTCAACAACTTTCTTCAAGCGGAATATACAATGCAATTCCGATTGTGGCATTGTCAGCCATGGATAAAGAAGAGACCCGCGAGAAATGTATAGAATACGGAGTGCTGAGATATTTTTTAAAACCATTTAATCCCGTTGAGCTGGTATCCAGCATCAATGAATTGATAGAAGGAACCACAATTGATAATCATTATCCGATGAAAACATACTAATCGAATCGCCGTGTATTTATGAAACTTTAAACCTAGCCTTATTTATGGAATTTACTTTTTTACCCAGAACAACAACCCTAAAAAACAGCAAGTTTGTACACTATCGAATAACATCGGATCCGATCAGCGAAACGATTACTTACGATAAGAGCGGATTTTATTATATTGGAAAGAACGCGACTAACATTGAGAAGTTAGTGAAGATCTTCAAAATAGGCTACGCTTCAGAAAGTATTGAAAATGCTAAATCAGAACTGAAACGCAGCTTGTCGCAAGAAAAAAATGCCATCCCCGAAATTATTTTCTGTGAATCCCAGTTTGAGTTTGAAGCGGTTAAAAGTTTTTGTCATTTTTTAAACAACCACCCGGTATTGTATTCCATTCCTGTAGTTTTAGACGCGGGCAATTTATGTGAAATGGAACTGAATATGTACAAAAAACACAAACTGGCTGATGAAATTATTTTTCTTCAGGAAGCAAATGAAATTAACCTGATGTCGAAAATTAAATTCCTGAAAAAAATAAAACTCGGTACGATCGATCTACAAAAAATTCATGCAGGTGAAAAAAGAGCGCAGATGCTCCGGGAGCAATTTTCATTGAAAAGAGCTTTCGACATTAGCATATCCCTGGTTGCCCTGCTGCTGTTAAGTCCTGTTTTTCTTTTGATAGCTCTTGCAATCAATATTGAATCGAAAGGATCTGTTTTTTATGTTGCAAAAAGAGCCGGCAGGGGATACAGAATTTTTGATTTCTACAAATTCCGGACGATGTTTACCGGGGCAGACCAGCGTATCAACGAATTTTCGCACCTGAATCAATATAATGCAAGCCTTTCCGAAGGCCCGGCCTTTTTCAAAATTGACAACGATCCCCGCGTTACCAAAGTAGGGGCTTTTCTTCGCAATACCAGCCTGGACGAACTTCCACAACTCATCAACGTCCTGCTGGGAGACATGTCTCTCGTTGGCAACCGTCCATTACCGTTATATGAAGCAGCTACACTCACCACCGATGAATGTGCCAAACGCTTCCTTGCACATGCAGGCATGACCGGATTATGGCAAATCAAGAAAAGAGGCAAAAAGGATATGTCTGTGGAAGAAAGAATAAACCTCGATATCGATTACGCCAATAAATCAAACTTCATGTATGATCTTTGGATAATGGCAAATACTCCATCAGCCCTGATCCAAAAGTCAAGTGTGTAAGTGCATAAAGTTTTATCTTTGCGCCGTTTGCAATTCCACTTTCACAAGAAGAAATAATATATAATGGAAACTGAGCCCTTTGTTTCTATTATTACTCTGAATTACAACCAGGCGCTTATTACCCGCGAATTTCTGGAATCGACCAGGCAACTGACCTACCCCAACTACGAAATTCTGATCTGTGATATGGCCTCAGATATTGATCCGGCTACTGTCATCCGCACAGCTGATTATCATAATACACGCTTGTTGCTTTGCTCCGAAAACCTCGGGTTCGCAGGCGGAAATAACTGGGGTATGAGACAGGCAAAGGGAGATTATATTTTCATTGTAAATAATGATACCGAAGTTACACCCGATATTATCCAGCGTTTACTTGTCCCGTTTTCAAAATATTCCGGTATTGGAGTAACCTGCCCCAAAATAAAATACTTCTCCGATCCCAATATCATTCAATATGCTGGTTTTAAGCCGATGAATTCCTTTACCGGCCGGACTTCAACCATCGGGGATGGAGAAGAGGACAAAGGTCAGTATAATACTTCCGGACCAACCTCGGGGGCCCATGGCTGTGCAATGATGGTCAAAAGAAATGTCATTGAAAAAGTAGGAATGTTCCCCGAAAAATTTTTTCTTTATTATGAAGAATGGGACTGGTCGGCCCGTATACAAAAAGCGGGATTCACTATCTGGTATACTGCCGAGGCTACAATTTATCATAAAGAATCCATGTCGGTTGGTAAACAAAACCCGATGAAGACCTATTATCACACGCGAAACCGTATTTTATTCATGCGCCGGAATAACAATTTTTTTCAATTGTTCATATTCACTCTGTTTTTTACTTTTTTTTCAATACCGAAATCAATCTATACTTATCTCGTAAATGGGCAATTTGAACATTTAAAATTATTCCTGAAAGGTGTGTGCTGGAACCTGTACTCTTCCAGTGCTTCACCGGTATAATTTAATCTGGTAATATTGCCTTATAACATCTTTGTATAAAATGATCCGCTCAATATTTTCTATTTTCTTTCTGATCATTTTCCTGTATCTTTTTATCAGTACATGTTATCTGTTCATCATCGCTCTGGCAGGCAGATTCCTGAAAGGGAAAAAATTTCTACCGAACACGTCCAGGAAAAAAATATTGATCTTGATTCCGTGTTACAGGGAGGATCATATTATTTTGGATACGGCAGCCAAAGCTGTTGATCACAATTATCCAAAAGACTGCCTCAAAGTAATGGTCATTGCTGATCAGCTTCAGCCTGCTACGATTGAAAAACTAAAGCAATTGCCGGTCGATGTGCTTGAAGTACACGTTAACATGAAATCAAAATCCGTGAGTGCAGCCTTACAAACATTAAATACCAAGGATGCTGAAATCGTCATGATCCTGGATGCGGATAATGTCATGGGGCCCGATTGCCTCGAAAAAGTCAATGACGCTTTCCAGCAGGGATATGCAGCTGTTCAATGTCATCGAACAGCTAAAAACAAAAACAATTCCGTTGCTCTGCTGGATGCCATTAGTGAAGAAATTAATATCAATCTGTTCAGGCGGGGGCCCGCCCACCTCGGCCTTTCCGCAGCTCCGATTGGCTCAGGTATGGCTTTTGATTTTTCATTGGTGAAAGAAATTTTTTCTTCAAACGAGATTTTGAACAATCCGGGAGAGGACCGGGAAATAGACCTGCAGTTAATGATCCGGAAAATAAAGATGGAATTTATTGACGATGCTTTTGTGCTTGACGAAAAAGTATCCAGTGCCGAGGTATTTGAAAAACAGCGGATCCGCTGGCTTGAAGCCCAGGTAAATCACGTGAGACGATTTTTTCATCCCGACATAAAAAAAGCTCCGAAGACCATTCTTTATTACAATAAGTTTTTCCAGAATCTTCTGTTGCCAAGGATTTTATTTTTACTTGTATTTTCTGTTTTCTTCCTGTTATTGGCGGTCCAGTGGGTATTCTCAATAACCATCGTATATCCTTCCTCTTTATGGTGGATGGCCTGCATGCTTTTGTATGCCATCACCCTGTTTATTTCAATCCCAAACTCGTATTATAACCGGACTACTTTCAAAGCAATCCTGCATATTCCTGTCCTGATGGCCTCCATGATAAAAGCTCTTTTTCAATTAAAGAAAAACAGAAAAGAGTTCCTGCACACGCCAAAATCTTTTACTGAACAATAGTTAAAAGAATTAAGCCTGAGGTGCTGTTTCAATTGTTACCTGAATGGTTTGAAAAAAGAGACGGTTGCGAGTGACATCATGGGTTTATCTCCGCCGCTGTCACCATAGCAGTAGATCTCATCATACTTAGAAAGATCATATGCGATTTGAATCCTGCGAACTTTTTCTTTTCCATAACAATTCTTCCCTTCAAAGCGGCCGGTGATCAACCCGTTCCTGTGTTCAAGAATGGTTGATATCAGCTGCAGACCAAGAGAATTGCTCCAGTTTTTTATCCAATTTTCTGCAGACGCGGAAACAACAACTACTTCTGCACCGGAGTCCAGAAGTTTTCTGATCTCAATCAGCGCCTTGGGCCGTATCAGATGCGGCAAAACGACAATCGTAAACTCATCACATCTGGTCTGAAAAGCATCTGCTGACATTCCGCCGAAAAAAAAACGCAGGAGAATTTGCTTGGCAAGGTGATTGGAAATAATTTTCAACTTGTACGCGACAAGTATAGGAGCCTGTATTAATAATCCGAGGTAAAACCGGGCGAATCCTTTCTGAAATTTGATAATTTCCAACAGCGTATCTTTTGTGGTAATGGTTCCGTCGAAATCAAGAAAAGCAATGCGTCGTTTCACAAGCTCATTTTTTTAAACTGAAATTCCGGAATCCATTTTATGATCAGCATGATATATTGCCAGAACCATTTCACATATACCGTATTTTTCTTTTTCTCAACGGCTTTGAAAATAATGGTAGCAACACTAGCGGGATCTGAAGTTAGAAGCTTGGGTAAATTCTGATTCTCTGTCATTTTCGTATATACGAAACCAGGCTTCACCGTCATCACATGTACCTGATGTTTGTAGAGTTTGTTCCTCAGGCCCGATAAATAAGTTGAAAAGGCGGCTTTCGCACTGGCATAAATCAATTTGCTTGCCCTGCCCCTTTCTCCGGCTACAGAACTGATGCCGACAATCATCCCTTTCTTTTCTCCCATATAAAATTTGGCTGCAACATTGAGAATAGAAACTCCTCCGGTATAATTGGTATCGATCATGCGCTGGGTAAGATTCCAATCATCAAATGCCTGTTCTTCATCGTCCAGAATTCCAAATACACAAACAGTAATATCGGGCTTGGGATCAAGATCGCTAAAAAACTGTTGGTGCTTTGAAAACTGCAACGCGTCAAATGCATGCACGGTGCATTTGACATGATACCTGATTCCAATGTCCGACTGCAAAGGTTTAAGCTGTTCAGGATTTCTCGCTGCCAGTTGAACGTCATATTTATTCTCCGCAAACTTCCTTGCAATAGCTACACCGATATCGGAAGTGGAACCGAGAATGAGGACAGTTGGCATGAATCAAATAAATTAATTAGAGGTTAAAAATAATCTGTCGGATTGAATGGAATGAATTTTTCCATCCGGGTTATACTTTCTTACAATCTCCTTAAACCTGTCGAGCCCCGGATATCCTCCACGTAATATTTCGGGTTTCATCCGGGCATCTTTCGACATATAAATACGTCCTCCGTATTGCAGAACGATTTTATCCAGTTCATCCAGAAATTCAAGCAGGCCTTTCCTGACAGGGAAATCAAGAGCCAGCGTATATCCTTCTTTCGGAAACGAAATGATGCTTTCCTGTTTCCCGAATACCTTCAACACAGCAAGAAAGGATCCCAGTCCTTTGTCACTAATCCGATGCAGAATCTCAATCAGGCCCTGTTTTGCGTCCAATGGCAATACGAACTGATATTGAACAAATCCGTTTTTCCCATATCCCCTGTTCCAATGTAATATCGCATCTAACGGATAGAAAAAAGGCTCGTAAGAAACAACGTTATTGATTTCT
>DATJWE010000140.1:0-2656 GCA_035501475.1 Puia sp. | reverse complement strand
TGTAGCCTCTTGATGTGAGCACTGGAACAACATCGACATAGCTATGGATATCGTAAGGCCATCCGTGCAAGAGAATTACCACTGGACCACCAGGTGGACCCTCATCAATATATCCGACATTCAGCACTCCTGCATCAATTTGTTTAAGCTGGTCAAATGCAGAATTTGTTTTTTGTTTAGTCAGATTCATGGTTCTCGGTTTTGTATTGGCAAAAAAATTGACCGATCCAGTTTCAAGAAGGGGATAAACAGCCATAGATTTGGCGACATAACTTAGAAAAGACCGGCGATCATGTATTTTTTTTGTTGACATAATTTTTGTTTGAATAACCAGGTGATGAGTTTACTGCTCAGGGTGCGGGGCGACACACAATGCACAGACCAACTCTGGCTATCTCATTGCGACGGTTTCCTGGCGCAGTGACCTGAATGATTCGCGGAGTTCTTTCGAAAAAATTGCAGGCTGCTCCCATGCAGCAAAGTGACCACCTTTATCCAGCTTGTTGTAATGAATAAGTTTAGGATATGCCTTTTCTACCCAATTTTTCGGAGCTGTATAGATTTCGTCCGGGAAAGCGCTGACTGCAACCGGAATGGCAACATTCCGCGGATCGAAAAAGCCGGCCTTTGAAACCCGCGTGGTTTCCCAATAGAGACGCGCGGAAGAGATGCCGGTGTTAGTGAACCAATACAGTGATATATTGTCGAGAATATCATCCCTGGTAAGTCCTTCCGTCTGTCCGCTAAATACACGCGCAATGAGTTTATAGCTTTGGTCATCATGATCAAGGATCCAGGCTGCAAGACCAATGGGTGAGTCCGCGATTCCATAAAGTGTCTGGGGACGAAGGCCCATCTCCTGCGCGTAGGCTAAACCTTTTGAATAGAAAAAGTCAAGCTGCCTGCAAGCTTTCAATTCGTCAGCCGAAAGATCAGGAGGAAGTGTCCCTGTTGCAAGTGCTTTTGAAATAAATGCGGGCACTGCAGCAGGCATATTGGTATGAATACCCAGTAATCCGGGAGGTGCCATCAATCCCATGATTTCCGAAATCGCGTTGCCCCAGTCGCCACCCTGTGCTACATATTTTTTATAGCCCAGGCGTTTCATCAATTCTATCCATGCTTTAGCAATCCGGGTTGGGTTCCATCCCAATTCGGCGGGCTTGCCTGAGAAACCATATCCGGGAATAGAAGGTATTACCACATCAAAAGCGTCTTCTGCTTTTCCACCGTAAGCAACAGGATCAGTGAGTGGGCCGATGACTTTTAACTGCTCAATGACAGAGCCGGGCCAACCGTGAGTAATGATGACCGGTAAGGCATTCGGGTATTTTGAACGAACGTGAATGAAATGAATGTCGACCCTATCAATTTTTGTAATGAATTGGGGCAGGGCATTGATTTTTGTTTCGATTTTGCGCCAGTCATATTCTGTAGCCCAGTATTTGGCGAGAGCCTTCATGGTAGCGACTTGCACGCCTTGTGTCTCATCTTTGACGATCTCCTGGTCGGGCCATTGTGTGGCCAGTATGCGGCGTTTAAGATCGGCGAGCTTTTCTTCAGGAATATGCACCCGGAAGGGCCGAATGGATTCATCTGATGTTGGATCGACAGGAGCTCCCATTTGTGCTCCGCTCAATGTACCCTGCATCACAATAGCTCCTGCCATGATTGTCTTTGCAAGTATTGTTTTACTCTTTTTCATTTTTTTAATTTTTTAATTTTCCGTGATCGAATTTATTTCGCACACCAGTGCTTATCCAGGCCCATTTTGTGTGGAGCTGACTTTTAGTTCCCGGGTAAGCCAGGTTGTTAAGATTTAATAAATGTCAAAAGGTCTGCATTAATTGTTTCAGCCTCCGTGGTCGGCATTCCATGCGGAAAGCCGGGGTATGAAATAAGTTTTCCGTTCTTCAGGAGCTCCACAGCCTTCGCACCTGAAATCTCGAAAGGAACGATCTGATCATCTTCACCGTGCATAACGAGCACCGGTATGTCGACACTTTTAAGGTCTTCGACGAAATCAGTTTCTGAGAAAACCTTGATACAATCGTAGTGCGCTTTTATTGAACCCATCATTCCCTGACGCCACCAATTATCCCGAATACCCTGGGATACTTTAGCACCTTCCCGGTTGTACCCGTAGAAAGGAAGCGTAAAATCCTGGAAATATTGTTGCCTTCTCGCTGCTGTATTTAAACGTATTTCATCAAATACAGACAGTGGAACACCATTCGGATTCTTATCACTCTTTATCATGACCGGAGTTACCGAACTTATGAGTGCCGCCTTGGCGACTCGACCCTTTCCATGTTTTGCCACATACCGAATAACTTCACCGCCACCGGTTGAGTGACCAACATGAATAGCATTTTTTAAATCAAGTGCTTTTGTGAGTTCGGCCACATCGGCAGCATAGGTGTCCATGTCATGTCCATTAGGGGTTTGTGTAGATCTTCCATGACCTCTTCTATCATGGGCAATCACTCTGAATCCATGATTCAGGAAGAACATCATTTGCGCATCCCAATCATCGCTGGATAATGGCCAGCCGTGATGAAAGAAAACAGGCTGACCTGTTCCCCAGTCCTTGTAAAAAATTTCGGTGCCGTCTTTGACTTTGATCGTTTTCATTTTTTTTTTATTTGTTAGAAAT
>DATJWE010000139.1:0-13271 GCA_035501475.1 Puia sp. | reverse complement strand
TATCCATTCTGAAATCTCACCAAATGGACAGGACGCATTACAAAAAATGATTGCGGCCAGAGAAAATGGGCAACCATTTGATTTGATTATTACAGATCATCATATGCCGGGAATGGATGGAATCACACTGGTTAAGGAAATGAAAAAAATTATGCCGGGAACCAATTGTCCTTCTATCCTCATGTTGTCATCGCTAGAAAAAAATATGTATCAGTACGAAGCAGATAAAATCGGGATCAACAAATTCATTTCCAAACCGGTTAAGCTGCATGAGCTCAACAGCACTTTATTGTCCCTGTTTGAAAAGAATATGCATAACGATGCATTGCATCCCTCGCTCGAAGTCATCGAAAAAATTTCACAGGCTGCAAGCATTATGGTGGTCGACGATGATCCCATTAATATGCTCCTGATTTCAGAAGTGTTAAGAAGAATGGGATTTGAAGTCATACAAATGAATAATGGCAGAGAGGTGTTGGAATCACTCGCGCATTATGAGCCGGTCCTGATTTTTATGGATGTCAATATGCCGGAAATGGATGGATATGCTACCACAAAGCATATACGCCAGTTGAGTGAACCACAATGTAATATTCCCATCGTTGCCCTGACAGCAGATGCAATGAAGGGGGACCGCGAGCGATGTCTCGAAGCCGGCATGAATAATTATATTTCCAAACCCTTCAAACTTGAAGAAATAGAAGCTGTACTTAAAGAATATACACTGATGGTGTAAGTTTTACTAACGATAACTTCTATGCGAAGGATAGCCACAATATCTTCCCTGCCGTCAGGCTTTGGGCGGTCCATATAATATTTTTCCCTGTTCATGATTATTGGGAATTGTAGTAAATTACAGGAAGATATTTTCATTCTAATCCCTGAATTCCTGATCAGCTGCTTCATCTTATCCGGAGGATATTTATATGAAGCCCATCTTTTTATATTTAATTATTCTTTTTTTATTGCCGTTGCTGGCTAACGCGCAAACGGTCGTTGCATTGAAAATAGACGGAACCATTAATCCCGTTACGGCCGATTTTATTCACCAGGGTATCGAAAAAGCAGAGCGCGAAAAGGCGGAGTGCCTGCTGATTGAACTCAATACACCCGGCGGATTGTTGAAATCAACCCGGATTATTGTAAGCGACCTGATAGAATCACCTGTACCTGTGGTCGTCTTTGTATCACCGTCGGGCGCGCATGCGGGTTCTGCCGGCGTATTTATTACACTGGCAGCTCATGTAGCTGTTATGGCGCCAGGTACTAATCTGGGAGCAGCACATCCTGTAGACCTGCAGAATCAACAGCAGGATTACGTGATGAATGACAAAGTAACCAACGACGCCGCAGCATTTATCCGGTCAATCGCCGAAAAACGCCAGCGGAATAGCGAATGGGCTGAAGAAGCAGTTCGCAAAAGTGTTTCGATAACCGAAAACGAAGCCGTAGAAAAAAAAGTGGTCAATTTTATCGCAAAAAATACTGAAGACCTGCTGAACCAGCTTGATGGAAAAATCGTCGAATTGAATTCCGGAACCAGGATTCTTCACACCAGGAGCGCAAAAATTGAATGGATGGAGATGGGTTTTATGGAAAAAATATTGAACCTGATCAGCGATCCCAATATTGCTTATCTGCTTCTCATGCTTGGCATATACGGAATCCTGTTTGAATTGTATAATCCCGGATCTATTTTCCCGGGTATTGTGGGAGTCATTGCGATTGTGCTGGCCTTTTATTCGATGCATGCGTTGCCGGTTAATTATGCTGGTCTTGCCCTTATCATTTTTGGCGTCGTGCTTTTATTGCTCGAAATAAAAATTGTGAGTCATGGACTGCTGGCGTTAGGAGGAATTGCCTCTCTGCTGATCGGATCTTTAATGTTGATCAGAACCAGTCCGACAATAGAATTTGTCAGGATTTCACGCAGCATTATTATTTCCTCAGTTGCGCTTACCACATTCTTTTTTCTTGTCATTATTGGTATGGGCCTGAAGGCACAAAGAGCCAAACCGACTACGGGGCTTGAGGGACTAATAGGCGAAACCGGAAAATCACTGGAATTGCTTTCTCCTTCCGGAAAAGTTTTTGTGCATGGTGAAACCTGGCAGGCAGAAACTGTTGCAGGCTCTATCAGCAAAGGAGAAAAAGTGAGGGTTGTTGGAATAAAAAACCTGACCTTGCATGTAGAACATCTCATCAGTTAATCGCTAAATAAAATTTATGGAAACATTTCCAGTAGTACTCGTGGTAATTATTTTCTTTTTTGTAATTGTCCTCGCGAATGCTATCCGGATTTTGCGTGAATATGAGAGAGGAGTTGTTTTCCGGCTGGGTCGCTTAGTAGGATCAGGTGTGCGTGGACCGGGGTTGATTATTCTTATTCCGATAGTGGACAAAATGGTCAAAGTGAGCTTGCGAACCGTGGTGATGGATGTTCCTCCGCAGGATGTGATTACGCATGATAATGTTTCCATTAAAGTAAATGCTGTCGTTTATTTTCGTGTGATCCAACCGCAAAAAGCCGTGGTGGAAGTGGAAAATTACCTGATGGCCACTTCACAGCTTTCGCAAACAACATTGCGAAGTGTGCTTGGACAATCGGAACTGGATGACCTGCTTTCGCAGCGCGACAAGATCAATCAACAATTACAACAAATCATCGATGCTCATACGGAGCCCTGGGGAATTAAAGTTTCCAATGTGGAAGTAAAGCAAATCGATCTGCCACAGGAAATGCAACGTGCAATGGCCAAACAGGCAGAAGCTGAAAGGGAACGAAGAGCAAAAGTTATCGCAGCTGAAGGAGAATTCCAAGCCTCGCAACGATTGGCCGACGCCGCAAAAATCCTGGCAGACCAGCCCAGTGCGATTACATTGCGTTATCTTCAAACACTTCGTGAAATTGCAACTGAAAAAAACTCTACGACAATTTTCCCGGTTCCTATTGATTTGCTGAAACCATTCCTGAAGCCGCAGGAATAATTGTTACAACTGCGAAAATGGAAGGGGTTATAAAAACCTGATTTAAAGTTAGGCAGATTAAAAAGAGGAATTAATTATTAACAGCCGTCGATTCGGTTTCCTTCTGATCGCTGTCATACACGGTCAGGGAAATTTTCCAATCTGTGATATATTGGAGCGTAAGTTCGATCTTCAGATTTTTCATTTCTCCGACGGCAGGTAAAAGTTCAAAAACGACGGAGGTAAGTTTTCTTTGTTCATAAGGAGTGCGGTACTGACCACTCACAATAAATGGTTTTTGTCCGTCAACTTTTATGATGGTATTTTCTATCTGATCGTAAATTTCCTTGAATTTATTTTTGGCAAGATTGAAATCCTTACTTGTAAAAGCCGAGCAGCTCCAGGTATAGATATCATTACTTGGACCAGTGTGTTTCGTTACCACGCAGGCAGTGGCACCGGGAACCTGGACAGTAGATTTATATTCTATTGTCTGGGTTTGTTGTACCAGCACATCCCCTTTGATATTATGAAAACGATTGGGAAAATCTTTAATCACCTTTTCCAGTGCAATATTCGTCTTATTGGAAAACACATCATCCTGTGCCTGAAGCACAGAGACATAGATGAGAAAGACAAGCGTTAATAATAAGGTTCTCATGGAAAAGGATTTGGTTCCAAAATACTATTATTTTCCGGCAGCTGCAATAGGGAAAATACGTTGATAATAAATCGATTATTCAATAATAATTTGGCTGCCTGTACGTTATCCTGACTAAGTAAGCATATACCATTATCAGGCCAGTATTCATGAAAAAGAACATGCATTTTGATACTCAAAGGGTTAAAGTTTACAAGGACGATTACCGGCCGTCTTCAAATATTTACCGGTTTCTAAGAAGTCTCATGCTGGTAATTGTCGAAGGTCATTCGCCGACCGGCAATTATCATCCTCTAACTCATATCAGGAAAAAAAGATAAGCAGAAAGATTGGTTTTTCTCTCTGATCTTGTTTGTTGCTCTGTTGTTGAAGGGAAAAGTTCTACGGCCTTGATCCACCATTAAAATTCCCCCTCATACCACCGTTTCTGCGGAAGTTGTCGAACATGCCCGGCATTCTTTTCTGTTGTGATCCGGCAAAATTATTCAGGTTATACGTAAACGTGAGCATGGCATACCGGGTGAGCACATTGGACCTTGTGTCTATGATCTGGTTGGCTGATACTGTTCTGTTGACTGCCGTATTCTCATTCAATAAATCGAAGACGCTCAGCCGTAATTCGCCATTTTTCTTTTTAAATAATTCCTTGGCAATGCTCGGACTCAGCAAGGGCACGCTTGCGTTATATCCGGGAGCACGATTACCGCTGAGGGTATAGTCAAATGTTGTTGCAATAAGCCAGCCACTGTTGGTGTATGCTGTAATTTCTGCCGAGAATACCTGCGTAAAGTAGTTGAGGTTTTGGGTCGGCTGTAATGTGTTCCTTGCGATGTTATATGTTGTGGCCGTGCTGAAATTCATGTCGAAATTTTTCTTGATATTGGTTGTCCAGGAAATTGTTTCTGCCAGTGTGGTATTACGGGTATAATTGCTTGCATAATTCACGAGTGTCTGGCTTTGGCTATAATTGACATTCGTGATGAAATTAAGATTTGATTTAGGCTTCTTCAGGGCGAAACCATAGTTAAAATATCCTGCAAGATTATAGGTACCGTTCAGGTTCACATAGCTGCTGGTCTTTCCGCCATTTGGATTGGTGATAATTGAGCTCTGAATATCATTGACGATTGTGCTTGCGTTGACGGTTGCAAAAATAACACGCTGAGTAGCCGGATCAAAAGAAGTGTACAACATGCGTAAACTGTGTGTGAACTGCGGTTTCAGGGCCGGGTTACCAACCTGAAAATTGATGGAATCAGAGGTTGTCACTATTGGCTGCAGTTGAGCTACTGAAGGCGTACCGGTTCTACCGGTATAGTTTAACCGAAAATGCTGGGTTCTTGAAAAAGTGTACTGAAAATTAACTGTTGGAGTCAAATTGATATAATTCTGTGCAACCGTTACATTCTTGGTCGTATTCAGGCTGTTAAAATCGGTGAATTGAAGTCCTGAGCCGACACTTAAGTTGTATTTGGGGTTTTGAATCCTCCAATTCAGGCTAAACCTGTTTGCATTTGAAACAAACCTGTAGGAATTACTGAACAAACTGTCGAATTCGCTAAAAATTTTTGACTCATTATTGTATTGATAGGTGTTGTTGATGCTGTTGTTTCGGTTATATGTGTAATTGTAGTTGAATTCAATGATCTGGTTTTTGCCAACGGGTTCTGTGTAAGAAAGAGTCGGGCTGAAAGTGAATGAGTGAAGAGAGTCAGTATAATACTGGTTGATGGTATCAATCTTTACAGTCGGCCTGTAAAAACTATTTATCGCATAATTGTAACCATATCCGTCATTGACATTGGCTGTGGTATTCAGGTCAAGAGAAATTGTTCTGAACTTTTTCGCAAACTTATGCCTGAATTGAAGGTTTGCTCCATTAATATTATAACCGCTGTTTGTACTTGATGAATTGGATACTGAATTATTAATCATGTCGTTTTTTGCGTCCGTCATGGTGCTGGAAGAAGAAGCATTCGGAGTCGTGGTCTGAAAGCTGATGTTGGGACGGAAAATAAGAGAATTGCTGCTGTCGAACCTCTCTTCCAGGTTAAAATAGATCCGATGATTCTGGGTTCTTTGTATGGTTGACTGAGTCGCATTATTGAAAGTAGAAGAATCCGGATCAATGACGTTTTGCGTAAGACTGCTCTGGTCCACAGACACATGCTGACTGTTGAAGAAATAACTTCCATAGGCATCAGTATTTGGTCCCCAGGTATCTTTATAATTTGCACCGGCAGCCCAAACGGTGGTAATACCGCTGCTGTTCGGACTGCCAATTCCGAAATTGCCACCAGCCCGCCTGCCCGTAGTGCCCAGTATATCCTGGATAGTGAAATTTTGTTTGTTGATATCGTTGCCCTGACCAAGTAAGGAAATTTGCTGATCGTTGTCAAAACGGTGCATGTTAACACTTAAGTCATAGGTTTCGTCCGTTCCTACACCAGCTACGGTTTTTCCGAAATAGCCCATTCGCTTATCTTTCTTTGTGGTGATGTTAATGGTCTTTACCCGGTTGCCATCATCAAAGCCGGTAAATTTGCTTTGATCACTCAGATCGTCAAACACCTGGATTTTATCAATGATATCGGGAGGCAGATTTCTGGTTGCGAGTTTGGGATCATCGCTGAAAAATCTTTTTCCGTTTACAAGGACCCTTTGAACTGTTTCTCCATGGGCAGTAATATTTCCATTTTTATCAACCTGTACACCAGGTAATTTCTTTAACAGATCCTCCGCAACTGCATTCGGTTTAGTTGTGAACATGGAGGCATTGTATTCAACAGTATCTTTTTTTATTTGTATGGGGGGCCGTTCTACAATCACTTCCTGCAGCATATCGCTTACTTTCTGCATGTACATATTACCGAGATCAATATCTGTGTTGCCCGCAGAGATGAAAATTCTTTTGACAATGGCCTGGTAACCTTCAAATGTGATCAGCACTCTGTAACTGCCGGCGTTCAGATTTTTTATTAAAAAGGAACCGTCCTTATTGGTGACTGTAAATGCTGAGGAAGAGGAATCGAGGGCCTGTACCACCATGACAGAAGCATCCGATAAATTCTGCTTTGCGGTCGTATCCATAATTTTACCTCTGACTGAGCCTTTGATTTTTGCTTGTGAATAACCATTCAGACTAAAACAGAGCAGGCAGACAGGCACAATAAGAAAAATCCTCATAAACTCTGAATATTGTAAACGCTAAAATAAAGAGTTCAGAAAATTGCCGGAATGCCAGATGTATTAATGGTAAAAAATGATTGCCGGCAGGGTGAATAACACAGGTCAGCTGAATAAATATTCGACGTCTTCCCGGGACAGGCTCTTAACAAATCCATCATCGTCCACGATCAGATCTTTGGCCAGTACGCGTTTCTTTTCCTGAAGCCTGAGAATTTTGTCTTCTATGCTGTCTTTGCAAATCATACGATATGCAAAAATATTCTTCGTTTGTCCTATACGGTGTGTTCGGTCAATGGCCTGTTGTTCAACTGCCGGGTTCCACCAGGGATCGACAATATAGACATAATCTGCAGCAGTAAGATTTAAACCTACCCCACCGGCCTTGAGTGAAATGAGAAATACCCTGCAGCTGTCATCTTCCTGGAAATTTCGAATCGCCTTTTCCCGGTCGGGAGCTGAAGTGCTGCCATCAAAATATTCAAATTTGATATCCAGGAGCTTTAGTTTTTCTTTTATAAGCGCCAGCATACCCAGGAATTGTGAAAAAATAAGTGCTTTATGATCCCCGATATTTTCGGCAATTTCCCTGGCCAGCTCGTCCAGCTTAATAGAATGATTGGGATATCTTTCTGTTTCGTTCAGGATTGCCGGTGAATCACAGATCTGGCGCAATTTCATCAGCCCCTGCAAAATGGTCAATTGTGATTTTTGAATTCCCTGGCTTTCAATAGAGCCCAGGATCTTGTCGCGGTAATCATTTCGGTAGGCATCGTATATCTTGCGTTGTTCCTCTTCCATTTCACAATACAAAATGGTCTCTGTTTTTTCCGGAAGATCCTTTGCGACCTGTTCTTTGGTTCTTCTTAAAATAAACGGGTACAATAATTTCCTCAAATGGTCTTTCCTGTCGCTTTCGCCAAATTTATCAATGGGCACTGCAAATTCCTGTCTGAAAAACTCAATACTGCCCAGCATTCCCGGGTTGAGGAAATTCATCTGGGCAAAAATGTCGAAAGTATTATTTTGCAGCGGAGTACCGCTCATGCATAAACGATGTTTGGCATGCAAAAGCGAGGCAGCTTTGGTGACTTTGCTCGAAGGATTTTTAATGGCCTGTGATTCGTCGAGGATCACGTAATCAAAAGGAATATCGATCAAGAGCTTGATATCGCTCCGCAAAGTTCCATAAGTGGTGATGATCACATCGTACTCATTCAGTAATTGTTTATTGCGGATCCTGTCCCCTCCATGATGAATATAGTAAGTCAGCGCCGGAGTGAATTTTTTTATTTCATTCTCCCAGTTGAAAATAAGTGTGGTCGGACAAACTACCAAAGCGATTAGCTTACCATGTGTGTCTTTATAATGCTGCAGGAAAGACAATGCCTGTACTGTTTTCCCCAACCCCATATCATCGGCAAGTATCCCTCCCCAGCTTACTTCATGGAGGTAATTGAGCCAGTGAAAACCATGCACCTGGTAAGGCCGCAGAATATGATCGAGATGCACGGGAGGAGGAATTTCCTTTATGTTTTTAAATTCCCGGAGTTGTTCGTATTTTTTTTCCAGGTGAATGATGAGCTCTTCTTCATTACGGTTTTCATACAATTCATCAATCACGCTCATGTGATATTTTGACAAACGCAGCTGGTTAAGTTTGCCTTCACCCACACGGAACAACAATGAATATTTTTTCACCCATTCTTCCGGCAATACGCCCAGTGTTCCATCATTCAAAGGCACGAACTGCTGACGGTTGGCAAGTGCCTTCTTTACGTCGGCAACGGTCACTTTCTGATCTCCAAATATAATATCTACTCTGGCATCAAACCAGTCAGTACTACTGCTGATGTGAATTTTTGTTTGGGGTCTCGCCGTATTGAAACGGAAATTTTTTAATGCTTCAAATCCAATTACCGATACTTTCATTTCCTGCATTGCATCAGTGAAGAGGAAAAACCAGTTATTCCTGAGCACATCACTTCCTTTGAGCGCCAGGCTTGAAGCTCCCTGCGGACGAATGAACTGCGAATGGAGGGATTCCAGTTTGTTTACAAACTGCGTCTCTGATTCCTTATTGCGGTGGATAATAAGGACACGGTCTCCATCAGGAACAATGATTTCATCCTTGCCGCCATAAATGGTTTCGAAACCTTTGTAAGAAAAAACAGGCTGAAACAGGAGATAATCACCCTTTTCCTGCAATAACAATTTTTTTTCCGGATCACCACTCTTGACTTCTTTAATCAGATCCTGGTCGAACTCAAGATGATAATCCTTCGACAGCGGAAGAATAAAACTTTTTAATTGTTGTGCCCAATCTGCTTTGTCGATTATTAATTTCCCCTTGCCCAAAAACTTTTCTGCGAGTGCAATGTCTTCCTGCTTATTCCATAAATAAAGGTTATTGTTATAAGAAAACAATACACTACTCTTGCATTCATTATTGATGATTTCAACCGGTTGACCATTTATTTTTACAAAACACCGGACTTCATATTGGTTCTTTTGAAATATAACTTTAAAGAAGGGAGTGAGCTGATCGGTTGAAATACCAATAGGAATCAGGTTCCCCGTTTTGAAAGGCTTATGTCCATTCAGATAAAATACGAATGGGTTATCGTTCAGCTCTGAAAAAAGTTTTTTGAATTTTGGATGAAGATATTCAACCATCAGCGCTTTGGTTTCCTCAGGCAAATCATCTTCTTCCTGATGAATAATATTTTCCCACATTCCGCTGAACGGAGAATTTCTGTTCAGGTATTTATTGATTTCCTGTTCCTGCATTTTACGCAGGGAATAAATCAATTGCTTGTCGTTTTCCGTAAATGATTCGGTACTGACAAACTTGATGAGGTCCATCTTTTCCACCTTACCAACATAAGATGTTTGCTCATCATTACTTTCCCCACTCACGGCCTCCATTGAAAATCCGGGATACCCGCCGGAGTTGAAATTGAAAACGGTGCCTAGTCGTTGTACAGCAGTCGATTCTTTTTCTTCTTTTGTTTCGGTTAACGGTTGTATTTCCGTTTCGGGTTTAGCCCTGAAATTGCTTGCCATGCTCACCCGCTTGATAGTAGGATCCAGCACACGAAGAAACGGCTTGCCTTCTTTATAACTGAATTCAAACTTACCCTCAAGGTTATCCGAAAGTGAATAGCCGTAAGCTTCCAGCAATTTGTTTTTTTCTTTATCCCAATTCCTGATCGTATCAAAATAGTATGCACCATGGGTATGGAGCAGCTGCAGGAAAACAATTACTTTGGGAAGACCGAGTGGATGCGTGGTATCTTCATAATCGCAGCTTGTATCAAAGTTTCTTTCTTCGTTTTTTTTGATGAGCACTTTATAGGATTGACCATCCAGCTCAACAGTTGCCCTTACGGTTTCATCCTTCGCAAATTCAATTTTCGGGCGTTGAATGCGTAAATATTTTTCTGCTTCTTCAAATGTCTGGGGTGAACAGAGCAGCCGGATACTTTTCAGATCGATGAATTTCATTTTCACGACCGTATGTTGCTGCTGATAAAAGACTTCCTCTGCCTTGAGCAGGTTTCTGTCTAATAATTCCTGCAACTGAATCAGGGCTGCGGCTTCGTGTCGGCAAATATCGCCCAGGTTATACGGACAGCTGCATCTTACTGAAAGTGTTTTAGGGTCCTTGAATTTCTGGACATATACTTTATAATACGTCGAATAACTGTCGTCCTTAATCCGGAATGTAACAGATTCAAACAATTCGTCGTATTCGATTAGCTCCACATAACCAATTGCGTGAATTTTTTTTCCCCGGCGAATGACTTCGTCGGTCCCGTTGGTGTAAACGTATTTAATGAGATGAGGTAACGCCATTCAGGGTAACATTAACAGCTTGAGTGCAGCACCGGCTTAGGTTTACCATTTTCCATTTACTGATTTGTAAATCAAAAGCCCTGCTTCCACACCCGAAAAAGCCATCTAAAATATTGTCGTTTTATCATACCCGCATACCGGCATAACCGATCTGAAAAGGGTAATCTGCAAAAGTAAAGGAAAAAAAAGAGAAGTTTGAAAAGATTTGAAAAAGTATTCGGAGCCAGCCCCGTTTTAACAATATTTTCTTTTCCGAATGGAGATATTACAGGAGAAATGTTTTTTTTATTTGACGACCTGATCTCAATTTTTTTACCCAGATCACGACCGCAATAACAAGAGCGAGTAAAAAAAATATCCAAAGCAGTTTTCTACCCACGCCTGCTACATGCTCTCTTGAAGTCGATTTTCGACCGTTAAATTCCCTCGCCCCAATATCGTAGCCATCTCCTTTCGGTCTTACAATACCAGCAATATCTGTTTTCACAATCGGAATAGGAACTCCGTTATCAATGGCGGGACTGTTTTCTGCAATGAAACAATCAATCGTGTCTGCAAGCACCTCTGATTCGATAGGATCATCTACATAAAGATTGTTGCTTGTATCAGATAGTGGATCCGGGGTGTTTTGTTTGATGATTGGATTAGCATTATCTGTCTTATTGTTAAAACTCAGATTATTCCTGACCTCGAGTTTATATCCGTTTTGAGAGAAAAAGACACCAGCCACGACGAGAACAGATACATAATTCCCGGAAATTCTCTTGTTGCCGGAAGTATTATTGAAGATATGCATGCTACCCCCCCTGAGAAAAGGGATTGTATTATTAGTTGTGGTATCAGATTCTTCTATTCTTGTATCTATCGTTCCATAGTGATCCGTGCTCAGGTCGATACAATTGTACAAGTAGCTTTCGGCTCTTCCATTTAATCCTACGTTCCAAATTCTCCAGAGGTAACCAAATCCACCCAGCCGATAGATATTGCAAATCGTTCCGTTCCCGTTCATCTGAAAAATGCCTGCATCATGCTTTCCATTCGGACAACCACCCTTGATTGTCCAGTCATGAGCGTACAACCTGTAAATGGAAGATCCCAATACCTGGCAAACATCACTGATGGTTGAATCAATGATAATATTGTATATCGCAATGCTGTCAATGATGTTCTGAAAAGAAGTAACCGGCGCCCAGCTTCCTACAAGCAATCCTCCTGATTTTATTAAATGCTGATTGGCAATCGTTGTTTTGAACATTGCCAAAGTGGAACTGTCGCCTGTGTAAGTTGTAAAAAAATTACTTGCATTGATGGCCATGCCGTCAACATTGCTGTATTCACAATTGGATATTCTTAACCCGTAACATTTGTGGTCGATAAAAAAAACATCTGCCCGTATATCTTTAAAAAGAAAACCATAGAATATTCCGCTGGCTCCGGTCCCGGAAATGCAAACATTACTGAGATTTCCGATGTGGAGACTTTTTCCAAATTGAACGAGCCCTTTGTAATTAATTATGGTGATATTACGGAGACCTGTGAACGTTGCGCCATCAGAATAAATGCCGGGAGTGATAGCCAGCGTATCACCGCTTCGCAGGCCTTTCATATCTGCTTTAACGACCGAACCATGTCCTTCTCCGATGACCAGGATATTTGCAAAAACGGGACTGGAGAACCAGCAGAAAAAAAATACCAAAATCCTGCTCATTTTTTATTCATTTGATCAGATTTAAAAAGAATACCGAAAATACAATTTTATTCTTTAGGGTTTTGCCTCAAACGGTTATGTTTCACCGAGAAAATTATTTTGCCTGGTTTTTTGGAATAGCATTTGCCACATATACCTTTGTAACCGTTGGTATTTTTATAAATCCTTACGTATGGTGCGTTGCATTTTGTTTGTTTCTTTTATTTGTTGTTCATTCTTACCAGCGGCATTATCACAAAAAATAAAGAAAAAAGATAAGATAACTCTGGCCAACCTGGAAACTGAAATTCGTTATTTGGCTGATGATAAACTCGAGGGAAGAAGGGCGGGCACGAACGGAGAAAAGCTGGCCAGCGATTTTATTATAAGTGAATTTGAAAAAACCAATCTATCGCCCAGGGGAGAAAACAATACCTGGCTGCAGCCATTTGAAATTGATGATGGAAAGCAGATCAATAATGCTCGTTTTATTGTCGATGATAAGCAGCTTCAATTGGATAATGAATTCTTTCCCCTTGCCTTCAGTGCGTCAAAAACGGTAGAAGGGGTACCCGCTATTGCATTGCAGGAAGGCGGCGTACCCTGGTTCATTGACCTGAGAGAAACCCTGGAGGCAAATAAAAATAATCCTCATTTTGATCTTGACGACGCATTGCATACCAAGGTCAAAGAATGTGAAAAGAAAGGAGCAACTGCAGTTATTTTTTACAATACCTCAAAAATAGATGATGATATTCGTTTTAATAAAAGGGATAAATCTCCTGTTGCGAATGTGCCGGTACTTTATGTAACCAGGGATGCAAAACGAAAATACCTCAAAGATGAATCGGCGTCCATCAACGTAAAGATTATTGTGGATATCGTCGAAAAAACAAGAACCGGCCATAATGT
>DATJWE010000138.1:0-11127 GCA_035501475.1 Puia sp. | reverse complement strand
GCAAGGATTCAATTCCCGTAAAAGATTCTGCCGTTGTGGTGAAGAAAAAACATGATCCCCACAAAGCCACTGTGTTGTCTGCCGTTCTGCCCGGGGCAGGCCAGGTATACAACAAAAAATATTGGAAAGTGCCGATCGTGTATGCCGCATTGGGCATAACAGGATACTTATATTTTTATAACAAATCCTGGTACCAGAAATGCCAGTACGCATTGGCCGTAGTAACGAATGGAAGCGCAGATAACCCGGACAGTTTAAATATGGTTGATCCTAAACTGCAGGGCCTGGTTTTGTATGGCGACCAGACCGATATTATTAATTACAGGAATGAGTTCCGAAGAAACCAGGATTATTCAGCCTTGTTTTTTTTACTCTTCTGGGGATTGAATATCGTTGATGCTACCGTGGATGCTCACCTGAAGGATTTTAATGTAAGCAACGACCTGAGCTTTCGCATCAAACCTGCTTTGCTACAGGGCTCACCTGGCATAAGTGTTGTCTTTGATATTCATAAAGGCAAGCCCAAGCTGATTGACCTCCGCAATTGAAACAGTTTTCTTTGCCCGTTTCCCGGTTTGTACTAATTTTCCTGAAATTTTTTATCTGCCGGCAGGAAATATTTTCCCGGATTTCCGCTGGAAAATAAATCACAGTTGGCCTCTTTTCAAATATTGAGTAATGAAAATTGCATTGATTGGATACGGTAAAATGGGTAAGGCAATCGAAGAGACGGCTTTGCAGAGAGGACATGAAGTGGTATTGAAAATTGATGTAGACAATCTCAGCGAGTTAACTGAAGCCAACCTTTCAAAAGCGGATGTGGCGATCGAATTTACCGGGCCCCATAGTGCATTCAGCAATGTGGAGAAATGCCTCCAGGCCGGTGTTCCAGTCGTTTGCGGATCTACTGGCTGGCTTGACCGTTATGAAGAAATAAAAAGAATTTGCGCTTCAGTAAATGGAGCTTTTTTGTATTCCAGCAATTTCAGCATAGGAGTAAATATTTTTTTTGAAATAAATAAGCGCCTGGCTCAACTAATGGCGGATTATCCGGGTTATAATGTATCGATGACTGAAATTCATCACACTCAAAAGAAAGATGCTCCAAGTGGAACAGCAATCACCCTGGCTGAGCAAATCATCGGGAGAATACCACGGAAAAAATTATGGGTGAACCATATCAGTGATAACCCGGATGAACTGGAGATTATCAGTGAACGCATAGATCCGGCAGCCGGTACGCATAAGATAAAATATGATTCCAGTATCGACGATATTGAAATCATTCATACCGCTCATAACAGGAAGGGGTTTGCGCTGGGTGCGGTACTTGCAGCCGAATTTATTTATAGGAAAAAAGGAATCTTCAGTATGCATGATGTTTTGGGATTGTGAATGGATCAATGGATGAAACATGGACAAGGTCTTGCTGATTCCGGTGAATAAAAAAAATTAACTTGTGATTGAAAAAAATAGCGAATGCTCTCTAAAAAGTCTCAATATGCGTTTCAGGCGCTGATGTACCTCGCAGAAAAGGACAAAAATCAGCCGGTATTAATCGCGGAGATATCTAAGAAAAAGAAAATCCCTTTAAAATTTTTGGAGAATATTTTGCTGGAATTAAAAAAAGCAGGAATTCTTGAAAGCAAAAAAGGAAAGGGCGGGGGATACTATTTTGCCCAAAACCCAAGGGATGTGCCCCTTTCTACTATCATTCGCCTGATCGACGGACCAATAGCGCTTTTGCCCTGCGTCAGTTTGTATTTTTATGAAAAGTGCAAAAACTGTGATGAGAAGCACTGCGGACTTCATGAAGTGATGATCCAGGTGCGGGATGCTAACCTGAAAATATTGGAGAAGAAAACGATCGCTGATCTTGCCAAATATTGAGTTGTCCATTGCTTATTGCACTCTTGCCCGTTTATGTCAAAAGCCCGGCTCTTTCAATCAGGGTAACCAGCCTGTCTGCCCATATTGCATATTCTTTTCCCGAAAAATGTAATCCGTCTGCTGCAATGAATGAAGGTTCGCCTGCGGCCTTCCTGCTTTCTTCCGTAATATCCAGGTAGTTAACCTGGTAAACAGCAGATAAGGTTTTATTGATAAGGTTAAAGGAATCGATCTGCTTTGTAATCGAAGCTCTATCACGGTCATGTGCAAACGGAGTTACGGAATAATCCGGAATGGATAACACAATTACATGGGATGGTCTGTTACCTGAGAACTGAATGGATTTTTGTAAGAGTTCAGTAAACTGCTCCCTGTATTCCGACTCAGTTTTTTGCTGGTATTGATTATTTACACCGATCAACAGGCTTACAATATCATAGGTGGCGGACATCTCCTGTTTTTGTATTGCAGATAATAGGTCAGCAGTTGTCCATCCTGTTGTAGCAATGATCTTCGGATCTTTAAAATGAATATGCTTTATTTCCAGTTTCCTTACTGCTTGCACCGGATATCGTTCGGACGCAGAGACAGATTCTCCGATGGTATAGGAATCGCCCAGGGCAAGCCATTTCATGAAATGGTGTTCTTTCATCCTACCAGAACTTAATATACAATGCGGAAAGTATCAACAGGATCACTACAATCAGCGCGAGAGTTGCAGGTTTCAGTTTGAACATTTCCCTGTCCAGTGCAAATGCTTTCGCATTGATTTTTGGACCTGCCAGGCTTATCGCAACCATCACCGCAATGGTAAAGAAAAATGCAAGGCCCATGCAAATAAGAAAAGGTATGCGCCATACTTCTTTCATTGTGCCTCCGATATTTTCATGTGTGGGATAGGCTTTGTAGAAAAATGTTTCATGACCAAGCACCTGTGGAGCGAACTCATTAAAGAATACACATAACACCAATCCTGTGATCAGGCCGGCTATTGCAGCAGGACCAGTAGTTCTTTTCCAAAACATTCCCAGGATGAACATGGCAAATACACCCGGGCTAATGAATCCTGTATATTTTTGAATATATGTAAAACCTCCGGTGCTTCCGATTCCTAATAGATCCTTCCAGGTGAACATGATGGCAAGAATCATCGCGCAGAGGACCACAAATCTTCCCATCCATACCATCCTTTTTTCTGATGCATCTTTCCTGATATATTTTTTGTAAATATCAAGTGTAAAAATAGTTGATATGCTGTTTGCCTTTCCCGCCAGTGAGGCTACGATAGCTGCTGTCAAAGCCGCTATGGATAAGCCTTTCAATCCATTTGGTAAAAAGCCAAGCACGGCAGAATATGCGCCGTCCATTCCTCCCTGGAGATTGGGCAGATGACCATTTTTATGCAATACATACGCTGCAATACCCGGAAGCATCACTATAACGGGCATCATTAGCTTAAGTAAAGCCGCAAATAAAATTCCTGTTCTTGCTGTCTGTAGATTTGCACCCAGTGCTCTTTGTGTGATATATTGATTGCATCCCCAATAATTCAGGTTCACGATCCATTGACCTGCTGCATACATCAAAATGCCCGGAAGGATAAGATATTTGTCGATATATTCCTGCGATGAGCTTTCATCCGGTTTCGCCAATATCATTTTAAAATGGTCCGGCGCATCTTTCATTAAGGCATTGAATCCGGCAACTGCATCTTTCCCCAGTCCAAATTTTTCACTCACCACAATCAGCGCCATATATGTGGTTGCTAGTCCCCCGATGATTAACACACTGACCTGTATCACATCCGTATAACCGATCACTTTCATGCCGCCCAAAGTGATGATGATAGCGAATACTGCCAATGCAATCATGACCGTGTGCAGATAAGCGTTATTTGGAAGCAGGCCATTGATTGCAATGGCGCCGAGATAAAGAATAGAAGTGAGATTTACAAAAACGTAAAGGAACAACCAGAATATGGCCATTATCAATGCCACTGTTTCATTATAGCGGGTTTTCAGAAACTGAGGCATGGTGTAGATATGGTTTTTCAGGTATACGGGCATGAACCAGACCGCAATGATCACCAGCGCAAGTGCAGCAATCCATTCATAGGCCGAAACCGCGATACCTACAAAAAAACCGTTGCCACTCATTCCGATGAACTGCTCCGCAGAAATATTTGAAGCAATCAGCGAAGCGCCAATAGCCCACCAGGTCAACGAACCTTCTGCAAGAAAAAAAGCCTTGGAATCATGTTCCCGGCTTTTTCTCTTCCGGTAAATCCAATAACCGTAAGAAGCTACAATGACGAAATAAATGATGAAAATAAAATAATCCTTAAAGACCAGTTGATTGTTCATACAGCAGCGTTAGATATTTTGTGTAATGATCTACAAATAAAACACAATTTCCCCGTTAGACTGAAATTTTTTAATGAGCCCGGCATTTGAATTTCTATTGGACTTCGGTTGCAGTTAGTCCTGCATCATGCGGGATCGCACTCTTCAGTGACAAGAGTTCCGTTCAGCATTTTATCAAAGGCAAAGGCGCTCAGGTGGTTTATTTTCTTTGTGCCTTCGCGCGATATTTTTTTATGAGCTAAACTTATAATACACTTCATTCCAGCGCAACTCATTTTTGAATTGATAGATATCAGTATTTTTTCCTATCAGCACAAATTCGATTCCTGCAATTGAAGCAAAATCTTCCATGTGTTCTGCCGTAAGATTCTGGCTATAGCAGGTATGATGGGCACCACCTGCCAGGATCCATGCAGCACATCCGTTTTTCATATCCGGGTAGGGTCTCCAAAGTACACGGGCTACAGGAAGTTTCGGCAAACCCTGAACGGGTGCAACAGCAATAACTTCATTGACGAGTAAACGAAAACGATTGCCCATATCGATGACCGAGGCATTGATAGCAGGACCTGCTCCGGAATTAAAAACAAGTCGTACAGGATCATCTTTTCCGCCAATTCCTAATGGATGAATTTCACAGGAAGGTTTTCCTTCAGCAATGGATTCACAGATTTCTAGCATATGTGCACCCAGCACCAGTTGATTTTCCGGATCAAAATGATAGGTGTAATCTTCCATAAAAGAATTACCTCCCTGCAAGCCACTGCCCATTGTTTTCATGGCACGGACAAGAGCCGCAGTTTTCCAGTCACCCTCCGCGCCAAATCCATAACCGGCATTCATCAGACGTTGTACGGCGATGCCCGGAAGTTGAGTTAGTCCGTGCAAATCTTCGAATGTATCCGTAAAACCTTTGAAACTTCCTTCTTCGAGAAAAAATTTCAATCCAAGTTCTATTTTGGCAGCTTCTCTTAACGAGGCATACTGTTTTTTCCCTTTCTTCAATGAGTCGGCAACAGAATATTTTTCTTCATATTCATTAACCAGCTTGTCGGTATCAGCATCACTCACCTGTTTTATCGTATTTACCAGATCTCCGATGCCATAGGTGTTGACCGAATAGCCAAACTGGTATTCTGCACTCACTTTGTTCCCCTCTGTAACGGCTACCTGTCGCATGTTATCTCCAAACCTGACAAATTTTGCTCCCTGCCAGTCATGCCATCCTGCCGCAGCTCTTGACCAGGCATTGATTTGATTCAATACTTCTTTATCCTGCCAATGCCCAACAACCACTTTCCTGTTCATCCGCATGCGACTCATAATAAATCCAAATTCACGGTCACCATGAGCCGATTGATTCAGGTTCATGAAGTCCATATCGATTTCACTCCAGGGGATATCCCTGTTGAATTGCGTATGCAAATGCAATAGCGGTTTCTGCAGGGTCTTCAATCCATTGATCCACATTTTTGCTGGCGAAAATGTATGCATCCAGGTAATAATGCCAATGCAGTGGGAAGTGTTGTTCGCATCAGCACAAATATGATCAACTTCTTCCGGAGTTTTTACTACCGGCTTGAAACTAACGGTCACGGGTATCTCAGTAGAATGGTTCAGTAATTCTGCGATGGTCAGCGAGTGGTCAGCCACCTGTCGCAGAGTGGCTTCTCCATACAAGTGCTGGCTACCGGTTACGAACCAGATCTCTAATTTTTTTAAATTGATCATGTCGAAGTGTTTACGGTTTAAGGGTAAGGTTCAAAGTTTCAGGTTTGGGGTATCTGCGATGTTCTTTTTATGAAGATCATTGTCCATAATACGAATCAGGGCCGTGTTTTCTTTCATAATGTTTTTTTATTAAGGACTCTTTCAGCGTGGGGGCATTGGCGTTAATCTGCTCCGTCAGATAAGCCATCTGTGCGATATTTTCCAGCACGGCACTGTTGTACACTGCTTTTTCTGCGGTCTTACCCCAGGTGAAAGGCGCATGGTTCCCCACCAGTATCATTTCTGTCTCTTCATAATTAAGATCATGATCGCGGAAATGATTGATGATTTGGAAACCCGTCTCGAATTCATAATCTCCTTTGATCATATCATCATGCATGGGAGGAGCGCAGGGTATATTCACTGTCTGATGGTCAGCATGTGTAGTCCCGTAAATCGGAATTTCGCGCTGTGCCTGCGCCCAGGCAGTAGCATAGGTCGAATGTGTATGCGCAATGGCTCCGATTTTTTCCCAGTGCTTGTACAATACTGCATGCGTTTTCGTATCGGAAGATGGCCGCAATTTGCCTTTCACGATATTGCCATCAAAATCCACAATGACCATTTTTTCCGGAGAGAGTTCTTTGTAAGCCACTCCGCTTGGTTTAATGGCAAATACTCCTGATTGCCTGTCCGCCACACTCACATTTCCGAACGTAAAAATGACCAGGCCCAATTCAGGCAATTGCATATTGGCATAATAAGCCGACTGTCGTAAATCCTCGTATTTACTCATTTTATTTTGTCATCTATTTGGTGGTGCTCTATATATTTTCCCAGACCAAGGTATTTTTTATATATTTTGTCATAAAGGCAGGTATTTGATTGATTGGGATGATAAACTTTATCAAATCCGCTCCCCATTGCATTCATCGCATCTTCCACTTTTTCATAGACACCCGCAGCAGTCGCAGCAAACATGGCAGCTCCTATGGCGCAGGTCTGCTCTGAACGATGAATGCGAATTGGCATATTCATTACATCGGACATCATCTGCATGATGTAAGTTGATTTTTTTGCCACTCCTCCCAATCCGATCAGCCCTTTCACCGGAATACCCTCCTCGCGAAAGCGCTCCACGATTGACTTTGCACCGAAGCAGGTGGATTCTGCGATTGCTCTGAAAATGGCTGGTGCATCAGTGCCCAGATCCAGCCCGGTCAGGGCCCCTTTCAGCAATTGGTTGGCGTCGGGTGTGCGACGACCGTTGAACCAGTCGATCGCGAGTTCATGTTCTTCGCTCAGCGGTAATTGCGCTGCGGCCTTACTCAATTCTGCAATGATGCCGGATTCAGATTCTTCAAGAATTGATTGTTTAAGCTGGCCATTGATTGAAGGTATTTTTGTCAATACATGACGAAGCGGCCAGCTTACTACGGATTTAAACCACGCATAGGCATCACCGAAAGCTGACTGACCTGCTTCCATACCCATCATGCCGGGTATAACGGAACCGGGTACCTGCCCGCAGATACCTTTCACTAGTTTGCCCTTTACTTCATCCAGCGGCGCCACCAGCATGTCGCAGGTGGAAGTGCCCATGACCTTGCTCAAGTGATAAGGCTCGATTTGCCCCCCTACTGCACCCACATGCGCATCAAAGGCACCCACACCAATGATCACTTCAGCAGAGAGTCCCAGCCGCTCGGCCCATTCTTTGCTTAAATGCCCCACTGGCTGATCTGCGGAATAGGTTCTGGTGAATAAATGAGATCTGAAATTTTTGAGCAAAGGATCGAGTGAAGCAAAGAAATCTTCGGGAGGCAGGCCGCCGAACTCTTCGGCCCATAAAGCTTTGTGACCGGCGCTGCAAATTCCACGTTTCATCATTGATACATTATTACTTCCGGTAAGTAAAAAAGGAATCCAGTCACAATGTTCTACCCAGGAATACATATGATGACGAACCTGTTCATCGGTTCTCAAAATGTGCAAGAGCTTTGCCCAAAACCATTCCGATGAATAAATACCTCCGACAAATTGCAGATAGTTTGTGTTGAATTTTTTTGCATGTTCGTTAATTGCAGCGGCTTCAATTACTGCGGTATGATCTTTCCACAGCACAAACATGGCATTGGGATTTTCTTCAAAGCCGGGTAGCAAAGAAAGTGGCGTTCCATTTTTATCAACAGCAACAGGAGTAGAACCGGTCGTATCAATAGAGATGGCCCTGATCTGTGCAGGCGCGGTTGACCCGGCCCTCCTAAGACAATCTCGGATCGATTGTTCAAGACCTTCAATATAATCTTTGGGATGTTGCCTGAATTGATTCGCTGATGCGTTACAGTACAAACCATCTTTCCACCGGGGATAGTAAAACAAAGAAGAAGCTATCTCCATACCATGGTGGGCATCTACCATGACGGAGCGAACCGAGTCGGTACCAAAATCAACTCCTATGACAAAAGCATTTTTTTGCATACAACTGAGTACTGACCTAATTTATGTCAAAATAACACTTATTATGTATTTAGCCAAAATATTAACGAAAGACCCGGGTCTCTGAAAAGTATAAGGCCCCTTGGCCCTGACCCTTTATCTTCTATGCTAATAATTTGTCAGGATTTGGAATAAAATTCAGGAATGCCTGGAAATTTGCTCTATATTTTCTTCTATTCAATTTGTAATAAAAAGCGCCTTTTTTAGAATTGACTCTGTCTTTTTCCTTTTGTTTAATGAGTAGTCCTGTGGATAAAACCTTCCTGCTGAAATTCCGGTTATCCAGCCGGGTATCGTAGACTTCTTCGTATAGGCATTGTAGTTGGGGAATGGTAAATTTTTCGGGAAGCAATTCAAATAGGATGGGATGTAGGGCGGCTTTATAGCGCAGGCGCTTTTGCGCCTGTTCAACCATTTCCTCATGGTCAAAAATCAAAGCCGGCCTGTCTTTCAACTGAAACCATTCCGCGTGGTAATCGTGGCTCAACTGCTTCTCGTATTCATGGATATCAATAAGGGCAAAATAGGCCGTTGAGATGGTTCTCTCTACCGGATCACGCGAAGGATTGCTGAAGGTTTGCAATTGTTCCATATACACGCCTTCGAGCCCGGTCAATTGTTTGAGCACACGGTTAGCGGCCTGTTCCAGGCTTTCATTTGGTTTGACAAATCCTCCCATCAAACTCCATTTTTGTTTTTCCGGTTTGAATCCTCTTTGTATCAAAAGCAGTTTGATATCATATCCATCAAATCCGAAAATAATGCAGTCAACAGCAGCAAGTACATGTTTCTGTCCAGAGTATTTTTGCATAAGCAGTAACGGTATTTGCAATAAGCAGGGTTGTCAGGAATTTATATAAGAGCGAATATAGTTTATCTAATTCTTGTATATACAAAAAAAATTGTTGTATATACAAGAATGTGAAATTTCAATATCACTGACTCTGCAAAAGAGGAAATGGATGTCCTAAAATTGAATCTGTTTAGGGAAAACAGAGTAAGAAGAGGGTTTCATTTTTTTAAAAAAAACTCCGAATTTACTATATCGAAACTGAATAGATTCTGAAGAAATGGATCGGTTACTCCTCGCGACAATTTGTTAATTTTAGTGTACAGATTATATGAAAGAGATTAATGATATTATCAGGGCATTTGACGAAGCGCAAAAACTGGGCAGACAAATGGCTTTGGCAACTGTAGTGCATGTAGAAGGGTCATCTTACCGCAGGCCCGGAGCAAGAATGTTGGTCACAGACGATGGCAAACTTACGGGGGCAATCAGCGGAGGATGCCTTGAGGGGGATGCGTTGCGTAAGGCCCTTGCCGTCATTGCCAGGCAAAAAAACAGGCTGGTTACTTACGATACTATGGATGAAGACGATGCCAAATTAGGTGTCGGACTGGGTTGCAACGGAATTATTCACATTCTTTTTGAACCGATTGATCTTTCAAATCCCTATCATCCGGTTGCTTTACTTAAAATGGTTTGCGCAAAAAGACAAAATGCAGTATTAACCACAGTTTTTTCATTATCAGACAGATCAGGTGTTCAGCCGGGAACCTGCATGTTAAGGTTGGAAGACGGATTTTTGTATACAAACCTGGATGGACATGCGCTATTTCAGCCATTGCAAAGGGAATCTGAATCGGTTCTTACCGCTCAAAGTTCAGTAATCCGGGAATATCCTTTGCTGGAAAATAATTTTACAGCCTTTGTGGAATTGATTCAGCCCGTGGTTTCTCTTGTTGTTGTGGGGGCAGGAAATGATGTGCTTCCCCTGGTTCAGCTGGCGAACTTGCTGGGGTGGCAGGTTATTATCGTTCATGGAAGGCGGGACCAGGCTAACTCTACCCGCTTCCCCTCGGCTCAACAGGTAGTCATATCAAAACCCGGAAATATTCTTTCTGAAATATCCCCGGATGCCCAGACCGTTTTTGTACTGATGACACATAATTACAACTATGATCTGGCAGTACTCAGGGAGCTGATTCTTCATCCGGTTACCTATCTTGGGATTCTCGGTCCAAAAAAGAAATTTGAAAAGCTGATTGCTGAATTAAAAGAAGAAGAAGTTTACAAAGAAATCGATTTCTCACATATCTATGCTCCTGTAGGCCTGGATATCGGAGCTGAGGGCCCGGACGAAATCGCATTGTCTGTCATCGCGGAAATTCAAGCGGTACTTGCCGGGAGAACGGGTAAATTTTTGCGCGATAGTGAAGGAGCTATTCATGCGCGCCCGACCGATGAAGTCATGCAATGAGGCTCTCTCCCGAAATGATACCAAAACGTGAGGTACTTTATTTAAATAACTATCATGGAGTCATATGGCCTGGTTATGCTTGCTGCAGGATCTTCTAACAGGATGGGACAACCGAAGCAATTGCTTGCCTATCGGGGAAAGGCACTTATAGAGTATATTCTTCAAATTGCATTGTCATCCATTTGCAAACAAATAGCGGTTGTATTAGGCGCTAACGCCGACCAGATTCTGCCTTATGTTCAGCAGCAGGACGTGCTTATTGTTCAAAATAAAGACTGGAAAGAAGGCATGGCTTCCTCGATACGTTGTGGTCTTTCTGCTTTGACAAATCAATTCCCCTCTCTGGCCGGTGCGATTTTTATGGTTTGTGACCAGCCTTTTGTATCAGTTTCTCTGATTAA
>DATJWE010000137.1:0-7016 GCA_035501475.1 Puia sp. | reverse complement strand
ATTATACATTTTCAATCATTTTTAATCCTAAAAAGTACTAGAATGAAAGCATTTTTACCTGTATTGGCTCTATTAGTTATCCTGACCCTGAGCGTTATCAGTTCTGTTCTCTACCTCAACATGCAGTATATTTCTTCTGCATTGCTTACGATCAGCTGGATCATTGGTCTTACATTGTGGATCGGTGCCAGGGGGTTGAAAGAAAAGGAAGCCAAATAATCGTCCTTTTGTCGCGTGACCGGAGCCGTTGGTATGAACTGGGATCATGCAGAAACTGATATCTTTTTCTGCTCATCACCCATATAGCGCATTGTCATTTCGCCAAAATGATATTTTAGCGATTCCAGGAAATTTCGGATAGGTAAATTTTGTTCACAGGTAGCAGCATACCAGGTTCGTTTACCTACTTCCTGCGGAAGTGGTTTTGCAATTATATCTTTTGTCTCCAGGTACGGCTGGACAATCCAATCAGCCAACACAGTAATGCCCATATTGGCGTTCACCATTTCAATGATTGCATCTGTATAGTGAATCCGATGGATATATTTTGGTTTTACATGATGGAGTCTAAGCAGGTTTTCAATAATGGGAATATTTCCAGAAGATGGATCATTATAATGCAGGAATAATTCTTCATTTTCGAAATCAGTAATTGCGATTTTATTCTTTTCAGCCAGCCTGTGTTGCTGCGACATGATCGTCAGCAGTCGGTCTTCAAAAATCGGTTCATAATGAATATCCGGATTATCGATCCGGTTCCTGATTATTGCCACATCAAGTTCTCCCTTCAAAAGAAATTCGATCGGATGGTGGGTTGCTCCTGACACCACATGAATGTCGATTCCCGGATTCTTCCTTTTATAATATTTTATAATGCGGGGCAGCCAATGATAGGCTGTGTAGCATTGCGTGCTGATCCTTATCGTACCCGTTTCTCCCTGTTTGTACCGATGCATTGCCGACTCGAGGGACTGTATTTCATCCAGGATTTTTCTGGCACTTGTAAGAAAGCGCGAGCCCTCTTCTGATAATTGCAATTTTTTTGACTTCCGGTAAAATACAGGTATACCCAGTTCTTTTTCCAATTCTTTTAGCTGATGGCTGAGGGCCGATTGGGTCAGATTTAAAGTCGATGCTGCCTTGGTCAGTGTACCTTCTCTTACAATGGTATCGACCAGTTTGAAATGCTGGAGTGGGATATTCATCATATTAGATTTCCTAATGATTTTTATAAAATTAATTCATTTTATTCATAAATCTCCCGGATTTACATTTGCATTTCATACCGCGACTGCATGTTTTCGATCAAAAAACTATTGGGCTTTATTGTAATTTTTTCCTTCATTTTTTTAAACAGGGCAAATGGGCAGGTACTGTATTTAAAAGATGCTGTAAGAACAGCTCTGAATAATTATGGAACCGTAAAAGCCAAGGCTAATTATGTAGATGCATCAAAAGCGCTCGTAAAAGAAAGTTCAAGAGAATACCTGCCTGATCTGAATATTGCTATCCAGCAGGATTATGGTACCATTAACGAGCAAAGTGGTCCTCTCTACGGTTTTAAGGGATATGGAGTAGCTTCTTCAGGTCCCATCCTTCCTTCGCAGAACTGGGATGCTGCGTTCGGAGCATTGTATGTTTCGAATATAAATTGGGATTTTTTTGCTTTTGGAAAAGCCAAACAGCGTGTTAAAGTAGCTCAGTCTGAAATGCTCCTTAATGTCAGTGATCTTGAACAGGAAAAATTTCAGCATGAAATCAGGGTTTCGGGTGCTTATTTAAATCTTCTGGCAGCCCAGTCGCTCACCCGTTCGCAGCAGGACAATCTCGAGCGTGCGATTGCATTGAGGAACGTTGTGGCCGCAAGAACAATGGCAGGATTAAATCCCGGTGTGGATTCCTCCCTTGCAAATGCAGAAGTTTCGAATGCCAAAATAACGCTGATAAGAGCCAGGGATTATGAACAGGAACAAAGCAGTGTATTGGCAAAGCTGATGGGTATCAATAAGCCGATAGATGATTTTAGTCTGGATAGTTTTTTTATAAGAAATATTCCAAAAGGCATTTATGATACGGTGCAGGCAAACCAGCTGGATCATCCAATCCTGAAATATTATCACGATCGAATTACTTTAAGTGATGAAACAGCCAGGTATTACAAGAGCTCGAATTATCCGGTGTTTTCATTGTTTGGGATATTCCAGGGTCGGGGCAGCGGGTTCGATTATAATTATGGTGCACAGGGTTCTTACGATTATTCACATGGATATTGGAGCGGAGTGGATCCTACACGGGCTAATTATCTTTTCGGAATCGGTATGTCCTGGAATTTAACGACCCCTTTAAGAACACAACAGCAGGTAGCTGCACAGCATCTTATATCAAAAGGATTGCAGGATGAATATAATCTTGCCAATCAGAACCTGATTGATGAGCTCATTTTATCCGATGCTAAAATGAAAAATGCAATGGCAAGTTATTTTGAATCACCTGTGCAGGTAAAAGCTGCAAGAGATGCTTATGAACAAAAAACAGTGATGTATAAAAATGGGCTAAGCAATATTGTTGACCTGACTCAGGCTTTGTTTACACTTAACCGTGCAGAAATCGACAGGTCGATTGTGTTTAATAATGTATGGCAGGCTTTGTTACTTAAAGCCGCTGCCACAGGAGATTTTGGGATTTTTATCAACGCTTTTTAGACTATCAGGGATTGTATATAATATTTTATAATACGCGAAATGGGATTAATTAAAGCTGCGCTTAGAAAACCGATTACTGTGCTGGTCATTGTGGCCGGATTATTTTTCTTTGGTATCAATGCAATTCGCAACGTCAAGGTCGATATTTTTCCCAGTCTTAACCTGCCTGTTATTTATCTCTCCCACCCTTTTGGGGGTTTTACGCCCGACCAGATGGAAGCTTATTTTGGGAAGCAATATGTCAACATCCTGCTTTATGTGTCAGGTGTAAAGAGTATCGAGACCCGAAATATTCAGGGTCTGACCATTATTAAACTTACTTTTTATGAGAATACCAATATGGCTCAGGCAGCTGCTGAAGTATCTGCATTTAGCAATCGTATTCAGGCCATATTTCCTCCCGGTAATAATCCACCGTTTATTATCCGGTTTGACGCCGCCACCCTTCCGGTCGGACAGCTGGTGTTGAGCAGCGCGACCCGATCAAATAATGAGCTGCTGGATATGGCAAATATTTATGTACGTTCTTCCTTCACTTCTATACCCGGACTCATTTCTCCCGCTCCATTCGGCGGTAATGTTCGCACTATTGTCATCAAAGCTGATCCGGAACTATTAAGAGCTCATAACATGACACCGGATCAATTGGTCGAAGCATTGAGAATAAATAATGAATCTGCTCCCGCAGGAAATGTAAGGATTGGCGACATTAATTATTACACCCCGGCCAACACGACAATCCGGACGGTGAAAGATTTTGAAAATATTCCTCTCTTCAAAAATGGAGTTCAGAATTTATATCTCAAGGATGTAGCAACAATTGAAGATGGGGCTGATATTGCGACCGGATACGCGCTCGTGAATGGCAAACGTTCGGTTTACTTACCGGTTACTAAATCGGCCGATGCTTCTACCTGGGAAGTGGTACAGAGTTTAAAAAAAGCGATTCCCCGGTTTCAGGGTCTGTTGCCTGACGATGTAAAACTGTCTTATGAATTTGACCAGTCGGTATACGTAATCAATGCAGTAAAAAGTTTGTTGATTGAAGGCATTATTGGGGCGCTGCTTACCGGTCTGATGGTATTGTTGTTTCTCGGAGATCTTCGCGGATCCCTGATCGTCATACTGACGATTCCGACATCGATTATTTCAGGTGTGTTGTTCTTAACCTTATTCAATCAAACCATCAACATCATGACATTAAGCGGGCTAGCGCTTGCAATAGGTATTTTGGTTGATGAATCCACTGTAACAATCGAAAATATTCATCAGCATTTGGATATGGGAAAGCCGAAGGCGCTGGCAGTGTGGGATGCCTGTAAGGAAATTGCATTCCCCAAATTGCTCATTCTGCTCTGTATCCTGGCTGTTTTTGCCCCGGCATTTACGATGAAAGGAATACCCGGTTCACTGTTTTTGCCACTCGCTATGTCCATTGCTTTTTCCATGATCATTTCTTATCTGCTGGCTCAGACCTTTGTTCCCATTATGTCCAACTGGCTGATGAAAGGGCATCATGGGAAAGAAATGAGTGACGCAGAAGAATATGCAGCTTCCGGGTTAGCCGCCAGTGAGCAGGATACCTGGGATCAGAAAAAAATGCTCATCGAAAAGAAGGCTAACGGCAATGCTCAACTGACGCGATTTGAAAAATTCAGGGCAAGATTTTTACGATTCCTGGACAGGATTTTACCGTACAGGAAACCGATAACCGTCGCTTATGTACTTTTGATTACAGGGGCTGTGTTTTTTTTATTAATGAATATCGGGCGGGATGTGCTCCCCAAAGTAAATTCCGGCCAGTTCCAGGTGCGGTTGCGTGCACCGGATGGGACGAGAATGGAAAGAACCGAAGGAAAACTGCTTGAAACCCTGAATGTATTGGAGGAATTAGTGGGCAGGGATAATATCAAAGTCACGTCGGCATTTGTAGGAACGCATCCTGCTCAGTTTTCTACAAGTCCACTTTATTTGTTCATGAGCGGCCCACAGGAAGCGGTGCTGCAGGTGCAGTTAAATGAAAAGTATAAAGAGAATCTTGATGATTTGAAAGAACGGTTCAGGAAAAAAATAAAAGAAACCGTTCCGGACCTGCGATTGTCTTTTGAACCCATCGAACTAACGGATAAAATACTCAGCCAGGGCTCGCCTACGCCAATTGAAATTAAAGTTTCAAGTAAAAATAAAAAGCTGAACGAAGAATACGCGAATAAAGTTATCGACAAACTGAATCAGATCAGTTATCTGCGAGACGTGCAAATAGGACAGCCGATTAAATATCCGGAAATCAGGATAAATATTGATCGCGTTCGGGCAGCCCAACTGGGCGTTGATGCATCTGATATTTCTCGTTCTCTTACAGCCTCGACTTCTTCTTCCAGGTTCACGGAAAAAAATATCTGGATGGATGAAAAAATAGGGCTCAGCTATAATGTGCAGGTCGAAGTGCCGGAAAACAAAATGACCAGTATTAATGAAATTAATGAAATACCCCTATTAAAAAACGCAGGCAGGCCGGTTTTGAGAGATGTTGCCACGATTCAGCAGGATACTGCGTATGGCGAAGATGATAATATCGGGGCCATCCCGGAACTGTCGGTCACAGCCAATCTGCACAAAATGGATTTGGGAACAGCCAGCAAAGATGTAGGTGCAGCGATTGCATCCCTGGGTGAACTTCCGAAAGGGTTGACTATAGAAACGAAGGGTTTGAGTGAAGTGCTGACAGACACACTGAGCAATTTGCAGACAGGGCTTATTACTGCTGTGATTGTGATTTTCCTGATGCTTGCTGCAAATTTTCAGTCCTTCAAGGTTTCTCTGGTTGTGCTGTCGACTGTACCTGCCGTATTGCTTGGTTCCTTGCTAATGTTGAAATTTACAGGCTCTACCCTGAATCTGCAATCTTATATGGGAATGATCATGTCGGTTGGGGTTTCCATTGCCAATTCCGTTTTATTAATCACCAATGCAGAGCACCTGCGCATGCATAATGGGAATGCCCTGGAATCAGCAAGGGAAGCTGCTGCTCTTCGCATCCGGCCGATACTCATGACTACACTGGCCATGGTAGTGGGCATGATACCTATGGCAGCAGGCATCACGGAGGGCGGCGATCAGGCATCACCGTTAGGACGTGCAGTAATCGGCGGATTGATTGCTTCTACTTTTGCAGCTTTATTTATTTTGCCACTCGTATTTGCCTGGGTGCAGGGACGCGCCTCAACCCAATCCATATCATTAGATCCGGAAGATAAAGAAAGCAAACATTATATACCGTCTTTGTATGCATCTGATAAAAAATAAGTGTTTACAGGTAAGATTTATTCTTTGTACTATCCTGGTTGCCGGTTGTGTAGGCGGATGCTCTACCTCAGCCAATAAGGCTGCGGAAGAAAAAACTGTCGCAGATCCTCCGGCTGTTGAAATTTTTGCTGCAAAAAAAGAAAAGCTTGCTTCACTGATGCGTATTCCAGGTGAATTGATCGCATACCAGGAAGTGGATCTTTATGCCAAGGTCAACAGCTTTGTAAAAAAGCTTTATGTCGATGTGGGTTCGGAAGTCAGTACCGGTCAGTTATTGATTACGATGGAAGCCCCCGAGCTGGATGCACAAGCAGACGCCGCTGCTTCCAGACTAAAATCACAGGAGGCCATATATATCGCCAGCAAGGCCAATTATGATCGGCTGTACGAGACAAGCTTGACACCGGGAACCGTTTCGCAAAATGATATAGACCAGGCACAGCAGAAAAAAAATTCTGATTCTGCTCAGCTGGAAGCTGCGAAATCTGCTTATAAAGAGATCATCGACACAAAAAACTATTTAGAGATACGCGCCCCTTTCAGCGGTGTTATCAGCTCGAGAAATGTAAATGCGGGAGCATATGTCGGGCCTGCAGGAAAGGGCTCGGAGAATCCGCTATTCACTTTGCAACAACAAAAAAAATTGAGGCTGGTTGTTTCAGTTCCAGAAGCATATACGAGTTATCTGAATAATAAGGTCAATATTGGTTTTACAGTCAATGCACTTCCGGAAAGCAAATTTTCGGCAACAGTGGCTCGACTTGCGGGTGCGCTGGATGATAAATTGCGAGCTGAAAGAATTGAAATGGACGTAAATAATGAAGATAAGAAGCTGCTTCCCGGAATGGTTGCCGAAGTGAGTTTGCCTTTACCCGCAATGGACAGCAGCTTCGTAGTGCCAAAAACAGCGCTGGTGAATTCCACAGAGAAATTATTTGTTGTCAAAATAACGGACGGCAAAGCGAAGTGGGTCGATGTAAAAAAAGGTCGTGAAAAAGATGACCGGGT
>DATJWE010000136.1:0-5334 GCA_035501475.1 Puia sp. | reverse complement strand
CAAAATTTCCTGAAACGTTTTTTGTCGTTTTATATAATATTTTTTCAACGTTTTGTTTTTGTGCCTGCAGGATTTCATTCTGGAGCATCTGTCGGGTCTCTGTGCTTTTCGATTTTTCGCGAAGCGTCTGAAGATCGAATTTCATATACCAGAGATCAAGCGTATTCAATTTCTCAAATTCGATCAGATGATTCCTGTATGATTGGGAAACGATAAACGCGAGTTCCCTTGCATCCCGCTCCTTCAGTTTGTTGTGTCGTCCAGCCAATACAAAACTCGTCGCAAGTCTTTTCAAATCCCATTCCCAGCTGGCCGGCAGGGTCTCATCGAAATCGTTGGCATCAAATACCAGTGTTCTTTCCGGAGTGGCGAATCCTCCGAAATTCATGAGATGGCAGTCACCCATTGCCTGAACCATAATATTTGTACGGGGAAGTGTGGACAGATCATAGGCCATGATACCTGCTGTACCCCGGTAAAAACTGAATGGAGATATAGACATTCTTTCATGCCTCACCGGAATCAGTTTAGGCAAACGGTCATGGTCAGACGCTTTGATCATATCTGCCACCGATGGACGGGTCTTGTTGAGTTTGAATTCTGCATGTTCCTTCCGTCCTACCTGCTGGCGAATGCTTTTACCTTGCGCGAGATAATCCATATACAGAGGTTTTGAAGAAAATTAAGTTAAAATAAATATACGAAACGGAATTGTTATTAATAAAGCAGTATAAATAGAGCCACATTTTCTAATTTTAGAAATAAATCTTTCTGTTGATGAGCCGCCGCTTCTTCATGTTCGTTTTGGCATTCCTGTTATTTACACTGGTAGCCGGCCAGGCTAAGATCTCCATGAATGATCTCAAAAAGGAGATCACAGATACTTTAAGCCATCACAAAGGAAATTTCGCACTGGCGTTTAAAAACCTTTTCAATGATGACGAACTATTCATCAATGAACATGAACTTTTTCATGCCGCGAGCACCATGAAGACTCCTGTCCTTATTGAATTGTTCAAACAGGCTTATGCAGGCCGGTTCTATTTGACAGATCCAATTCTTATCAAAAATGAATTCAGGAGTATTGCCGATAGCAGCATGTTTAGTCTGAATCCAGCAGACGATGGCGACACCGATCTGTACAAGCATATCGGCCAGGAACTTCCGGTCAGCTACCTGGCTTATCGCATGATTACTTTAAGCAGTAACCTGGCAACAAACTTATTGATAGAACTCGTGGATGCGAGAAATGTAACGGCAACCATGCGTGAACTCGGTGCTAAAGATATACAAGTGCTTCGTGGTGTTGAAGACAATAAGGCTTATGACAAAGGGATGAATAATATGGTGACTGCCTATGACCTGATGTTGATTTTTGAAAAAATGGCTAAGGGTGAAATAATAAATTCTACTGTCTGTGCAGATATGATTAAAATTTTGCTCAACCAGCATTTCAATGAAGTAATTCCTGCGGGGCTGCCTCCCAATGTAAAAGTGGCTCATAAAACAGGGTCTTTCACCGGTGTTCATCATGATTCAGGAATTGTTTTTCTTCCGGACGGTCGCAAATATGTGCTGGTTATTCTTTCTAAAAACCTGGACAATGATGAAACTGCAGTAAAAGCCATGGCTTCTGTCTCAGCCATGATTTATCATTATATCACACAGTGAGGGGGAACAATTTTGATTATCTATTTTATTGAGGCCATATCTATGACAAAGCGGTAGTGAACATCTCCTTTTATCATTCTCTCATAGGCTTCGTTGATTTTCTGCATTGGAATGACTTCCACATCGGCTACGATATTTTTTTTAGCACAGTAATCCAGCATTTTCTGTGTCTCTTTCATTCCTCCGGTCATTGATCCTATAATGCTTCTCCTGTTTTTTGACAATGCAAAAACTTTTACTTTAGGATCCTGGGGAGGCAAACCTACAATGATCATTTTGCCATTCATTGTCAGCAGATCAAGATATTTTTCATAATCGTGGTTCGCTGAAACCGTGTTGAGGATGACATCAAAATAGCTGTCATGGCGTTTCATTTGTTTTTCATCTGTTGACAGCAGGAAACGATGAGCGCCTAATTTTTTTGCATCAGCTTGTTTTGACTTGGAAGTACTGATAACCGTTACCTCTGCCCCAAAAGAAACCGCAAATTTTACTCCTATATGTCCCAGTCCACCCAAACCAATAACTGCAACCTTTGTTCCTTTTCCGACGCCAATGTAGCGCAAAGGCGAATAGGTTGTAATGCCTGCGCATAACAAAGGCGCGACTGCTTTCAAATCAAGTTTCTTGGAAATAGCATGTACATAACGTTCATTGGTTACTATCTGTGTAGAATAACCTCCCTGCGAAAGAGTTTTGCCGTCGCGTTCAATTGCATTATAAGTCCCGGTAGCTCCCTCCTTACAATATTGCTCAAGATTTTTTTTGCAGGGTTTGCATTTTTTACATGAATCCACGATCACGCCCACTCCGGCCAAATCACCTTTTTTGAATTTCTTCACTTTCTTACCGGTTTTGACCACCCGGCCAACGATCTCATGCCCGGGCACCATCGGATATATCGATCCCCCCCATTCATTACGCACCTGATGCAGATCACTATGACAAACACCACAATACAAAATTTCTATTTGTACATCAGCCGGACCCGCTTTTCTCCGGTTGAATTGGAATGGTGATAAAGGGTCATGATCATTAAAAGCGGCAAATGCTTTAGTTTCTATCATATCATTAATTGATGTAAAGATGTGAAAATAGGGAAATGAAAATTACTTCATTGAACTGTAAACAAATTTATACAGTGATTGCCATATTTGTAGATGATCTCATGTAAATATTCCAAACTTAATCCGCATATTTCACTGCGTACACTTCGGCCTTCAATTCAAGGCTGACGGTTTCAGTCGTTTTGCATTGGATAGAGAGCGGTAATGCAGGATTGATATCATTCGCCTTAATCTCTGCTGCACCCCAGGACAACCCGCTCCAGATCATTTTATCGTATTGGATTTGCATGGGAACTGGCTTGCCATTCTGCGTGACTTCTATTTTCAAAAATTCATTCATCTTTTTTCCATCAGGTGGAGCTCCGCCCCAGGAGCGATAGGGGAAACCCCAGTTATCAAACTGCTGCAATAAAATGCGTATGTCCTTTCCCGTTGGGGCTTTTATTTGCGATTCAATATTGTTATTACCTGTTTTTTTGAAATCGGCCTGAATTTTATCTATCGTTAAGGGGATCCGGATCGAATTATCTGTACCGAGATTATATTTTTCCCCGGCATATTCATCAAAACCTGCTACAACAAGTTGTTCAGGTCCTAGTGTGGCAATCTTGTCGCTGATGATTGGTTTGAAGCCGCCGTCAGCAAACAGAACCACTGCTTTTGTATACTTATTGACAGGCAGTTCAATTGTAGCAATGGATTGGGAAGGATTAACAAGCGTCACAACCGTTCCGTTTATTCCTTCTGCTTTGAATCCATATGGTTTTGCATTCCCGGGAATCCCACCAAAAGTGCTCCATAAGCCATATTGTTGCAGATTATGAAACATGCTTTGCGTTTTCGAGAACCATTGTGCATCCCTGTCGTTGATTAATTCCATATTGCCATGATAGACATTCACCCATCCTCCTCGCGCAAGTTCCAGGATCAGCATGCCCTTCCATGCATGATCGGCTCTGTAATAGCAGGTACCGGTTTTGCCGGTCATAAAACCGCAATTGTCAATTCTTCGCAAGGGAAGGCCGTTAAATTCAAATTGCCTGACCATATGATCAGAATAAATATCCTGGGCGCGCCAGATATTCATGGCAGGTACATCGGCGAATCTTGGATCTCCACAATAAATAGTATCAAAAACTTCAAGCCATCTCGGGTCAACAGTCTTTTTAAATGGAGCATAGGTGTTGTCCATATCACCCCCAAATCCGTTGTATCCGGTAATGAGTACATCCGGATTTCTTACCCTGAATTGTTTCAGCATATCCATTAAAGCCAGCTTATTCATCTCTTCGATAACTTCGGGTAGGTGTGCCTGTTTGGCTGCTTCGGTAGTGGCTTCAAAATAGGCAAAGTCGAATTTGAATGCACGAACTCCCTTGTTGTACCATAATTGTAGTGTTTGGCCCAGGTGATTTAAATAGCCGCCACTGAACAGACACATAATATTAGGATCAGTAGCGAGAGAATCCTTCCATTCGGGAATGACTTCAAGGAAACGGCCGCTTCTCGTGGCGATGAGATTGGTTGAAAACCACATACCCGGCTTGATGTTATTTTCTTTACAGGCATTCAGCCACCTGTCAGGACCATTGGGCCAATGTTCTTTGTGCCAGACACGGTAGCCGCCCATTTTATCAAACCAAAACGCATCCATCATATAATAATCAAACTGTACTCCGTTTTTTTTCAGGCGAATTACTTCATTCAATTCACGCATGGCTAATTCTTCAGTAAGTGGTGCATTGTCTGATAATTCATCGTAAGATGACCAGTTATTATAAATAGTGAGCGGCGTTGGAGGACCGGAAGTAATATAATTATTCGCAACCTTAGTATCTTTTACAAAACCGGATGAATCCCTATTCCACAATTTTAAAACCGGGTGAAGTGCAAGGCTGGCTCCAACCGTATTCCTGAGAAATTTCCGTCTTTGCATAGTGATATGAATGAGGGGATTGAATGAATCCTGGGATAAGATACAAAGAGTTTCAATTCATGCATGCATTAATAAAGCGTCTTGTCTCCTTTTTCCTTCCACACCTGAAATACTTTTTGTGCATCATTTCGGCCAATCGCAATCATTTTGATTGTGCGATGTTCATCCGACAGTTTTAATTCATCATAAATAAATGAATCATTAAAGCCTATTGCAGCGGCGTCCTGCCTGGTGTTTGCAAAATAAACTGTTTTAATTTGCGCCCAGTATATGGCGCTGAGACACATCGGACAGGGTTCGCAGGATGCATACAATTCGCAATCGTGCAGGTGAAAATGCCTGAGTTTTTTACAGGCATCACGGATAGCTACTATTTCAGCATGCGCTGTTGGATCATCGTTCACAATTACCTGGTTCCACCCCTGTCCTACAATTTCATCTCCCAACGTGATTATACAGCCAAAAGGTCCTCCCTGGTTTTGTTCCATTCCTCTTTCGGAAAGACGTATTGCTTCGAGCATGAATTTTTCTTCCTTGCTCATTTATTTTTTTTCAAAAATAAATTTATTTTATTTACGGGCTCTTGCTGAAATGTGCACTAAACAAAAATCCCGCCGGAGCGGGATTTGATGAGTATAGCTGAATATTTTATTATCCGAT
>DATJWE010000135.1:0-7937 GCA_035501475.1 Puia sp. | reverse complement strand
CAGAATTGCAAATGTTGGGTGTGCGTTTCAATCCGGCTGACCGAAATCACGTAAAATCGCTTGGTTCATTATTGATTGTTGAAGAATTGCAGGCAACTTAATTATTACAGTTGATGTATTTTTATATTCTCAATCATTTGTCGACAATCAATTCATAAGAACACCCTCATCATCAACCCGAATCCCGTGTCCTGTTTTGGCTCTTCCGTTTTTTTGATAATATGCAGTCCATTACTGCTCCAGAGCATGAACACTTCTCCTTTTTTCCGGTGAACCAGCTCTTTTTCTATTTGAGGGAGTAATACACCCTGCGCCACCCAGCCCAAATCGCCCTGTGTTCTTCCTTCACCTCCCATTGAATAGGTTTGAGCCATATGTTCAAATGTGTCAGCTCCGTTTTTTATTTTTGAAAGAATGACATTCCCCAGTGAGTCTGCAAATTTGTGACTAAACACACTCGTATCGATAAATATCTGGCTAAGCCTGTAAAAAGTTGCCGGCGCTTTGGCGAGTACCTGCACAAGAAATTTGCTGCCCTTTTGATCATAAGGCCCGTACACTTTTTTAATCTGGCCTTTGTACGCGAGACTGTCAGCCAAGCTATTGAAATAAGATGTTCTTGTAACAACAATGGTATCGATCTTAAACTTTTTCTTTAATACCTGTTTGACATACAAAGGAGAATTGGGTGATTTTTCCAATTCCTCTTTCATCTGGGTAACAGACATTTTCTGTGCTGCTGATGATCCGATAATCAATAACATCAAAATGAGGGCTGGAAATATTTTCATATTGTCAGTTGAGGTGCAAATATAAGGCAGTTCGTAGAGGCTGGGGTGCGTATCTTTGCAGCATAAATTGGAATGATTTTCGTTAATAGTATAGCTAAACGGACGAACATGCGTTATCTTCTTTTCCTGTTGTTACTGATTTCCTTTTCAGGTTACGGACAGTTGAAGAGTTATGTCATAGGAGTAAAGGGTGATACACTGAATAAGGTCGATAATAAGGACATGAAGCAGGGAAAATGGGTCAATCATGTCGATGAGATCCGCGGTGAACCCGGATACGAGGAAGAAGGAGTATTTCTGAATAACCGGAAGGAGGGAACCTGGCGAATATACAGCCTGAATGGTGATCTTATCGGACTGGAAAACTACAGATGGGGATATAAAGATGCGATTTGCCAGTATTTTAATGCTTCGGGGGAATTAATCAGGGAAGAATCATGGCGCGCCATGAACCCCGATAAACTTTACGACACACTGGAAATAGAAGACCTCGATCATCTCAATCAATTTCATACCGTGATTGTAAAAAATGAGGGGGCAGCCATCAAGCACGGTCAATGGAAATATTACGATCCCACGACCGGAATGATTTATAAAACCGAAACCTATACTTTGGGTAAGCTGGAAACTCCGCATTCAATTTCACAGGACTCTACTACAGCCACCACAAAATCCATGGTGAAGCCCAAGGAGGTGCAGGATTATGAAAAAAAGAATTCCGGCAAGAAGAAAATAAAAGTAAGAGACGGAGCTACAGGTTACTGATTAATTTTATAGCTGCTGTTATAGTCTTTGCCTTTTTATCTGTACAATCTGCATTATCTGTTTAGTTTGTGTAATCCCCGTAATTCGTAAAAATCTGTGTTCCCAAAAAAATTTGGCCATTTTATTAGTTTGATTAATTTTGATATCAAAATAATATCAAAATAATTTATGGAAAAAATACTCAAACCGATTTCCGGATTCGTCGCGCTTATCCTGGCACTGGTAAGTTTTATCTCTGGAATTGTTGTTTTGCTGAATACCGGGCAGGGTGGGGATAGTCTCCTCCGGTTACTTCTCGGAATGTTATTGGTATTGGTGGGAGTTTTTCTTTTTAAAGGGCTCACGATAGTCAACCCCAACCAATCCGTTGTCTGTACTTTTTTTGGTAAGTATATTGGCACAGTCAAGGAAAACGGGTTGTTATTTGTCAACCCATTGTACCGGAAGCAGCGGGTTTCATTGCGCGCGAATAATTTTGAAAGTGCAAAGCTCAAGGTGAATGACAAAATGGGAAATCCCATCGAGATTGCAGCGGTGATCGTCTGGCAGGTACAAAATACCTACAAAGCCACTTTTGAAGTGACTAACTATGATCAATATGTGAAAATACAGAGCGAATCTGCTGTGCGGCACCTCGCCATGACCTGTCCTTATGACCAGTTGGAAGATGAACATGCCGGAGTGACTTTGCGGGATGGTGGTGACAAAGTCACTGCCTTGCTGGAATCTGAACTGAATGAGCGGTTAGCCGCTGCCGGTATCATTGTCAAAGAAGCGAGGATCAGCCATCTTGCTTATGCCGCAGAAATTGCCGGAGCCATGCTGCAGCGCCAACAGGCGACTGCAATCGTGGCCGCCCGGTTCAAAATTGTGGAAGGAGCAGTAAGCATGGTCGAACTCGCGCTGGAGCAATTGAGCAGAAAGCAGATTGTATCACTGGACGAAGAGCGCAAAGCTGCGATGGTGAGCAACCTGATGGTAGTATTATGTGGTGAAAAGGCAGCCACTCCTGTACTGAATACAGGTACTTTGTATCAATAACCGATCCCGATTTTGTGATGGCTAACAAAAAAAGTTTTGTACTCAGGATAGATGAGGATGTTTACAAGGCCATGGAAAAATGGGCTTCGGATGATTTTCGCAGCGTGAATGGGCAGATAGAATGGCTGATCAATCAGCAGCTGAAAGAAGCCGGGCGATTGAAACTGCAAAAAAAAGAACCAAATCAGAAATTTGATAAAAAGGAAAAATAATGGGTTGGATCAGTTTGTGATTGATCCGACCCATTTATTTGACTAATAAATATTTCTTCAGAACGCCCGCTTGTCTTTTTCTGCTGCCTTTTGCATTGGGTTGTTTGCGTTCGGTGTTGCCCGCTGCTGTTGCTGCCTGGCCTTAAATGTTTGTATTCTGCTCGGTTCTGCCAGTTTTGGCCAGGAATTATTGTTTTCGTTGATATCTGCTGTTTCACGCATCGGATCAAGTTTGATGGAAGCCACTTCTTTGTCCTTGACAAATGTTTTGGTGAGTTTGGCTTCGTTGAGCCGCCAAACCTGCGCTGGAATGCGGTCAATTTCCTTGGTGCCATCTTTGTAAGTCCATTCGATAATAACCGGCATCACCAATCCGCCTTTGTTGCTTAATTGCAATTCGTAAATATTTTTACCGGCCAGTTTCTGCTTAGTGTCCTCATCGATCGGGTCAGTATATCTTTCAGTGTGCTGTTCGAATTTTGAAGTATCGTAAGGAATGATTCCCCGGTCATATTTCCAATAAAAATCGCGGAGGGTTGTATCCGCATCAGTAAGAAAAGTAATTTTTTTATCTTCCCTGTTCCTCACCTTGGAAATATCTTCATAACTATTTACCCTCGGACCAGCCAGTTTTTGCATGGAAACAGAATCAACTTTAGCAGGAGGATTGTTCACATCGACCTTGTACCATTTTACACTATCAAGAGAAATATCAACAGGGTCAATTCCATAAAACCATCCTCTCCAGAACCAGTCCAGATTTTCTCCGCTCGCATCATTCATTGTCCGGAAGAAATCGGCAGGTGTGGGATGTTTGAAGGCCCATCGTCTGGCATATTCCTTAAATGCATAGTCGAATAATTCGCGGCCCATTACGGTTTCACGTAAAATATTTAATGCAGTAGCTGGTTTTGAATAAGCATTCGGACCAAACTGAACAATATCTTCAGAATTTGTCATGATTGGTTCGAGCTGATCCTTTGGCAATTTCATGTAATCCGTGATCAGGTAAGCAGGTCCGCGCCTCACGGGGAATTTATTATCGTACAATTCTTCAGTGAGATATTCACAGAAAGTGTTGAGCCCTTCATCCATCCAGGTCCACTGGCGCTCATCACTGTTGACGATCATCGGGAAAAAATTATGCCCGACCTCATGGATGACGACACCCAGCATGCCGTATTTGGTGGCCTCACTATAGGTTCCGTCTTTTTCGGTCCGGCCGAAGTTGAAGCAAATCATCGGATATTCCATTCCGTTAGAGGCCTCGACGCTTTGGGCAACGGGATAAGGATAGGGAATGGTAAAATGAGAATAGGTCTTGATAGTATGTGCTACTACCCTGGTTGAAAATCTCCTGTATAACGTATACGATTCTTTTGGATAATAACTCATGCACATGACTTTTTTGCCTTCCACGTAAGCGGGCATGGCATCCCAGATAAATTTCCTGCTTGATCCCCAGGCGAAATCACGCACGTTATCAGCTTTGAATATCCAGGTTTTTTTCTGGCTCTTTTTGTTTTTCTCAGCGGCTTTTGCTTCATTTAGCGTTACAATCTCAATGGGCTCTTTCACATTCTGCGCGGTTTGCCAGCGTGCGAACTGGGCCGGAGACAGGACCTGTTGATAGTTTTGGCATTCGCCCGTAGCGCCAATGACATGATCTGCAGGGACTGTCATCTGCACTTTGAAATTTCCGAAGGTTAAAGCAAATTCTCCCCGCCCGGTGAACTGATGATTTTGCCATCCCTGAAAATCGCTGTATACGCAAAGGCGCGGGTACCATTGGGTCATAGTGAAAAGATAATTACCATCTTCAGGGAAATATTCATATCCACCGCGTCCGCCCTGCTTCTGGCGGTCAGAGATGCGGTAGTTCCAGTCAATTTTAAAAACAAATTTTTGACCGGGTTTCAATGTCATGGGTAATTCCACGCGCATCATCGTTTTGTTGATATGGTAGGTGATTGACTTGCCCAATGCATCTGTTACCCTGACAATATTCACTCCGAAATCATCTGACATATTTCCGTTTTCCAGTGTACTGATAGCCTGATCACTCATGATATCCTGAGCCTTGCTTCCACTTTGATAATCTGCGTTATTTTTTGAACTGTGCTGGTTTTCGTCGAGCTGCAACCAGAGATAGGTTAACAGATCGGGCGAGTTATTATAATAAGTGACGGTCTCGGAACCGGATAACCGAAGTTTTTCTTCATCAAGATCGCATTTGATATCGTAGTCGCAACGCTGTTGCCAGTATTTTGGTCCGGGTGCACCGCTTGCAGTACGGTATTCATTCGGAGTGGGCAAAATAGTTCCCAACTGTTCGAATTTATTGCCATGATTGGAGCCTGGATTATTTTGAATGTCTTGTGCCGACATTGATAAAGTCAACAGGCTCAGTAAAGCGAATAGTAACTTTTTCATGTACTTATTATTTATTTACCGGCATCCTTTCAAATGCCATTTTGAGTGAAGCGGCCATGATAATTATTGAGATTATGCGAATCCACCAGAGCCTTGAAATTTTTAATAATTCCACAAACACGAAAGACAGTAAAAGTGCTGCAGCTACAACAAGGAGTTGCGCTGCTTCGATGCCCAGATTAAATGCCAATAAGTGAACCACCAGTCCTTTTTTTCCTTCGAGGCTGAGAAAGGTATTAGCATAGGCCAATCCGTGAATCAACCCAAAGAATAATGCAAAAAAATAAATCACGGGGAGTTTCGAGGGGTGCATCATCTGTTGTGGCCTTTGGAGCAGATTATTCATTGCAGTAGCGAGAATTGTGATCGGAATCAGGAATTCAATCCAGTTTCTTGGAAACTGAACATAGCCGGCAGCGCTTAATGCCAGTGTAAGCGAATGCCCAATCGTGAATGCAGTAACGAGTACAACCACTTTTTTCCAATCCCTGACCAGGTATCGAAGGCAGAGCGCTGTCACAAATAAAATGTGATCCATAGCCTCCCATGTGAGAATATGTTCAGTGCCGAGCCTGAAGTAAAGGTTAAAGTCTTGCATGCCTTGTGGAACAGTCCAAAATTATTCAGACTTTTGATTTCTTAAAATTTAATTTTTTAATGGTTATCCTATTATACAGATGGGTGTATATAGCAATCCTGCCCTGCTTATTAACCGCGAAGACGAATGACTCTGTGAGATTTCACCCCTTTTATGTCAGTGTCATTGAGATCAATCACAATGCAAAGGATCAGATTTTAGAAGTCAGTTGCAAGATATTTACTGATGATTTTGAAAAGACACTGGAACAACAGGCAAAAACAAAAATTGATTTATCCGATCAAAAGGAGAAGAGCAATACGGATAAACTTATTGCCGATTATATTCCCCGTCATCTTCAGCTGAAGGTTGATGGCAGGGCGGTTAGCATGCAGTTCATTGGAAGTGAAAAAGAAAATGAAGCGACCTGGAGTTATTTCCAGGTTAACCAGGTTTCTTCATTGAAAAAAATAGAGATTACGAGTGATCTTTTATATCAATCCTTCGATAGCCAGATTAATATCATCCATGTGACTGTCAATGGGAACACTCAAAGCACAAAATTGAGCAGGCCGGATATTCATGCTTCGTTTGAGTTCTGAAAAGCTTATTCCTCAAGCATGTCCCGTTCAATTTTCGGACTCACTGACACAAGCACTTTATCAATTCGCTGCGCATCCATATCCATGATTTCAAACTTAAATCCCTTCCATTCCATTTTTTCACCTGTGTATGGAATATGTTCGAGTTGATGCAAGATAAATCCAGCAAGAGTATCGAATTCATGTTCCCCTTCATTCATCCATTCAGTTTTATTAAAATGAGACAGAAAATCATAAAAAGGGATCTGTCCATCAACCAAAAAACTACCATCTTCTCTTTTTTTGATTTCATAATCTGTAATATCAGGTTGAGGCATATCGCCGATAATAGCCTCCAGGATATCGTTCAATGTGATAATACCCAGTAAACTGCCGTATTCATCCACGATACAGCAGCTGTGGTTTTTTGTTTGCTTAAATTTTTCAAGCACCTGGTAAGCAGTGTTATTTTCCGGCACATATAAAGCAGGCGTCATTAGGTTTTTAAATGATATGGAATCATCTGCTACATAGAGATCCTTGATGGACACCATTCCTTTGATATTATCAATTTGCCCGTCGCAGACGGGATATACAGAATGAGGTTCATGTACAATTTTTTCTTTGATCATTTGCTCATTCTCATTCAGGTCAAACCAGATAATATCGCTGCGGTGAGTCATGAGGGAAGTGATGTTTCGATCGCCGAGATGGAAAACTCTTTCAATAATTTCCTGTTCTTCCTCCTGAATGGTACCTTGTTCAGTACCTTCACTGATGATAGCTTTGATTTCATCTTCTGTGACATTACTCTGTCTGGACGGTTTGATAGGGAAGATGACAAAAAATAAATTGCTGGTACCATTGAGCAAGGCGACAATGGGATACCCAATGCGTGAAAGCCATTGCATAGGCCTGGCAACGATTCGGGCTATCTGCTCTGCTCTCAGCAATCCAATGCGTTTTGGAATGAGTTCACCGAAAATAATGGACAAAAATGTGACGACAATTACAATCAGTGAAGTGGAGATACCGGCGGCATAAGGCTTAAGAAAATGTATTTTCTGTATATAAGGTTTAAGGTCTGCGCTGAATTTTTCTCCGGTATACAACCCCGTTAGAATTGCGATCAGCGTAATACCTACCTGCGCCGTGGATAAAAACAATTCCGGGCTCTCAGTAAGCTCCAATGCAGCTTTCGCCTTGAAATCGCCTTTTTCGGCAAGATGTTCAAGTCTGGTTTTCCTTGCTGAGACCAGCGCGATCTCTGCCATCACAAATAAGCCGTTTCCAAAAATCAAACAAAGCAGAATAACGATTTCAAGCATTTGTGCTGATTTATTTTAAGCTGAGCGAACCAAATTGTTTCTGAAAAAAAGTATTCATAGCATAACCGATGCCACAACCCAGTATAGCGCCGCAGGTAACATCTAACGGATAATGAACGCCAACATATACCTGTGCATACGAGATGAAAAAAGCCCACAAAAACACCAACCACCACCAGCTACCAGTTTGTTTTAAAGTTATAAAAATA
>DATJWE010000134.1:0-32271 GCA_035501475.1 Puia sp. | reverse complement strand
CACGCTTCCCGGTTCACCTGAATAAAAGGTATAATGCTGATCATGCATTTGGGATGAAACCTTGCCAAACAATTTTCCAAATGGTCTAAAATCCGGGTAGGCCCTACCCACAAAATAATAAAGTAAATAAGTAAAAAATAGTGCAAGCATAATGGATAGTATTGTTGCTCCCTTATGTCTTTTGATCCTGTACCAGATCAGGTCAATATTTTTTTCTTTGCCTGATGTTTTTGTTGGTTCCATAAAACAAGATTTTTGGATTGATCCTCAGAGTTTGTAAAACCAGGTGATATTGCAAAATGATTCATCATAAGGAACCTGATTGTGAGAGTCAAAATTTTGTCCGGGAAATAGGATTTGCACAATGAAAAGCCCAGCAATTTTTGATTGCTGAGAAAGAATGTTATAGCATATGAGTCGTTAATAGTCCCTGACAGGGAAACAGTTAAGAATAATTTTTAATTCCTCCGCCTATAAAAAAACCAGGCAATTGTTCCTGATAGATTTAAAAAGTTGGTAATTTTATATTGTTATTCCTGACCGTCTCCCAAATCAAACCATTAAATTTTTTCCAATGGCTTCCTACAACTTAATGATCAATGATCATTCTTATTCAGTAGACGTTGATCCACAAATGCCACTGCTCTGGGTCATACGTGATTTCGTGGGTTTAAAAGGAACAAAATTCGGCTGTGGCATAGCTCAATGCGGAGCCTGCACGGTTCATATGGATGGGAATCCAGTCCGGTCCTGCACCCTTCCGGTATCTGCCATGGCAGGTCATAAAATAACTACCATTGAAGGGATCTCTACGAACATAGATCACCCTGTTCAGAAAGCCTGGATAGAGATGCAGGTTCCACAGTGTGGTTATTGTCATTCAGGCCAGATTATGTCGGCTGTGGCTCTTCTCAAAAAAAATCCCAAGCCCGATGATGCAGCGATTGATATTGGCATGCAGGGAAATATTTGCCGCTGTGGGACATACCAGCGCATTCGCAAAGCCATTCATCGTGCATCTGAACTGATGGCCACAGAAACTAAAAAAGCATTTTAATCATCCATTGAAAAAATATTAATCATGCCTGCAACTGCCAAACTCGATCGTCGCAGTTTCCTTAAAATGACGGGGCTCAGCGGAACTGCATTTATATTGGGTTTTTATTCCAGTGGAGAGAAGGGCGCAACGATTGTCAATATGAGTGGTCTTGAAGAATCGGTGAATCTGACTCCGTATATCATTATTGAAAAAACAGGAAAGATTATAATCATGAACCCCCGGCCTGAAATGGGGCAGGGGACGTATCAGTCACTTCCATCAATCATTGCTGAAGAACTTGAAATATCAATTGACCAGATAAGCATTAAACAAACATCAGGAGAAAAAGAATTCGGCAGACAGGTTTCAGGAGGAAGTTCGTCTGTCAGGGGAAGCTATACGATGTTGCGAAAAGTGGGCGCATCTGCCCGCGAGATGCTCATCAAAGCAGCCAGTGAACAGTGGAATGTTCCGGTTGGTGAATGTTATGCCGAAAACGGAAAAGTTTTTCATAAACCTTCAGGCAAAAACATTTCTTATGGTGAACTTGCCGAATCCGCTTCGAAACTTGAAGTGCCCAAGGAGCCAGTATTAAAGGATCCGAAGGATTTTAAATTAATCGGGAAATCCATACATCGTCCCGATATCAATTTAAAAGTTTCAGGAAGAGCGGTATTTGGAATGGATGTAGAAGTTCCCGGAATGGCTTATGCCTCGGTGGAAAGATGCCCGGTATTTGGGAGCAAACTGTTGAATTATGACGACAGCGAGGCAAAAAAAATCAAGGGGGTACAGCAGGTCGTGAAAGCAGAAAGAGTGGTTTTTGGAAAAACTCATTATGATAGCATTGCTGTAGTGGCCGACAATTACTGGGCCGCTTTGCAGGGAAGAAAGGCATTAAAAGTTCAATGGGATTACCAGGGCAACGACAAATTCAATTCTAACGATTATGAACAATCGCTGAGAAACCTTGCAAAAACAGAAGGGTTGATTGTACACAATAGCGGTGACTTTGATAAAACATTTGCTGAATCGCCCCTTACACTCGAAGCATTTTACGAAACACCGATGGTTTCACATTCGTGCATGGAGCCGATGAATTGCGTAGCTCACTGGAAAGAAGACAATACGATTGAAGTGTGGGTCTCTTCCCAGGGACCTTCGCTGATAAAAGACGAATTGTCAAGGACGCTTGGAGTTTCGCAAGATAGTGTCAAAGTCAATATCATGTTCAATGGCGGAGGATTTGGGAGAAGGCTGCAATCGGATTTTGCATCTGAAACTGCCATGATCTCCAAAGCAGTCGGGAAGCCCGTGAAAGTTATTTGGACACGTGAGGACGATACACAGCTCGGACCTTTCAGACCCATGACATTTTCAGCAATGAAAGGCGCGATCTCCAATGATGGCAAAGCAGTGGCTTTTCAACATAAAGTGATATCTCCATCATTGGGCGCAAGTCGGAATGCAACCTTCGATAAAACGAAACCAGATAATTCGATGGTTGAAGGAATCAGTGATCAGAAATATGAAATCCCGAACATGAAGAATTCTTATGTGTTAGCTGATTTCCATATTCCAATTTCAGCCTGGAGATCTGTAACCAGTTCCACATTAGCTTTTGCGCATGAGTGTTTCATCGATGAAATGGCTGTGAAAGCAAATAAAGATCCACTGGCATTCCGCCTGGAAATGCTCACAACGGAATCGGATACAAAAAAAGTTTTAAATAAACTGAAAGAAGTATCCGAATGGGATAAACCTTTGCCTAAGGGCTGGGGAAGAGGCATTGCACAATATGAATTTTTTGCGGGATTGTGCGGGCAGGTTGTAGTCGTTTCCAGCAAAGCAACAGGTGAAGTTAAAGTGGAAAAAGTTTATGCTGTAATTGATTTGGGAACCGTCGTAAATCCAGATAATGTGAAAGCACAGGTAGAAGGCGGGATTGTAATGGGTCTTGTTGCTGCTACAAAAGATGGTATCCGGTTTGAAAACGGGAAATCTGTTCAAACCAATTTCCATAATAACAGGATGCTTCGCATCAATGAAATGCCGGAAATAGAAGTTCATATTATCGCAGACGGAGGTCCCACCATTAAAGGCGTGGGGGAACCCGGACTCCCTCCTTTGGCGCCTGCATTAGGCAATGCCATTTATGCTGCCACAGGGAAGCGCATGCGAAGATTACCGGTTGATCTTTCTAAAATATCATGAACAATATTTTTTAACGATCCTTCGTTTGAATTAAAGATCGATTGCCCTTACGCCTCCGTTCTCACAGGCTATTAACTTATAAACCTTTTCCCAGCAGAACTCATACTTATAAAAGGGAATTATTCCCATTTCCGGAATTGTTTCTCAAATTAGAACATCACCGGCTCATAAAATTTTATTGAAATTATGGTTTTCAGCCTGTTGGAAACTGGCATTTGAATGGTACTATTTTTCGCAACACAATAAAACGATAAATTCTGTGTTTTAATCGGTTACACTTATCAAACGGTAATAAATAACCCTTATAAATCCTGATATCGTTTTATTTTTTTCGGTTATAATAATCAATATCCAATGAAATATTTTACCCGTCTTTTATACTTACTGGTATTTGCTAGCCTTTCTTACTCATCACATGCAGCCAACAGGTTTTGGGTCGCAGCCGGCCCATCCAACTGGAACAATACAGCCAACTGGTCGAACGTATCAGGAGGTGCAGGAGGATTCAGTGTCCCTGTTGCAGGAGACAATGTGAGTTTTGACGGAGGTGGCCTGGGAAATTGTACTATTGATGTGGCTGTTACTGTAGCAACTATTACTGTAAATGCAGCTTATACCGGCACGATCAGCCAGGGTGCAAATACAATTGCGACAACCGGTGCAGTGACCTTCAATGGAGGCATATTTAGCGGAGGATCGGCGAATATTACATTCGCGGGCGGATTTACTATTACCGGAACTGCCGTTTTCACTTCTACCACCGCGACACTTGAATTTCAGAACAATGCTGCATTCACTGCAGGTACTTTCAATCATAATAATGGATCCGTAAGATTTAACCGGGTTGCCGGGCAAACGATTTCAGGTGGGGCTGAGACTTTTAATAATCTGGAATTCGTAGGAAACGGATTTGTGATCAATATCACCTCCGGAGCACTTACTGTACTCAACACACTGACCATAAGTGGCGGCTCTTCATTGACATTGAATACGGGTACAGTCAATGCTGATGGCGACATCAATATCAGCAATACGGCTACAGGTGGTGGAGGAACCGCATTGGTAAATATCGCTGGTAGCGGCGCTCAGAATTTCATCGGGGGTGCAGCGGCAGGGCAAGGAGCTTTGCCCCAGCTCACCATTAACAAGAGCGGCGGCACACTGAACCTGAGTAATTTTCCAAGCATAGCAAATAACTTTACTTATACAGCCGGAACAATCAATCCCGGAGCATCCAATTTTTGTTTTACAAGAGCTACCGTGGGAGCCTATACGCTTTCGGGATCCGTAACCCTCAACAGTATTTCTTTTATTGCCAATACAAACCTGACAGCCACCATTGCGGGAGGAACAACAATAACAGCCAATGGCAGCATGACGATCTCAGGAACAGCCAATGTCATACTGAATACCGGTACAATCAATCTGCTCGGTAACCTGACGCTCACCAATACCGGTGCAGCCGGTGGAGGTACCGCAACGATCAATATCGCGGGCAGCTCAAATCAAAATATAGATGGAACTACCATTGCAGGTAATCAAAGCCTTTTACCTATTATCACTATCAATTCAACATCCACGGTCTCATTATTAGGAAATATTTCTTTTGCACAAAATGTGACTTATACAAGTGGAATAATCAATGCAGGAACATCTACTTCCTATATTACCAATTCCCTTACAATGACCGGAAGTTTTTCGGTGTATAATCTTACACTGAACAGAGGAGCTAATATGACGCTTACGGTTGCAGCAGGTACAACCATTACTGCGACAAATACCCTGGATATGGAGAATGGCGCCTTCAATATCACATTGAACACTGGAACAATCGCAGTGCAGGGGAATATCATCGATAACAATACCGGAGTTGGTGGTGGCGGAAGCGCAATAATACTTATCAATGGTACTGGAGCGCAAAATATCAGTTCAACGGGTGTAATCTATCAGGGAAGTTTTCCCGCTGTGACGATCAATAAGACTTCAGGAACCCTCACTTTCCCTTCGCTCATAACGGCGAGGGGTAACTGGACTTATACGACAGGTACCTTAGATGTAACCACAAATAATTCCACGGTTGTGTTTGGACTTACACTCACTATTTCGGGTAGTCAAACACTGAACAACGTCGATTTTGATGCTGCGGGTAATTATACTTACACAATAAGCGCAGGCACCACCCTTACGGTCAATGGCAATATGTCCATGACCAACGCCAATAACATCACATTAAATACAGGTAACATCAATCTTAACGGCAATCTGAACCTATCCAACACCGGACTTGCCGGAGGCGGAACTGCCGTACTTTCGTTTACAGGATCAACAAACCAGGCAATCACAGGAGCGTTGGTGATCGATCAAAGCAGGCTGCCTGCCGTAACAATCAATAAAAGCGGTGGGACCCTTACTTTCAACTCACTCATAACGGTGAGGGGTAACTGGACTTATACCGCAGGAACGATGGACGTTACCACAAATAATTCAACAGTTATCTTCCGGAATACCCTCACTATCACAGGAACCCATACCCTGAACAATGTCATGCTGGCCGCAAACGCGAATTATACTTATACTGTAAGCACAGGAACAGTTCTAACGGTAACGGGTACCCTGAATACGAGTGGTGCGTCTAACGTAACGATTAATACACCCGTTCTGGGAGCCACAGCCATTCAGGCGCAAGGCGATATCGTCATTAACAATACGGGCGCAGGCGGAGGCACAGGCCTTATCCTGATCAATGGCACCGGAGCCCAGGCATTCACCAGCACTGCTGCAGCCAGCCAGGGAAGAATGCCCTATATCACGATTTCAAAAACTGGTGGAACACTGACCATGACGGGTATTATTTCCGTCACGCGCGACTGGACTTATAACAGTGGCACTGTGGATGCAACAACCAATACCTCTACTGTCGTATTCGGCGGAAACAATCTTAACATCACGAGCGTCGGAATGAGTTTTTATAATATTACTGTCACTTCAAATACCAGCACCCTGCAAAGTAGCTTATCAGTCAATGGTAATCTCACTATCAACGGAACGGGTGTGCTGGCTCCGGGTGCAAATACAATCAACCTGCTTGGCAACTGGATCGACAGAGGAACTGCGGGATTTACCGAAGCTACAAGTACGGTCAATTTTAATGGCTCAGCTTTACAAACTATTACTTCTTCCGGTGGGGAGAATTTCACCAACCTCACAGTCAACAATTCCGGCACAGGAATTCAACTGGAAAGCAATGTTACCGTAGCAACAACACTGAATATGACACAGGGAAACATCGACCTGAACAGTAATACGCTAACTCTGGGGATATCTGTTGCAAATAAAGGCACCCTCGCCAGAACAAGCGGAACGATGATCAATACAGGAACTTTTACGCGATGGTTCAACACGGCTACTGTTCCCGATTTAAACATTAACGGGTTATTCCCTGTGGGTACTGCAGCTAACTACAGGCCTTTCTATGTCACTGCTCCGGTGACAGGACCAACAACCGGAGGTACGGTTTCTGTTACGTATACCGATGCAACTACCAATACAGTTTTGTTGCCTGCAGTTGCAGATGGGGTTTTTAGTATTGTGCTGAGAAAAGATCTCAACTGGGCGGTTTCAACTGCAAACGGACTTGCCGGAGGGAATTATGATTTGGATGCGCAGGGAACAGGCTTCGGTACGATTGGAAGCGTGTCAGACCTTCGACTGATGCTGGTGAACAGCGTTGTCGGAACTGCCGGAGTAAATGCAGGAACCACAAGTGATCCGCAGGTTAACAGAACCGGAATATCGCTGGCTAACCTTACCAATACCTTTTACATTGGTTCTATCAACGCTATTACTTCTCCTTTGCCGGTGATATTGGTATCCTTTACTGCTATTGCACAGAATGGATTAGTAAAACTTGACTGGGAAACATCATCGGAAGCAAATAGCGAATATTTCGACATTCAGCGCTCCAGTGATGGTTCTAGCTGGACTGATATAAAAAGGATTAATGCATCAGGAAATTCAAGCACTGATTCATATTATTCGGCAAACGATGAAAATCCTCTTCCCGGAATATCTTATTATCGCCTGCAGGAAACCGACCTGGATGGGAAGAATTGGTTTTCATACGTGAGGTCTGTGAATATGAATAGCAGTACTACCATTAACGTATATCCTAATCCTGCGACAAATTATATCACGATATCCTGTCCGACCGGCGAAAAAATAAATGTTGTCTTCTTCAACAATAGCGGACAGAGAATGAATATTCCTGCCAGCAGCGGCGGAAATCAGCTAACGATAAATGTTTCCGGAATGCCAGCAGGAGCTTATTATCTCCAGATCACACACGGAAATTCAAGTGAGATGAGAACGATCAGCATTTTAAGATGACAAATGACAGTTGCTCATATTCCTTGTTCGCTTAGTCATGGCCGCTAGGCGTTGATAATAAATTATATTAGTTAAGATCGCTAACTGTCAACTGTCCACTGTCGTCTGTTATCTGTCAACTTTTCTCACAGCTCCCATCCGGGGCGATATTCTCTTACCAGATATTTATTTGCATCCGGCAGGTTGGTAATTTTCATGTTCACCGAATCGTATTCTACTTTTTTTCCTGCACGCAAGGCAACTGCACCTAACAAAATCGTCTCAGTGATTGGGCCGGCGTAAAGAAAACTTCCCGGAGATTGCGTTTTTGTTTTGAAAGCATCAATCCAAACATCATCGGTGCGTTGTCTGACTTCCTTTGGAATCTGCTGTCCATTAAGGTAGTTATCCATTTTGGTTTTGGGGATCAGGTGCGGGTTATCACAATAATAACCAGCAAGGATTTTCCCTTTATCACCTACAAATAACATACCTTCTCTTTGTAAGGATTCCCCATCAGCATCTAATTCTTCAGGAAGATGTGGCTTCATTCCGCCGTCATACCAGAACAATTCAAAGGCGGGTAGTTCTTTTTGCTGCGGGAACTTGAAACGTATCGTGCAGGAATAAGGGAAGGCCACATCATTGACCACGCCAATGCTCACGTGACGATTATCAATCGCACAGGTTGTGCATCCATACGCTTCAGCGCTTAATGGCGGCGTGTTGATTCCAAGTGAGAGGAACAGAGGCCAAAGACTATAATGTCCCATATCTGCAATACTGCCGGCTCCAAAGTCGTACCATCCGCGAAATACGGCATTGGTATAGTTTGGATGATAAGGACGATCCGGCACCGGTCCCAGCCATAAATCCCAATTGAATCCTTCAGGAACAGGAGGAGTATCCGTTGGATTGCTCGTCCATTGCGGCCACATGGGCCGGTTCGACCAGTTATGTATTTCTTTCAACGTGCCGATCGCTCCGTCGGCAATCATCTTTTTTACCGTTTCATTTCCTGTTATTTTGCTCCATGCAAGCAGATGAGTGCTCACGCCCGTTTTGTGCGCTGTTTCAATAGACAGTTTCGCCTCATATATTCTGTTGGCAATTGGTTTGTGGATGACTACACATTTCCCTTTTTTCATAGCTGCAATGGAGATTGTCGCATGATGATGATCGGGAGTCATGATCTTTACCGCGTCAATATCTTTTTCCTTCTCCAGCAATTCGCGAAAATCAACATAGGAAGAGCATCCTTTATAATTGTCAACCATTTTGTTTTTCGCATAATATTTATTAACCAGTTCTTGTCCGATATCACGTCCACCGGGAATTCCGTTCAGGTCGGCTCCCCAGTCAGGTTCCTGTATCGTTTTCCTGATTCTGTCGCGGATTTCGAAGGGCGACCAATCGACATAATTCGTACTTTTTTTATTGGGATCACAAACGGAAACGATCTGCAACTTAGGATTGGTGATCAGCTGAGTCATCTCACGAAGACCCTGCGTGCCGCAACCAATATAGGCGAGGGTAAGTTTATCACTGGGCGCAACAAACCCCGGACCGCCGAGTACGTGGCGTGGCAGAATCGTTAGGGCAAGAGAGGCTTTGGCGGCAGAGCCTATGAATTCACGTCTGTGAATGTTTTTTTTCCTTGACATGATATATATTTTTTGATTGAAATAATCAAATGATAAAACACAGGATACAGCATTGATTAAGGAAAAGGAGGGACTGATTAGTGTTGACGGGCTTATAAATTTAAGAAATAAAAAAGGAATTCAAAGGATGAGGTCCTTCAACTTGAATATTGAGTGTTGAATATTGATTGTTGATTATTTTCTGTGTGACAATAACACTTAATGTTCAATGCTATGGTTATTCTTCTCACTTATATCCAGGTTCATCATCTTATCTTTGTAAAAAGATATTTATTTGAAATACTTACGCGCCGTTCACAAATATTTCTGGAAGTATCGCTGGCGACTGATCCTGGGATTTCTTTTCATCATTCTTTCCAACTATTTCCGCATTTTAACCCCGCAGGTAACCGGGTATGTTGTCAATTCCGTTGAAAAGGAGCTAAGAAACCATACCGGCAACAATAACCAGGCATATCCAATACCTACCAGCAATGCAGAAACGAAGAAACAGACTGTCAAACAGCAAAAGGACACGGCCAATTATGATATTCTCGTAAAAAAATTTATCAGGACAATAGATCTGTCAAAGCAATCCTTTGGCAGAAAAATCGCTATCTGCGGCGTTACCCTCTTGGTATTGGCACTGATCGGTGGTTTTTTTATGTTTTTGATGCGTCAGACGATTATTGTCATGAGCCGCCATATAGAATATGATCAAAAAAATGAAATTTTCCGGCATTATCAGCTCCTAGATGCCAATTTTTACAAAACGCATAACACCGGTGATCTGATGAGTCGCATGGCTGAGGACGTCAGCAGGGTACGAATGTATACGGGCCCGGCTATCATGTATCTCGGCAATTTACTCGCCACTATTGGCTTTAGTCTTTTCTTTATGCTGCGCAAAGATGCTCTGCTTACTTTATACGTGCTCGCGCCCTTACCCATTCTTGCCATAACTATTTACTACGTCAATACGATCATCCATAAGCGAAGCGAGCATATACAGGCTTTACTCAGCGATCTCACTACCAATGCGCAGGAATCGTACAGCGGTATCCGGGTAATTAAATCTTTTGTGCAGGAAAATGCCATGTTCCGTTTTTTTGATCACAACAGTGAAGAATACCGGAAAAACGCAATTGGGTTAGCTAAGGTGGAGGCAATATATTTTCCTTCGATGGGGTTGATTATTGGACTAAGCACTCTGTTAACTATTATGGTGGGCGGTTTGTATGTTATTTATGGCTCCCATAATACGGATATGGGTACCATCACTGAGTTTGTGATATATATCACCATGCTCACCTTTCCTGTCAGTGCAATCGGGTGGGTAGCCAGCATGATCCAGCGTGCGTCAGCTTCTCAAAAAAGATTAAATGAATTTTTGGATACTCCCTCACAAATACAAAATCCCGTTTCTCCGGTCGTTAAAAAAATTGAAGGAAATATTTTATTCGATTCAGTAGAATTCATTTATCCCAATACCGGAATTCATGCTTTGAAAAATTTTAATCTCGAAATAAAAAAGGGAGAAAAAATAGCGATTATTGGAAGAACCGGCAGCGGAAAGACTACTATTGCGCAACTACTGCTGCGTTTTTATGATCCGACCGAAGGGCGGGTATCCATCGACGGGAGTGATATCCGGCAGTTCGACCTGCAGGATTTTCGTAACCAGATCGGGTATGTGCCGCAGGATGTATTCCTGTTCAGCGATACTGTGGCAGGTAATATCCAATTCGGATTAGCGGAGAAAAAAGAAAACCGGGAAACAACCAGGCAGGCTGCAATAGCAGCCAGCGTTGACAGGGAAATCATGGGTTTTGCTAAGCAATATGAAACAATGATTGGTGAAAGGGGAGTGACCTTAAGCGGCGGTCAAAAGCAGCGGATTTCAATTGCCCGAGCCCTGGTCAAGCATCATGACGTTGTCGTATTCGATGATTGTCTGAGTGCCGTTGATGCAAAGACTGAAAAAGAGATACTGGATCATTTGTATACTTACCTGCAAGATAAAACAGCAATTATCATCACCCACCGCATTTTTTCATTGTTTGATTTTGACAAAATAGTCGTTCTCGACGAAGGGAAAATCGTTGAAACAGGCACTCATCGTGAGTTATTGGCTGTAAACGGTTATTACACCTATCTCTATGAGCAACAACAGGAACTCAGGGAAGAAGCCCAGGAAAATGGTCGGGAAACCGCAGACAAAAACCAGGCTTAACCTATTCTTGTTCCCTGATTATCTTCTTTTATTCCTGTTCATATACTCTGCACAACTTGTATTAATAATTACTTGAGTCAAGTTTTGCTAATTCGAAAACAATATTATATTTGTGCCTACTTTTTTAATTTCGATTTTTTTAATGTAAAAACTACTAATGTGGCGTACGAGAATAATGACAAAAGAATGGAAAGCGTTTACAGCAAGCGGATCAGAGCCGGCAAACGAAGGACTTATTTCTTCGACGTAAGAGCAACCCGCAGTAATGATTACTATCTTACTATTACGGAAAGCCGTAAAAAGTTCAATGAAGATGGTTATGACAGACACAAGATCTTTCTCTACAAAGAAGATTTCAACAAATTCATTAAGGCACTGACTGAATCAGTAGACTATGTAAAAACTGATTTAATGCCGGATTTCGACTTTGACGCGTATAATCATGATCAGCCGGCTGAAACTGATCATCATTCTCCAAGTGACAATGGCAGCACTCCTGCTGTGGTCGTGAACAACAATACAAATGAAGCTGAGGCTGAAGTTGAAGCCAAAGCCCCAGCAGCGGCTCCCGGCAATAATGAAGAAGTCGATAAATGGTAAGGCTAAAAATTAATTGAAATGGCCCCGCGTTTGCGGGGTCTTTTTTTGCCCTATGCCTGAGTTTTCAATCTATTTCAGGAAGGCAACGAGATAAATGCTGCTCCTTTCTTCACAATATTTTCCCAGAAGAACTGATTAAAATAAGTCACAGGAATTTCAGAAGAAATTGTCGCAGCCTGCACAACTAATCCGGCAAAAGAATTCCAGTCATTGTCCCCGCACAACAAAAGTTTCCCGTTGCACAAAGCCTGATCTACGCCAATGGCTCCGGTTTCCGTCGAAACAGCATTCATGTTGTATCCCAGCGCTTCAACCAGTTTTGTTTTGATGCCTCCGCCTTCCCTTATGGGATTGAGAAATACATCAGTGCCTTTAAAATATAAACTAATATTATCCACAAAACCGGCAAAAATTATATTGGGATATTTTTTTTCACTTATTTCCGCAGGAATATCCCTGCCGCAAATAATTATCGAATAAGGTAAATCCTTTCGCTCCAGCAACAATGCGTTAATAAAGTCGGTAATATTTTTTAGGGCGTCAATATTGGGCGAATAATTAAAAGCGCCATTAAACAATAAAATACAATGCCCCGATGGAATATTGTATTGATTGAGTAATTCTTGTTTTGCTATTTGTCGTTCCCGGGCTGCAGGAGGATGATCCCATTCAATACCATAGGTCATTGTTATGCATTTAGATTCATTCAATCCAAAATGCCTGATAGCGTATTGCCTGTCTTCATCATGAATAAAAAAGTTATAATCTGCGCAGCGATGGGTCCATTTCTCATATTGCCACATGATGGGCCACCACCATTTATGAAGCGTTTTCCATCTTAATCCTTCCATATTGTGAGAATGTGCGACAAGTTTAATCCTGCAAAACAATTTCAACAGAATGGCCAGCCATCCGTAATAAGGATGTTCAAGAATCAAATGAGTGGCCTTTCGTTGCCTGATGATTTTGCTCAATGTAAAAAAATAGAAAACATTGATATATCGCAGCGGTGAATTGGAGAGAATATTCAAAACTTCATATCCTTCGGCTGCAGTGGGATCATTTTTTTTAGTGGTAACACAAACTATTTTATAATAGTGCGAAAAATATTTATTGAAAAGACCGACGCCTTTTTGTCCGCCAACTTTAGCAGGTAAAAAAGGATATGAAATCAGGCTGACTATTGTTGACATGATGTTATGCAGAATAAACTAATTCCTGGCTGCAGATGATTGAACCAATTTAAATTAGTTCTTTTTATTTTCAGGCTTTTTTCTTCTGATTCCTCCACCATAACAGCAATGCGTATAAGATCAGCAAAGCTCCCAACGAAGAAGCGATCCACGAAATGGTTGCGCCTTTTTTTAAGGACTGAGGTTCAAACCTGAATTCAATTGTATGTTCACCCGCAGGTACAGGCATCCCCCGCAAAATATAATCGACCTTGCAATAATCTGTTTTCTTTCCATCTAAATAAGCATCCCATCCTTTGTCATAATAAACCTCGCTGAATACGGCAAACTGGTTTGTCCTGGATGAAAACTGATACCGAAGATAATCATTGAGATTTTCGACAAGCTTGATAGAAGCCGTACTGTCAGCCACAGGAATAAATTTGATCACGTTTTGAAAGCTGCCTCTTACAATTGCTGTATCTCTTACATTCATACTATCGAGCGATTTCATTTCTTCATCTGCGGTATTAACGTAATGAATTGCTTTTACTAGCCAACAGGGGCCAAAAGCCCCGGGATTGAGGATAGCCTGCGGCTGACCGGTAGCAGCATTCGGCTGAATAAAATATCTTGTATTGAGCATATTGATCACGTTCATATTTTGTTTGGTCAACTGCCTTTCAATAATATCCTGGTAGAGTCCCAATTTAGCCGGATGATAACCACCGATCGAGTTGAAAAAATAAGACGCCCTTGCACTGTTGAAGGGCCCGTTCTGATCGCTGAGATCAAAAACCCTGAAGGGTTTGTTAGCATCATCAAGTATCTTCTGATCCGCTGCTGTCGGTGTATATACGGATTCGATATCCACGGCATCTTTAAAATTATCTTCGCCGAGATATTTTTTGCCCTCAGCAAGCAGATCGTAAGAACTCAGGATCAATAAACCGGCGAGCAAAACGATGGAATTGATTTTATCTTTCAAATAAAGGCCTACCAATGCAACAGCCAGCGCAACAAAAATGAAAGTTCGCAACAGATCGGACCCCATCAGTGATTGCCGGTCTGACTGCAACGATTTGACAACTGAATTACCCAATTCCATGGCCTGTTGTTGCATTTCAGGAGTGGGCTGTTTTCCGCGGGACATTTGTTGCAGAACGGCTGAGCTGAAATATTCCCTGAGCTGATTATCATGTGGGCTTTTATAATCCTGCACGAGATAAAATATGATGGCGAGAACAAGAAGACCCGCCGTCCATAACACCGCTGTTCTGAATTTTTTCCAAACTATTTCTTTTTGATTTTTTGTTTTTAATATTTCATCGAGTCCCATGGCAGCCATCAACGGAAAAGTCAATTGAGGAATGACAAGTGCCATTGTGGGGGAACGGAATTTGCTGTAAAACGGAAGATGGTCGAAGAGAAAATAATTGATGGACGAAAAATTTTTCCCCCATGCAAGGATGATTCCTAAAACTGTTGCACTAATGATCCACCAGCTATGCCAGCTTCTGACAAAGATGATACCCAGTATGAAAAGAAAACAAATCACTGCGCCCAGGTAAACAGGTCCGGCAGTACGTACATTTCCTGATGCATCCTGATTACCCCAATAACTTTCCTGGTTAACGAGCTGGTAAGCGGCTTCTTCGGGGTAGCCGACTTCCTGTAATTTATCAACCAGTTTTGAATTATCGGTGAACTGCCGGCCAATCGTCCCTCCACCATAAGCACCGGGTACAAACAGGGTAAGCGTTTCACTAATTCCATAACTCCAGTTGAACGCATAATCTTTATCTAATCCTCCCTTTGTTTTATTATTACTATCGCCGGCGAGTTCGGATTTACCACCTCTCATGGTTTCCTTGGCGTATTCCTGCAACGGGATAAACGCAACTGCATTTGTGCTCAAACCAATAATACCTGCGACAATTGCAACGCCCGCAGCAAAAAAACCTTCCCTGATTGTTTTTTCACGCCAGGCTTTGATCAAAAAACTGATGCCGATTAATCCGAGAATAATTAAAGTATAGTATACAATCTGTATATGTTGGGTTATTGCTGCCTGCCATCCCAAAGAAACGCATAACAGTGCTGCTCCCGGAATCCATTTCTTTTGTGTAATCAGCAATAAACCGGCTACAACGAGTGGCATAAATCCAATCGCCGCCATTTGAGTATTGTGGCCCACTGCAATGATGATTGCATCAAATGTCGAATAGGCATAAGCGATAGAAGAAAGGATCCCGAGCCAGGGATTAATCCGCAATACCTGTGTCAACACATAAAAGCAAACGGAAGCAAGGAAAAAAAGAACAATGGGATTAAATCCAACACCCGCCGGGAAAAGATAAATAATATAAACGAGGTTATTTAAAAAAGTGGAGGAGGAGGGTAGGGCAATATTGTAGGTCGGCATCCCGCTGAACAAACTTTCAGTCCAAAGGGGGTAATGACCGTATTGTTTGTTAAACAACTCAGATTGTCTTGCCATTCCTGTATGACCGATCACATCTGTTTGCGATAAGGTTTTCCCTTCGAGGGCAGGCTTACAATAAACCATGGCGACAATCAAAAAAACGACTACTGCAATGAAATGAGGAAGCGCTTTCTTCAGGAAAGATGAATTCATATATGAATTTGATAATTAATCAGGCAAAATAATGGCTTTTTGAGCAAAATGGCAGATTTTTGGGAAAAAAGCCGGAGCAATAACGAATGCATACGAGTGAAATCTTTTACAAATGCATTTCGTCTCGCGGTCGTACATTTGGTAATCTATTTTATCTCCCAAGATGTCAACATTAAGGTTACTGTCGAGAGTGGCTTTTATCTGCAATATTTGCTTCATGTTTGCGGTAATTATTCTGTGGTTGAAAAATCCGCCCGAAGGTGCGCTTGTTTCATTGATTATTGTTCTCGGCTATGTACTTGCGGCTATCGACAATATCTTTGTGAATGTCTGGTGTCTTATCCTGCTTTTACTTCGCAAACCCCTGCTGAGTCATGTTCCCGCTTGGCTGGTCATCACCAATTTTCTTTTTCTTATTCCCCAGCTAATACTTTTTCTGAAATGATCCATAGCATATTAAAATACAAACCGACAAAACTTTTTTTAGGATTCACTGCTTTTTTTTGCTGCAATGCGCTGATAGCGGAAGCCATCGGCACTAACTTTTTTCTTTGGAAAGACTTTTTGGAAGCCAGCCGGTAAATTTTACATTATTCGGACAGAGCGGCTTATCATTCACACTAACCTGTGGTGTATTACTTTGGCCATTGGAATTTGTGCTCACAGATATCGTCAATGAATTTTTTGGTCCCAAAGCAGTAAGAAGAATTTCCATCACTGCAGTTGTGCTGATTTCCTATGCGTTTCTGATGTATTATCTCGCAATAGGCATACCGCCCGCTGATGCGTGGTTGAGCAGCAGCAGCAGGCAGGGGGTGGAAAATATTCAAAATGCATTCAGTGCTATTTTCGGTCAGAACATGCGTATCATCGTTGGCAGCCTCGTGGCATTTTTGGTGAGCCAGATCGTTGAGGTTACTGTTTTTCACCAGATCAAAAAAAGTCAGGATACAAACATTTGTGGCTGAGAGCCACCTGCTCCACCCTGATTTCACAATTGGTTGACAGTTATATTGTATTATTCATCGCTTTTAGCTCCGTCTTCAGCTGGCAACTGATTCTTGCAGTAGGCATCATGAACTATACTTATAAATTCACGGTAGCAATTATTTTGACTCCTTTGATTTATTTTATAGAAGGGAGAATTGAAGATTATGTCGGACATGATGTCGCACACAAAATGAAACGCGCTGCAATGGGAATGGAGAATGAATAGTTTGAAGAATTTGTATCCGAAGTCTCTCAACTCAACTTCATTTCCATGACATAATCATTCATGAAATAATTATTCCCGATATCTATATCTTCTTCACGAATCACCCTGAAACCGAGTTTCTCGTAAAAGTTTTTTGCCTTGTTATAACGGTTAACATTTAATTGCAATGCAACCGCTGTATCAGTACGTATATCCTGAACGACGCGATCAATAATCATTTTCCCCAATCCCTTGCCCCGTTGCCCGGGTAACACGTATATTTTGTGAAGTTTAAATACTCCTGGCTGATCGGTAATTGAATAAGAAGCGAAGCCGATGGGTCTTTTATTTTCTTCAACGATCAGGAAGGAATGTTTTTTTTCCAGCATTTGTGATTGGAGTGAACCGGCACTGTAAAAAAGATCCATCATGTAATTCAGTTGCTCCGGCGACAAAATACCTGCATAGGTTTGGGGCCAGATTGCCCAGGCAAGCTTACCGATGACAGGGATATCATCAGGGCCCGCTTCATGTATCGTTATGTCCTCATTCATTGTTCGAATTTGTCGGTCTTTCAATCAAGCACAAGATACAGGAAGGAGGGCAGGTTTTGAACTTTACATTTTGTCATTTGTTTCAAGTATTTTGCATTTCGTCAATTCATCTCTCATGAAAAAAAGAAATTTAGGAAGATCGGGAATTGAGATCAGTCCGCTGGCTTTTGGTGGAAATGTATTTGGATGGACTGCCGATGAAAGCACATCATTTCGGTTGTTAGACCATTTTATTGAAGCAGGATTTAATTTGATAGATACTGCTGATGTGTATTCCCGATGGGCGCCGGGCAATCATGGGGGTGAATCTGAAACCATTATTGGCAAATGGCTGAAAAAAAGAAATAACCGGAGCAAACTAATTATCGCGACTAAAGTAGGGAAGGAGATGGACCCTGATAAAAAAGGTCTTTCCGCAAAATATATCCGCCAGGCTGTGGAAGATTCTTTAAACCGGCTGCAAACGGATTATATTGATTTATATCAGTCGCATGATGATGACCCCCATACGCCAATGGAAGAAACCCTGGCTGCCTATTCCGGATTGATTAAAGAAGGAAAAGCAAGAGCCATTGGCGCTTCCAACTTTACGGCCCAAAGGCTGGCAGCATCCCTTGACATAAGTAACAGGCATGGATATGCGAGATATGAATGCCTGCAGCCGCCCTACAACCTGTATGACCGAAGTTTTGAAAAGGAACTGGAACCGCTGTGCCGGGGGCATGAAATCGGTGTGATCACTTATTATTCGCTGGCCAGCGGATTTCTGACAGGAAAATACCGTTCAGAAAAAGATCTTTCAAAAAGCCCCAGGGGCGGGGGAAACAAAAAATACCTGAATGAAAGAGGCTTTAGAATTTTAAAAGCGCTTGATGAAGTAGCGGCCCACTATGGATCAACTCCGGCGAGCGTTGCTGTCGCCTGGCTGATCAATCGTCCTTCAGTTACGGCCCCCATTGCCAGCGCTACGAGTATCGGTCAATTGGATTTGTTGATAAAAGCAACCACACTGGAACTGGCTCCTTCAGCCATCGAGAAGTTGACTGTAGCGAGCCAGTGACACAGCCGGATTCTTTCCTAACACTATCGCCTATGCGAAAATAAAGCTCAACATTCACTCAGGCTGAGCGGAATATGAACAGCCAGTCCACCGTCGGCTGTTTCCTTGTATTTGCTGTTCATGTCTTTTGCCGTATCCCACATGGTTTTGATTACTGCATCAAGAGAAACTTTCGCAAAATCAGGAGTGCTTTGTAAAGCAAGCTGTGAGGCGGTAATGGCTTTGATCGCCCCCATGGTATTCCGTTCGATACAGGGAATCTGAACCAGTCCGCCGATCGGATCACAGGTCAACCCCAGATGATGTTCCATCGCAATTTCTGCTGCCATCAGGGATTGTCTTTGTGTGCCTCCCATGCATTCTGTAAGCGCACCTGCTGCCATTGCTGAAGAAACTCCGATCTCGGCCTGGCATCCACCCATTGCCGCGGATATTGTGGCTCCTTTTTTGAAAATGCTCCCAATTTCTGCAGCAGTCAGCAGGAACTGAATGATTTTTTCATCTCTGTATTCATTGGTGAAAATAACATAGTATTGCAGCACGGCTGGAATGACGCCAGCTGCTCCATTAGTCGGAGCTGTAACCACTCTGCCAAAAGAAGCATTTTCTTCATTAACCGCGAGCGCAAAACAGCTCACCCAATCGAGGGTATATTTAAAATCATTCCCACCGGAACGGATTGCATTTATCCAGGAATCATAATCCATGTATTTGCTATCTCCAATCAGTTTTTTATTGAGCGCAGCGGCTCGCCGGGTAACCTGCAACCCTCCCGGTAGGGTTCCCCTGGTATGGCAGCCCCGATACATGCATTCCTTCATTGTATTCCATATAGCGAGCATCCCCTCTTTTGTTTTTGCCTCGGGTCGCCAGGCACTCTCATTTTCCATCACTACTTCACTGATCCCCATGCCCGTTTTCATGCACCAGTGCAAAAGATCATTCGCTGTATCAATAGGGAATGGTAACTGGACTGATGATATTCCGGCTTCTTCTCCTTCTTTCTTAACAAAACCGCCTCCGATGGAAAAATAAGTTTCAGCAACCTGCTCCCCGTCAGTAAAAGAAGCTAAAAAAGTCATTCCATTGGGATGGTAGGGTAAAGTCTCTGAGTAAAGAAAAACGATATCTTCAAGTGGATCGAAATCTATCGGGTAGATTCCGTCGAGCAATAATTGCTTTTTGTTTTTAATTACATTGATTTTGGCATCGATCTCACTAATTTCCACAGTAACAGGATCGCTACCACCCAATCCCAGCAGTAAAGCCATATCGGTTCCATGGCCCTTACCCGTTTTTGCCAGCGAGCCATATAACAATACCTGAACCCTTGCCGCCTGCTCTAATTTCTTTTTTTGCGTTAAAAATTGGATAAACCTTTGTGCTGCGCGCCAGGGACCCAGGGTATGGGAACTGGATGGACCGATTCCTATTTTAAAAATATCAAACGCAGATATCGCTTCGTGTGGCAAACAGATGTGTTTGTACAAATTTAATCAATTATAGCCTGTATTAAATTCAGGCCTATAATTAAAAAAAAGCCCTGAACCGAAGCTCAGGGCAGGTTTAGCAGGTAGTTTATGGTTACTGCACATTTATCAAAGTGATCTGAAATATTATTATCGAATTAGCCGGAACCACTACATTCCCACTACCATCAGTCAGGTTTTTGGAACCATAACCCAGTGAAGGGGGAATATACAGCATAATCTGTCCTCCTTCCCTTATCAGCGGCATTCCTTCTCTCCATCCATCGATCAGGCTTCCCAGTGAAGTGAATACTGCATTAGTTTGCTGGTCAAAAAGCTGCCCATTTGTTCCCCAACCTTTATAAGATACAGTAATCTGAGAACAGGGCTTTGCAGTATCACCTGAACCTTCGGCCAGAACTGTATAATAAAAACCCCTGGGGTCTTTTGTGGCAACTATATGTGCCGAATCAATAAAACTGGATAACGACTGTTGATCTGTGGTTGAAGCGATAGCTGTATCATTGGTATAGCCACAACCATTGTTTTTCTTAAGGCACGAACTAAAAATTAATAATCCCCACAATACACAGAACAGTAATTTCCGCATGAAAATTTTTTGCAAGAAAATAATAGTCCGACAGTGAAGACAATACAAGACAGGGAAGTGCTGCAATGGTTTATTTTTTTATTGTCCGGCAGAACCGGCCGCCTTTTTGGCCTTTAATTCCTGATAACGCTGTTCATTTTGATCCCAGCGATGCTTTCTCGAAAAAATAGCGATAAAACCTACAATCAGCAGAAGCGCTATCAACAAGACTCCCGGGTTAAATTCCTGGGTATTGCTGATCATCATAGCCCGTTTATACCAGCCGGATAAAAAATTGATGGCAATCGGAATGGCAAATAACAAACCCACGGGTATGCCCAAAAGGAATTGTTTGACAATTTTTTTTTGTTTGTCGCGGTTTTGTTCCCAGTATTCCATAAAATCTTTCTCTTCCTGCGTTAGCATACCAGTGAATATATGCAAAGGTGCAGACTAAACCAAAAACTCATAATACAGAATAATTCAAATTAATCATTATAACAAGCACTGATTCAATAAGTCTAATTGCATTTTCTTGCTCAAATATTTCTTAACAAGGATAATTATTTTTCATTATTTACGTTGCTGTATTTATTCTTAAATTGTGTTAAAATCCTTTCGCCTTGAAATTACCTTCTCTACTAACTGAATTTCTCTACAAGAACAAAAGGCTCTCTCTGCCGGGAATCGGTATTTTTACCCTTGATCCATCCGCTGTTATTCCCGATGCATACAACAAAAACATGCACACTACGGCTGCTGGAATTGAATTTAAGAATGCTTCCATCCATGAATCTGACGATGATCTAATTGAATATATCCGTTCACATACCGGAAAAATAAGACCGGTAGCTGTTGCCGACCTTGCTTCCTATCTTGCGCTGGGTACTGAAATGTTGAATATCGGCAAACCCTTTTATCTCGAGGGAATAGGAACACTCACCAAAAACAAAGAAGGTTTTCTTGAATTCACGCAGGGTGAATATGCTATAGTGAAACATGAAAGCCTTTCGGCTGATAGACCTGAAAAGCCGGGTAAAAGAAAATCAGTTCTGGAAGAAGCACAGTATGAGCCGCAACCGAACAGTATAAGACGACTCCTGGTTTTTGTTGCTATTATCGGTGGTTTGGCGGTGATCGGCGGTGGAGGTTATTTGATGTACAAGAAAAATGTTTTCACAGAAAACAAGAATGAAAGCAATGCCATTGTAAATGACACTACGAATAATAAGAAGGACACCGTACAACTGGCATCCATTGCTGATTCACTTACAGCAAGGAGGACAGAAAAAACGCCGGCTCTCTCCTCATCCAGGGATTCTGTTTTATATAAGTTTATCATTCTGGAAACTGCAAATAAAGCCCATGCACTGAAAAGATATAATCAGCTCCTCTCTTATGAGCTCAAAATAAAGATGTTTACCAGGGATTCAAATTATTTCAAAGTCTATTTTACTTTTCCTGCGGCTCCAAAAGACACTATTCATATCAAAGATTCTCTGTTCAGGGAATATGCCCATAAAATAACCATAGAGCGATAAAATACATTTTCGGGAAATTACCTGTATCTAACACCGTCCTTCATGACCATTTTGATCATGCGTATAGCCGATATATTTACCGAGGGGTCTTTTTCCACTGCAATGATATCGGCAAGAAGTCCTTTTTTGATCCTGCCAATTTTATTTCCGACTCCAAATACATCCGCATTGACTGAGGTCGCCGACTTCAACACATCGATTGGTTTCATACCATAGTCGACCATGTCTTCCATTTCCCGGGCATTATCTCCATGGCTGAAAACACCCACATCTCCCCCCATGCAAATAATAACCCCTGCATCGAGTGCTGCTTTAAAGCTTGCTCTTTTGGCTTTAATTCTGCCGGGTTCAGGAATAGTTCCTTTTTTCCATCCTTTGTATTCTTCTATGGCCTCAGCGGCTGCGATGGTCGGACAAAGCGCCACGCCTTTCTCTTTCATCATTCGGAAAATCTCAGGTGTTCCATCATCGCCATGTTCAATGGTCGTTACACCCGCCATTATGGATCTTCGCATACCCTCTGCCGTAGAAGAATGTACGGCGACAAGCCTTCCGCTACTGCGGGCTGTTTCAACAATTTTCTTTAACTCATCTTCTGTAAAAGTGGGTTCTGCCTCCCGATTCGGACCCCAGCGATAATCGGCATAAACCTTTATAAGATCAGCGCCCTTGCCGATTTGTGTACGAACTTCCCTGATTAACGCGGCTTCCCCATCAGCTTCTGCGGCGCCTTTAGGAATATCAATATCATCTCGCGCTAATTTCGGTCCATAGCTTCCTGTAGCCACAATGGCCCTGGTGGCGACCAGCATTCGCGGACCAGGGATGATATTTTTTTCAATGGTTTGTTTTAATCCCACGTCATCGTACATTGCGCCCTCTGTTCCAAGATCCCTCACCGTAGTAAACCCGGCGAGTAAAGTATTACGGGCATGCACAGTCGCTCTTGCGATTCTTTCGGCACGCGATTCCTTTAATACCTGGTCATCCCAGCTCGTCTCATTATAAGGATGAAGGAAAAGATGACTATGCCCCTCGATCAGGCCCGGTAAAAGGGTACAGCCATTCAACGAAACAATAACCGCATGGGAAGGAACTGTCATTGATGATGGTGTTCCAACTTCTTCAATCGTGTTTCCATGCACTAAAACCTGCCAGCCCTCGTGCATTTGCTCACCATCGAAAACCCTGTCGGGCTTAAGAAGATAGAAACTGTCCCTACGCATATCCTGTGAAAAAGAAAGCAAGGAACAGGAACTTAACACAAGGATCAGGAGAGAGCGAAAGAAAATCATATGATGTACATTGAATAAAGATGAATAATCGTCAGCATAATATTCTTATTCAAATTCAGAAAACGACATTAGATGGCAAAATCCGCGGTTCATTTCATCCATTCCGAAATCATTTTGTGAAAATGATGTGTGCCCTGTTCCCTGGTTACGGAGTAGCGGCCATGTTCATAAAATCTGGAGCGGATTCCTCGCTGTACATTCTCCACAACCTCTTCGTCCTCCAGTTCCACAGTGTCAAGCCCTGCGCCAGCGCCGGTATTGTATTTTGATTCATCAAATACATAAGTGTAAAATGAAACTTTAGTTTCAGTAATCGAAACCGGCTTCACCACATTTACCGATAAGCCCCAGGGATAAAAATTGAACATCATATTGGGAAAAACAAAGAAATAATAAGCCGCAATTTTTTTCCCGTAATCTGGTGAACTGGTAGGCAATTCAAAACAACCTTCATCATCTTTAGCAATTCCTATCTGAAGATTGGACCACTCAAATAACTGAGTTGAATAGTTCCCAAAGTCAATCACCGCATTCAACCCGGCATGCACGAAAGGAATATGAAATCCCTCCAGGTAATTTTCGCAATACAGCGCCCAATGTGCTTTAACCATAAAATCCCTTGACAGGTCAGGATGAAAAACAAATTCATTAACCGGCAACCAGTCGACCCTGGTGATCATGTCTTTCAAAAATAAATCAGCAGAAAATTTCTGGCCAAGCGAAGTAAACAACCATTTACCCCACTGAAACAATGGCAATTGCCTGAGATCATCATTTGTTGAAGGAAATCCCTCTACTTCTTTGAATTCGGGCATCGAAAGAAATTTCCCATCCAGATGAAAAAGCCTTCCATGGTATTTGCAGCGCAGGTTAGATACATTGCAGGGTTTGTCAGCAATAATATTTCCCCTGTGTGTACAAACGTTGGAAAGCAGGAGCACCCCATTTGTTTTGTCTTTCGTCAATACCAATGGTTCGTCCAGGTAATTTTCAAGCAAAACAAATGGATATACATCTCCCGGCTTCTGTATACAATCGGTATTCCCGATTAATTGCCAGGAAGCAGCAAACAGTTTTTCTTTAGCCAGACTGAACAACTCAGTATCAGTATAAAATTCTTTATTCAGTGTCTTTGCCCTGGCAATATTATTATCAACAAAAAAACGTGACATGAGCAATGGTTCAGAAATCTAATATAAGAAAGAGTAAGCAGAAAATAGGTGTTGAAAAATTTGATTATTCAGGGAAAAAATTTACATTTAGTTGGACTGGCACTCACTAAACAGGCATTCTTCCTACAATCCAAACATTATCTCAATCTTTTTTTATGAACTGGAAATTAATTTTTCAACTTTCTCTTTTTGGGCTCGCCATGGCTTTTGCTACAGTTTTCTTTATCCCTTTTAAATTCGAGTGGATTTTCTGGCTGGTCATTTTTATTCTCTGCGCTTACATCATTGCGAAAAGATGCAGCGGGAATTATTTCCTCCATGGTTTCCTGGTAAGCATGGTAAACTGCGTCTGGATTACGGGAATTCATGTCATCCTGTTCAATATTTATTTGAATAACCATCCTGAAGCCGCTTCTATGAGTGCACACATGCCGCTTCCGACTCACCCCAGATTAATGGCACTTATCACAGGGCCCATTTTTGGCGCAGTTTTCGGATTAGTGTTGGGTCTTTTTGCTTTTATTGCTTCCAGGCTGGTGAAAAAACCCACCAATGCATGAATAATCGCAGTCAGCCTTGAAGAGGAATTTTTTAATCTGTTTCTGCGGAAGAATAGGGATTTTATTTTTTTATACCATCAGCAAAAATCCGGTACTGTATCAATTTGGAGTAAAATTACCAAAATAGACACATAAGATCATATGGACACATAGACATTCTCTATCAGGTCATTTTATGTGAATCTATGTGCTATGTATCTATGTGGTAAAAAATTCAATTGAGACACTACCAAAATTCCGTTAACGATCTTCTTTCCCGATTTTATCATAAATTGGCCATTATTTTTTAAACTATTCTTATATGCAATCTTTCGCTTGTTATGAAAAAAAGTTTTTTGCAATTGCTATTGTGACTGTCAGCGCGGCGCTGCAAGTAGTGTACGGACAGCAGGGTGATCCCAAACTGACCGAAGTCTGGAGTCCTGAGCCTAAAATAGTAACTCCCGGAAAAACCTTCGCTGACGCTCCTTCGGATGCTATTATTTTATTTGACGGAAAAAACCTTGACCAGTGGAGAGCGATGAAAGATAGTACGACTCCTGCAGACTGGACCGTGGCAGATGGAATGATGACAGTCAAAAAAACATCCGGAAATATCGAGACCAAACAGTCCTTTACAGATTATCAGCTACACGTTGAGTGGCGCATTCCGGAAAATATTCAGGGCGAAGGCCAGGCCAGAGGAAACAGCGGTGTTTTTCTCGCGTCGACAGGACCAGGCGATGCAGGTTATGAACTACAGGTCCTCGATTGTTACAACAATAAAACCTATGTGAATGGGCAGACCGCCAGCATTTACAAACAATCTATTCCATTAGCAAATGCCTGTAAAAAACCGGGTGAATGGCAGGCTTATGATATTGTATGGACAGCCCCCCGTTTCAATGCTGACGGAAGTTTAAAATCACCAGCGCGTGTAACGGCTTTTCACAATGGTGTGCTCGTACAAAACAATTATGAATTGAAAGGGGTGACTTTGTATATTGGTCAACCTTACTATAAACCACACGGACCTTGCCCGATCAAATTACAGGCCCATGGTGATCCCAGCGCTCCTATCAGCTATCGGAATATCTGGATCAGGCCATTGTAAAACGAGTAGTCATTCATTCACATATATAAATTGCCCCTTCATTAAACTGCTTAATAAGGGTCAATTTTTTATGGGAGATAATATCTTTCATGGTTAATACATCAGAGTTTTCTATATCATTAAACCAAACGATGTATTGTTGATCTTCCCGGTAGAAATTCAATACATCCATCGGTAGCGCATACTGTGGCAACAAATGAGCAGAACGACCTGAATAAAAATAAAAAGCATCTGCTGCATTTGAATAAACGGTAAAATTTGATTTGAAGAAGGCCTGGTTATTTTTGATGAATGTAACGATATCAGATTGGGGAAACGGATCTTCCGTATAACCCGGAATTCCTGCATCTTTCACGCCGTCATATGTTTCATAATCGGCAGCAAGCTGGTAATTCTGGAAAAATGACACCAGCAACAGGCTCAAAATAACCAGACCGGATCGTTTTAACGTACCGAATTTATTGACGAAAGGAGGGAACCAACTGCTCAGACACCATAAGAGCGGAATGAATAAGGGCGATAATAACCTGCTTGAGAATTGTTCATAACGGGAAAACGTAGCCGAAATAAGCATGAAGAAAGAATAGGCAATACAAAAAGCTGCAGCAATATTTTCATAAGAACTATACCTCGCCCGATTTCTCAGGAAAATAAGGAATATGGTTATACAGACTCCAATACAGACCAGTACCGATATAAATGCAACAGGATTGTTATTTGCCAGAGGAAACCAGTCCGACAGCACACCACCAAAAAAATATATGTTATCAAGAAGTGGAGTAGTTCCTTTTTGTCTTTGCCCTGCTGCAAAGCCTGATATCATCAGATTTCTTGTCAGATTGATTGCCAATAAGGATATGGAAATGATAGTAAATAGTAACAGATTCCTCATTCTTGTTTTAAACCTCAGTCCGGAATCCAGGATCAGCAGCATGCCCCCCGTTCCAACCAAAACAACACCTGCATAACGGGTAACGCAGGATATCGCTACAATAACTGATAAAACGAATAAGGAAGACAGCTTGTGTGTGTTCAGATACCGACGTGCTGCCATAATAAAAAAAAGCAACAACAACATAAACAAGGTCTCGGACCAGAGCATAGAATAAATTTCCAGCAGGCAGGGACTGAATACAAAACAGCTGAGCAAAATTCTTTTATACCATTTCGAAGAAAAGGAAAACCCGTTCATAATGGACCCGGACAAATACAATAGTATTGCAAACAGCAATCCGTTTAATACCGGTGCAAAAACCACGATATCTATTCTTGTAATGAACGAAATTGCTCCAAGAAAAATGGGATAAAAAGCCGGGAAATCTACGAAAGGCATTTCATCAAATTCGATCAATCCTTTTCCTGTATTAATGCTTCTTGCCACACTGAGATAAGTCACAGAATCCGGAGAAATACCGATGCCTCCATGCCGGGCAAAAAGCAGGATGATAAAAAAACCCAGAGCCGCGGCTATGAGGGAATCAATATTTTTTTTGGGAGAAAAATTACGTGCGACTAATCTCATGTACTGTTTGAAATTATATACTCACGAAAATACGCATTAGAGAAAAAATTTGTCTGGTTAATTCCCGAAAATATGATCTTGCCATCATTCACCGAAATATTGCCTCCAAAAAAAATATTTATCACAAATAAAATCAGCTATTATTATTTTAAGTTTTTTCTGTCATGCATAACCGGTAATTTCAACATATGAATCGGGTAAGAGATGCTATTTAGAAAGGTTTTTGTCATTTTCATTCTTCTGCTTTATTCATTTTCTGCGAGAACGCAACCATTTGGCGGCAATCCTCCTTCTTTGAAATGGGAACAAATCAATACCGATGCTGCCCGGATTATTTTTCCCAAAGGTCTTGAAACACAGGCCAGGCAGGTTTCTTCGATCGTTCAGGCCCTGAGCAAAAACACTTTGCCGACTATTGGCTCCCAGCAACGCAAAATCGATATTATTTTTCAAAATCAGACTACAATTTCCAACGCGTATGTACAACTGGCACCATTTCTGAGCGAATTTCAGCTGACAGCCGATCAGAACAGTTTTGAATTAGGAAGCCTTCCCTGGCAGCAACAACTGGCCATTCACGAATATCGTCATGTTCAACAATACAATAATTATCGGATAGGCTTATCAAAAATCTTTTATTATTTATTTGGAGAAGGAGGACAGGAACTTGCCAACAGCCTTTCTATTCCCAACTGGTTCTGGGAAGGAGATGCTGTATACCAGGAAACATTAGTGAGTACCCAGGGGCGGGGAAGGTTACCTGGATTCCTCAATACATATAATGCGTTATGGCTTGCGGAAAAAAATTATTCCTGGATGAAATTGCGCAACGGCTCATTACGGGATTATGTACCCGATCATTATCCATTGGGATATATGATGGTCGCATACGGGAGAGAAAAATACGGAGCCGACTTCTGGAGAAAGATCACGCTGGATGCCGCATCTTTTAAAGGCTTGTTTTATCCCCTGCAAAAAGGAGTCATGAAATATGCAGGACAGTCTTTCACGGAATACAGGGAAAATGCACTGAAATATTTCAATCAGCAACTGGATCCAAACTCATTCAAAGAGCCGGTATCAACAGATGCAGCCCGGCAGAAACATTTCAGGGCAGATGAAGAGTTTCCACAGTTTATCGACGACAATCATGTGGTTTTTGTACAGACTACGTATAAGAAACCACACCGTTTTGTTATCAGGGACCTTCAAAACAAAACCGAAAAAAAAATAATTACGAGGGCGGTCTCTATCGATAATTACTTTTCTTATAAGAATGATAAAATTGTTTATGCTGCTTACGAACCTGATCTCCGCTGGGGATGGAGAGATTTTAACGTGATCAGGATATTGGATCTGCAAACCGGTAACGAAAAAAGATTAACCAGTCGATCAAAATATTTTTCCCCGGACATTTCCGAAGACGGGCTTCATATTCTCGCTGTCGATGTCGCTGTAAATGGAAAAACAACGTTGCGGATTCTTAACAGCGGAACCGGGGCGATCGAAAAAAGCATTCCCAATCCTGATCAACTGCTTTATACTTATCCTAAATTCTACGATGATCGTCGGATAGTTTCTGCGGTCAGAACACAAAAAGGAGAGATGTCTTTAGCGCTGATTGATATCCATAGCGGCACTGCCGACTGGCTCACGCCTTTCAGCATGAATGTGATCGGATTTCCTTCCGTGCAGCATGACACGGTTTATTTCAGCGCTTCACACGAAGGAAATGATCTTTTGTTTGCTTCTGCCAATCACCAGTTATATTTTATTCGTTCTACCGACATTAGTTCAGGCACCGGAAATTATCAGCTGCAGCGCAGTTTGGGAAGATATGCCTGGACAAGATTCACAGCTGTAGGTTATAGCATGGTTGTAACCGATCATCGTTCGGTGCAATTCGATCCGATATCTGCAGATCAGTGGAGTGCTCCTCTAACCCAAAAAAGAATTTCCTCATTGGAAACCAGGAATGCTGACCTGCTCGACAGCATTCATTTTACGGACCAGGCCGTGCAACATTTTTCAACCTCTTTCCGGTTATTTAATTTTCATAGCTGGAGGCCATATATTGATGATCCGGACTATACTTTTTCACTGGTCAGTCAGAATGTATTGAATAGCCTGCAATCAGAATTATTTGCAGGTTATAATCGAAATGAAAGATACAAACAGTTAGGGGTAAACGCTGTTTACGGCGCATTCTTTCCGTGGATCGATGTCGGATTCAGTTATATCTTCGACAGGAACGCTTTTTTTCATGATCAAAAAGTCTACTGGAACGAAATGCAGGCCAAAACGGGCTTCACCATTCCTCTTAGCCTGAGTAAAGGGAGAGAGATTACCAGCCTGCAGTTTGGCAGCGACATCGTATATAGCCAACCTTATTTCAAAGGCGCATACAAAGACACATTTAGTAACAAAGGCTATGCTTATATTGACCCCTCTGTCAGTTTTATTCATGAAATACAAACAGCCCGGCAACAGATTTATCCCCGATGGGCACAGTTTCTTTCGGTCAGCTATAACCGCGCTGTGACTGGGCGTAGTGGTAACCGGTTCCTCGCATCGGGCTATTTTTATTTACCCGGAATTGCTCTCACACATAGCCTGGTACTCGCCGCTGCTTTTCAGCAAAGGGACAGCTCGAACCAGATCAGTTTTACCAACAGTTTTCCTTTCTCACGGGGATATAGCGGAGAAAATTTTTACAGAATGTACCGCCTTGGGGCCAACTATAATTTTCCCCTGGTTTATCCAGACTGGGGATTTGCCGACATCGTTTATTTTTTGCGCATACGGTCAAACATCTTTTATGATTATACCGGCGTGCCTTATTTCTCAGTCAATGGAGGCGGGGTGCAGCAGCAATATCGTTCTTATGGTATCGAGATTTATTTTGACACAAAATGGTGGAACCAACTGCCTATCAGCTTTGGCTTCAGGTACAGTCATCTGCTGGATCAGGATTATGAAGGAAGAGGCCCTAATCAATTCGAGTTTATACTGCCGGTCAATTTGTTGAGTAAGTGACTTAGGCTTTAAATGGTCTGGTATTGGTGTTTGCATGGAACACGGATTTACTATGATTGTTATGATCTCCGCTCATCTTAATCACCATAACACTCTTCGTGCAACCATAAAATCATGTCATTGATGCTAAACTTTCTTCGAGAGCTTTTATTTTGGTTTCGGTATCGGCTTTCTTCTTTTGCTCGAGAGCAACAACTTCGGGCCTGGCATTTTTGACAAATCGTTCATTGTTCAGCTTCAGATTTATTGTCTGCAAAAAGCCTTTGTAATAATCGATTTCTTTGATTAGGTCATCTTTTTGTTTAGAACTATCAAATTCTTTATGGTGGAACAGGTAAAATTTATTGCCAGATGAAAACACGAGAATTTCATTGTCCAATGATTTTAACAAACCCTTTTTTGGAAGTATGTGCTCTTCATTAAATTCTGTATTTGTTTGCTTTTCTAATAATCTCAATCTCTCTGGCCGAGAAATGAAAATTTTTCTTAAGCTATGGTCAAGTGTAAATTTTATTTTTTCACTGTTCTTTATTTGATTTTTTATCCGAGCTTCTCTAATGGCTGTAATATCCTTTTGGAGCTGATTCCCGTCTTTTAGGATTTGCACATTCACTTTCCCGGCCATTTCAAACTGCTTAATACACAAATCGTCTCCCTCTTTCCTTTCATCAAGTAAATGATAAATTTCTTCAGTAATAAAAGGCATAAAAGGGTGGAGAATCTGAACCAGTCGTTCAAAAAAAACTATCGTCTTGCTATAAACAAAAGACGAAACCGGAGCATTCACTTCAGGCTTAACCCATTCGAGATACCAGCTGCAAAAGTCATCCCATATAAGCGAATAGATAATTTTCAATGCTTCGCTGAGTTTATATTCCTTGAATAATTTTTCTAATCCCGTGCTTACTTCATTCAGCCTGCTTTCAAACCATTTCGTAGCAAAGTTCTCGACATTGACAGACGTCCCGTCTACCCTGGTCTTCCAGTTCATGACCAGCTTCAGTGCATTCCATAATTTATTATTGAAATTCCGTCCCTGCTCCAGGGTGGATTCTTCAAACAAAAGATCATTTCCGGCAGGCGTAGAGATCAGAATGCCAAAGCGAACTGCATCTGCGCCATATTTGTCAATCAGGTTAAGTAAATCCGGCGAATTACCCAGGCTCTTGCTCATTTTCCTTCCCAACTTATCACGTACCATTCCGGTAAAATAAACATCACTGAAAGGTTTTTGATGTTTGTACTCCATACCGGCCATGATCATGCGCGCAACCCAGAAGA
>DATJWE010000133.1:0-8120 GCA_035501475.1 Puia sp. | reverse complement strand
AAAAAACATTGGGATGCTGCAAAAAATGATTTTACAGACGAGTGGAAATATACGGTTGACGATGCGGCCACAGCCGGACAACGTTACGTCATCAGTCCCTGGCTCGATGAAAGCCTTCGTACGAATTTTAGCGATTTCAAGCAGTTTATGGATATTTTCAACAAGAGTGGTGAATTATGTAAAAAATCCGGTATGCAATTCGGATATCATAACCATGATTTTGAATTCAACACTGTGTTGGAAGGAAAAAAGCTCTACGATCTCATCCTCGATAATACAGATCCCACCCTGGTAATCCAGCAACTGGATATCGGCAACCTGTATAACGGAGGTGCAGTTGCTGCTGATATCGTGAAACAATACCCCGGCAGGTTTGTGTCGATGCATGTGAAAGATGAAATCAAGAGTACAAGTGGAAATGAAAAATATGAAAGCACGGTGTTGGGTGAGGGCATTGTTCATACCAAAGATGTCATTGATGCGGGAAGAAGTACGGGGACGACTTATTTTATCGTGGAACAGGAATCTTATCAGGGCAAGAGTTCTCTCGAAACAGCTAAAGAAGATTACGTTATCATGAAAAAATGGGGATATTAAACAAATATTGAGTCGGCCGGCAGCGCGTGCCGGTCGATTTCATGATACCAGTTTTAGCGATTGCCATGAACCCATTTAAAGTATTATATGAAGAGCTCATTTCTTTTTTGGGGATCGATTCATGGCTTGAAATGTTCAAATCAGGCAATTACAGCAACCTGCTTACTCTCAACGGAATCCTCTCAGCCATCGGCCCGCTGATCCCTCTCCTGTTATTGATCGAAATTTTTAGAGCAGTTGTTTACAAAAAATTCAAGATAGAAGATTACAAAGTTCCTTTCTTCATTTTTGTATTTAACCGTTTTGTTTCCAGGTTTATTTCCATAGCTGTGGTTGCTTTTAGTATCGGCGTGTTCGAAAAATTTGCCATTATTAAAACCAGCTTTACCTGGTATTGGCTGATATACGGTTATATTGTATGGGAGTTTTCCCATTTTATTTATCATTACCTGGCACATAAAGTGAGGTTGTTCTGGTGCCTGCATTCTACCCACCATGCGCCGGAAAACATGAATCTCTCGATCACCTATGCGCATTTTTTCCTCGAAGCGCCTTATGCGGATGTAATCCGGACTTCCATTTGCATTTTGGCGGGCGTTAATCCGCCACTCTTATTTTTTATCATGTTTGTCGATGGAACCTGGGGAGCATTTATACATGCAGGTGAGAATATTTTGCCTGATGGGCGCCTGGGGTTTTTGAATAAGATTATTCTCACTCCTTCTCATCATCGTGTCCATCATGCACGAAACCCATTATATATGGACAGGAATTTCTGTAACCTGCTGAACATATGGGATAGGATCTTTGGGACTTTTCAAATAGAAAGGGGAGAACTGCCGGTAGAATACGGGATCACGAGGAAAATAAATCCGCAAAATTTTTGGGACGTCTATTTTGGAGAGATTATTGTGTTGTGGCACGATGTCAAGAAAGCGCCTGGTATCAAAAATAAATTTTTATATATCCTGATGCCCCCGGGATGGAGTCACGACGGACAACATAAAACGGCCAGGGTTATACGGAATAGATACCTGGCGGAAAAAAAATAGGCAATGGACAATAGGCAATTGTGATTTCGTTCATTGCATATTGCGTATTCAGAAAAAACACTCAATATTCACTAATCAACATTCAATAAGCAAGTAGTATTCGTAAACTCATTGAATATTGAGTGTTGATTATTGAATGTTTCTTATCGTCAATTGCCGGTTGTCTTTTTGCTCCTCACGAAGAGCTGATCATTTCGGCGGATTGTTCTTCCACTTCTTCAATGCTTGCCCTGTACCTAATGATCCTGCTTCCAACAGTTAAAATGGAAAAACTCGTCAATGCACAGCAGGCCATTACACCTGTCATGGGCAATGCCGTGTGATCAGTTAAAAAACTTACTATTGCGGTGGTGAGCGCCCCGATACTCATTTGTATTCCACCCATCAATGCCGATGCACTTCCTGCATTTCTACTGAATGGCGCAAGAGAAAGCGCCGATGAATTCGGGAAAGTAAAACCCTGACAGCATAAGAAAATGAAAATAAAAAAAATAGTGTTAAACAGATCGAGCCAGCCCGTGAGCGTGAAGAGCAAAAGAAGAAACCCCGTGATGGCCTGGCACAACAACGCTGCTTTGATGATGCGTTCACTTTTATAGATTCTAAGAAATACACTGTTCAGTTGACTTGCAAGAATTAGTCCCATGGCATTCAGTGCGAAGATCCAGCCATATTGTTTTTCTGTTACGTTAAACAATTCCATGAAAACATAAGGCGAGCCGGCAATGTATGCATACAGACCCGCAGAAGCTACTGAACCTGTGAGTGCATAAGTATAAAACTGGGGGTCTTTAAGTATTCCTGCAAAGTTTTCGATAATTGCCCTGGGTTTGAGTGAATGATGCGGATTGGGCTTGCTGCTTTCTTTCAGGATATAATGAACTGCTACGAGGATAATAAGTGACAGCAAAGCAAGCACAGCAAAAATATAACGCCAGCCGATGGTAGCCGTGATATAACCACCAAGTGTAGGCGCAATAATTGGAGAGACCCCTACTACCAACATGAGCAGGGAAAAAACTTTTGCATTGTCTTTTACCGCAAAAAGATCCCGGACCATGGCCCTGGAGGCGACCAGACCCGAACAGGAGCCCAGCGCCTGGAATAAACGCAACAGGATAAGCGCATTTGAAGAAAATGCAAACGCGCAGCCAATTGAAGCCAGCAGGTAAAGTGTCAGTCCAAGGTATAAAGGTTTTTTTCTCCCGAATCGGTCAAGCAGGGGGCCATATAAAAACTGGCCGACCGAAATTCCAATAAAAAAACTGGACAAAGAAAGTGAAACATGAGCTACCGTGGTATGAAGGTCCGACGCAATCGCGGGGAATCCCGGCAAATACATATCAATTGAAAAAGGGCCGATTGCAGAAAGAAGGCCCAGTATCAGGATCAGCAATGCATTATTTTTTCGAAGAATCATGTCGTCAGTAGCCAAATATATTTATGCAAATGTCAGATTCATTCAAAATTTCATTTCAAGGTCTTCAGATAAGCCAAGCTTTCTGGAACCTGCTGTTCTGAACGAGAGGATTCATCCTCAATAAAATAATATTTTACTCCTGCTTTTTTCGCTTCAGCCATGATATCAGCGATCCCGACATCACCGGATCCCAGCACTACATTCGATTCTTTATCGGAATTCCCGTTTTGGTTTCCGATGGTTCCTAGTTTGCGATCCTTTAAATGCATGAGTGGAAAACGACCGGGATATTTTTTTAACAACGCAATGGGTTCCTGTCCGGAATTTTTTATCCAGTATACGTCCATCTCAAAATTCAGGAAATTCTTAGTGTGGTTTATCAGGTAATCAAAAAGCGTTCCGGTCTCATATGGCCTGAATTCAAAACCGTGAGGATGATAACACAAGTAAAGGCCTTTTTTACGGAGAACTTTTCCTGCCGTGTTGAACACTTCAACTGCTTTTTTTATATCCTCAATGGTAAAATCATTTTCATGATGAGGTATCCAAAAGCAGGTTACATATTTGGCGCCCCATGCTTCCGCATCGTTAGCAACTGAGTCGGGATTTCTTTCCAGTTTGCCAAAATCAGTTCCAAAACTGATTACTTTGAAACCATCCTTGTCCAGTAAATTTTTGAAATCGGTAAATGACATTCCATATGTATCACCTGCCTCCAGCTCTCTGAAACCCATTTGTTTTATTTTATCCAAAGTGCCCGGTACGTCTTTTCGAAATTGCTGATCATAGGTAAACACCTGTAGACCGATTTCCGTTTGTGCAGAAATATCTTCAGTGATTAACAGAATTATGACGACATATAGTGACTTAAATATCCGGTGGGAACATTTATTATTTAGCATAGATAAACGATAACAGGTGTATGCTTACAAAAGTAGACAAATCAGAAGGTTTGCAGCCGAACAAACTTCAGGCTTTACATTCTTAAAAGACAAACCCGCTTCAGGTTTTGATTTGCCGAAACGGGTTTGATCAGGTTCTATCGAAATATTTAATACCTGTAATGCTCAGCTTTGAAAGGACCCTGCTTCGGAATACCGAGGTAATCACTCTGGGCGTCTGTCAGCTCATCCAGTTCCACTCCAATCTTGGCAAGATGAAGGCGGGCTACTTTTTCGTCAAGATGTTTGGGCAACACAAAGACTTTATTTTCGTACTTGCTGTGATTGTTCCACAGTTCAATCTGGGCAAGCACCTGGTTGGTGAAGGAATTACTCATGACGAAGCTCGGATGCCCGGTAGCACAGCCTAAATTCACCAGACGGCCCTCAGCCAGAATAATGATATCTTTCCCATCAATATTATAAATATCCACCTGGGGTTTAATGGTGTCTTTCGTATGTCCATACTGTTTATTCAACCAGGCCATGTCAATCTCAATATCAAAATGTCCGATATTGCAAACAACAGCTTTATCTTTCAGCAAACGGAAATGCTTTTCAGTGATCAGATCACGGCAACCCGAAGCGGTTACAACGATATCCGCCTCTTTTACCGCATCAATCATTTTTTTCACTTCGAATCCATCCATTGCAGCCTGCAAAGCGCAGATCGGGTCGATCTCGGTAACAATCACACGACAACCGGCTCCTCTTAAAGATTGAGCCGAGCCCTTGCCTACATCGCCATAACCTCCTACAACAGCTACTTTGCCGGCAAGCATCAGGTCTGTTGCGCGGCGAATGGCATCGACCAGGCTCTCTTTGCAACCATATTTATTGTCGAATTTAGATTTGGTTACCGAATCATTCACATTGATTGCCGGAACGGGCAGGGTTCCTTTCATAACCCTTTCGTATAAACGATGCACACCGGTGGTAGTTTCTTCGGAAATTCCTTTTAGGTGCTGAACCAGTTCGGGGTATTTATCCAACACCATATTGGTCAGGTCGCCTCCATCATCAAGAATCATATTCAACGGGCGATCGGTTCCACCAAAGAAAAGGGTTTGCTCAATACACCAGTCGGCTTCTTCTAATGTTTGTCCCTTCCAGGCAAAAACGCCAATGCCGGCAACGGCAATTGCAGCAGCAGCATGATCCTGCGTGGAGAAAATATTGCAAGAGCTCCAACGAACTTCCGCTCCGAGTTCTACCAGTGTTTCTATAAGAACTGCAGTTTGGATCGTCATATGCAGGCAACCTGCAATACGGGCTCCTTTCAGCGGTTTTTGTTTTCCATATTCGTTGCGAAGGGCCATCAGCCCGGGCATTTCGGCCTCAGCAAGTCTGATTTCCTTGCGGCCCCATTCGGCGAGACTCATATCTTTTACCTTGTAGGGAAGGCTGAGATTAATTGCGGTTTTGACATTAGTAGACATCGTTTAATTTTTTATTTCTGCAAAAGTAATTGAATGTTTCCTGCTATTAGAGGATGATACAAAGGTAGGATAGTAGAACAAAATGTAATCATTATTAAAAAAAATAGAATTTAATACAAATAAAGTGTATTTTAGTAGAACAAATGCATGGTTTGTTATGGAAAAAATGACTGAAAAAGAAAATTCACCTGGCCTTCTTGTCAGTCTGGATGAAAAAGACAAGGCAATTTTGCGGATCCTCCAGGAAAATGCAAAGATTACCGTCAGAGAAATAGCTGCTAAAATTCACCTGAGCCCGACTCCTGTTCATGAGCGCATAAAACGGATGGAAGATACAGGAGTGATCAGGCATTATGCCGCGCTGGTCAACTATACGTTGGTAAAAAAAGGATTGATGGTGATTTGTTATATATCGCTAAAAGAGCATAATAAAAAATCAGGTACGAAATTCATCAAAACAATTCAGGAACTGGATGAAGTGGTCGAATGTTATAATATTTCGGGGGAATTTGATTTTATGCTCAAGGTGCAGGTAGAAAATATGGATGCCTATTATGATTTTCATGTAAACAAATTAGGCCAGATCGAAAACCTCGGTCATTTGCAAAGCACATTTGTGATGGGCATTATCAAGCAGGTACAGGCTCCTGTTCAATAAAAATTTTTTTGAGGAATATTTTTAAAGAGAAATAAGATAGATTATAGTGTGATTTAAATCCGAGGCCATATTCGATGAAATCGAATTTTAATATACCGGCCACTAAAAATTAACCATAAACCAAATCCTGCGTTCTTTTGTAACTTCGATGGAATATTTTCAGACTATGTATAGTTACGATACTTTAACTGAAGCCGTAAATGGTCTAAAGAAAAGAGGATATACTACAGACTTCAACCTGGAATTCGATTGCCTTTCCAGTCATGACGCCGGGCATAGGCTTAAACCCTCGGAATTTGAAATAACGGAAGTTTACCGGTTTGAAGGAGAAAGTGATCCGGCGGATGAAGCGATTGTATATGCTATCAAATCCAAACATGGGCAAAAGGGAGTTCTTGTCAACGGATTTGGAATATCGGCTGATGATGCCAGTGAGGAAATGATTGAAAAATTAAAAATAATTCATTAACGCCTCAGAGAGTATTTCGCCGAAGCATACGATAATGGGCGGATTTAATATCACGATTGCCGCGCAATCAGGAATCAGCAATACATTAATAATATGGTCACGGTTCGCCTGGCACAGCAGAATGATCTGCCTGAAATTCTCGTTATTTATAACGATATCATCCTTCACACGACTGCCGTATATGAGTATACCCCCCACACGCTTGATATGCGCCGGCAATGGTATGAATCAAAGGCAAAGGATGATTACCCGGTGTTTGTTGCAGAAGAAAATTATTCCATTCTTGGGTTCAGTTCAATTGGCCCGTTCAGGGCATGGGCCGCTTACAAATACAGTGTAGAGAATTCAGTGTATGTTGCATCAATTCACCGGGGCAGGGGAATTGGCAAGCTGCTTCTCTCTCCGCTGATCGAAGCGTCGAAGAAAAGGGATAAGCATGCAATTATTGCCAGTATTGACGCAACAAATGAAGCCAGCCTCCGCCTTCATAAACATTTTGGATTTAAGGAAGTAGCGCACTTCAAACAGGTGGGATATAAATTCGGAAGATGGCTCGACCTGAAATTTCTGGAACTTATTTTGAATACGCCGGAAAATCCCAGTGAAGGTTAAATCATAATCTGAAATCACATTATAGCTTAGTCGGAATGAATCACGCGTTCCAGCATTTTCGTAATCCTGATCCTGTTATACTGTTGCAGAAGAATAGAACTGACATTGTACAACAGGTTTGCTGCAATGATCAAAAATCCCAATGTAAAATAACCTTTTAAAAAACTGTAAATAGTTGTCTGAAGAAAAAAAGCAAGGCAGATCCAATGATATCGCTCATACATTGCTATGGTCTTCAGGTAATGTCGGGCCTGTGAAGGTCCTTTTATGACCTGGTTTGTTTGTCCACCGCCCAGAGTCCGGACCAAATCTCCATTTTGAACAAGCTTTCGGATTTTTTTCACCCCCAGTTTTTCATAGAATTTTCTGTCGGAGCCTAGTAAAAACAGGTCTACTATTTTCTTCGGCATTATCCCTACAACAAAGGCAATTACCAAAGACAAATAAAAGTATAGATTCATTCCGGATATCATCCAGCAATAAAGTACCGGAGCAAAACAAAGAATTGTCCAAAAAAAATTGATGAGCTGATTCACTACCTCCCGTTTAGTGCGATTCGACTTCATTGACTGGCTTTTTTCACATGCGTTTCACGATGCCTGCAACCACTTTATCGATTGGCAACGTAACACTATCTTCTGAGAAAATGTCAAAGCCTATAAACCGGAAAGTTTCTGTTTCACCTGTTTCTTTATAAATTTTCATTTGGTGCTGATCGAAGTCGAAAGGCTGTGAACGAAGCGGAGCTTTTATTTTTTCGAGGGCTTCGACAAAATAATAAATTGAAATAATCTGTTGATCCGGTGTAAAAGCGCTCATCTGAAAAAAATCTGTTGTATAAATATGATCCGTGATTCTGACTTCCAAATTCATCTCCTCTTTGAATTCTCTCTTTAAACAATCTCTTGTCCCTTCACCGAATTCAAGGCCGC
>DATJWE010000132.1:0-5874 GCA_035501475.1 Puia sp. | reverse complement strand
CGGTGAATAGACTTGCCTTACTGACTGTTTCCAGAAATACAGCCCAATTATCTTTTTGGGTGCGATAAATACTTCCTTTCATATACCATTCCTTATCGTCACTGAATCCATTCCATTCACCAATGAGTGATCCTATAAAGCGTTGTTCCCGTTGCGCTCCATCTACCCCAACTTTAAGGGTTACTTCTTTCACACCCTTTTTCTTATTAAGGTGTCTGCTGACAAATTCACGAAGCGCCCGGACAATGACAGAAGAAAGAGCTTCTCCGGCAAGTTCTTTTGCCTGATCAAATAATAATTCGTCTTTTTCGCTGACATAAATAGTTTTATTTGGCATATATAAGTATAGTATACATATACGTATATATGTTGTCAAGCGTTATCTTATATTCAAAATGCATATATACTACTTCGCAGAGTCAGAGAGCTCTCCACCCAACTCCCCTCCTCCTCCATTTCCAGCCTCAAATTTTACAAATTGGCAGTTTTTGAGCAACCCCCCGAAAAGGTAAAGCAACTTTGTCAACGGTCGCGTAGTAATTTAATTTTTCCCTGTCGAAAATTTACACAATTTTATATAGGCAGCTTATCCGGTTTAAATGAGCCCAAAGTCTATTTGAGTCAGAATGTTGGGTTTGAAAAACGGAAGATTAGGTGATTGCCGAGTTATTTTTGATATTCTGATATAGTCAAAACCAAAAGAATTTATTCCTAAAACAACATGTATTCCCGGGGTTCTATTTAACAAAACTGTCCATTCATTATAATCTCCGACACCGGATAACTGAAAATACATGGTTCCTCCGGGACGGTATGTAGTAGCAGTACGCAGTGTATTCCAGGTAAAATTTGCCAGCATCCATTCTGGAAGAACACCCTGCGGGCTATTCCGGTCTGCAGAATTAGAATTATCCTCTGTACCAAAAAGTGTTCTTACACCTGCGATTGGTTTGCATATGGCAACGGCAATTCCACGATTTTCAGGGTCTTCTGTAATATCATATTTATTGATAAATTTCCTGACATCCTTCCAGGTTTGGGGATTCATAACATCATTGGCAATTACTTCTTTTCCGGTTTTTAATTCTTCCTCCCTTAATTCTTCAGGACGGAAATCCACCAACGTAATTGCAGCTTCTGCTGCAACTCCTCTGTAATATTTCAGAAATCCTCCCTGTCCCATGACATCCAGAGCCAGAGCCGGTCCCTCTCCCCGTCTTACCGATTCAAGTTTCTCAAAACTCATTTCAGAACCCCATACATCTTTTGTCACTATTCCGGTATCATCTTCCATTTTAATTTCAATGCTTCTTGGTGTTGTACCATACGCACGCCATGGTCTGTTGCCATCTGCCACTTTTTTTCGCTCATTATTGGCTTCGGATACCGCACGTTCTCTTGCCTCGTTAATATACATCCTTAAAGGTACCGGGGTATTAAGGTGCGCCGGTTTCCATCCTCCTGAAACCCTTGAGGTTGCGGCATGAGCGTCTGTAGGTACAGATTGTGTTGTCCCTTTCGGTGTTGCTTGTGCTTCTCTTTCTTCCACAACTGCATCCGGAGAATTCAGCCGATATGCTCGTCTATGCCCGCGTCTGTCTGGAATTGATGACCACTCTTTGCCTTGTAATTCTGGTCTATCGCTGCCTTTTCTGCTCAACCACACTAATTTCTTATGGGAATCAGCAGTAGATTGCCTGACAACTCCGGATGTAATGCTTCTTTCAACCCCTTTTCCACCCGGTCCATCTACGCCAAAAGTAATACTTTTCATAAATATAATAATATGAATCTGAGACTGAATACGTTCAGCACTAAAAAATTATGTAATTGTTTCGTTTACAATTTTTAGTTGCTGCCATTCGATTTTTCCTGCATAAAGATTTATCATTTCCTGGATATTTATTGTTTTTTGCTGCCCTTTGAATTCAAACCGGCCAAGTAAGTTAACATTTTGCCAGGCAATGGGAGAAATCCGCTTAATTATGTCAGCCTCCTCTCGTTTTCCTTCTTTTTCTTTTTGTTCAAGCAATGTTGAGAGGATGTATGCCTGGTAGAAGATAATGCAGTTGGTTATAAGCCTGGCGCACTCGTTCCAGATATTCTGTTCCAGCTCTGTTTTGACCCTGAATTTTCCCCGGTGTGCGTGAAACACTTCCCGTTTCAGCTTGTGATACGCCTCTCCGCGGTTAAGGGCCTTTTGTATATTTTGCCTGACTTCCAGGCTGTCAATGTACCTGAGCATATCAATTGACTTAATAATGTTGTCAAACTCCCACATCGCTTTTTTAGTCCGGTTCCTGCGCAAATGCGAGCTGAGCTTTCTGATAATCGTGCTTTGCGTGGTGGTTTTGAGCGCCAATGAAACAATGATCCGTAAAATATTATCCGGCCATTCCTGAATGATAAGCTGCTTATTAGTCTTGTGATACGGCTTGACAATGCAGTCTTTATAGAAGCTCAGGTCGTGGAAGCCGTAGATATCTTTCGTATCGCTGTTCAGGTTTACGTACCGGGGAGAAAACTGACAGCCGAATATATCAAGGATCATGTGGTTCACCTGATTGATTCCATGATCATCCGTTGACACAATATCAGGATCTACATCTGATGTGTTGTTAAATACAAGATCATAGAGAAAGTGGCTTTCGTGTTCATGGGTTCCGATAATTCTTGCGTTAACCGGAATATTATTGGCAATCAGTGATATCGAGGCAACACCCTTCCTTAGTCCAAAATACTTCGGAGAATGGCGCGCATTAATAGTATTGATTTGCGTATCAATTTTTTGTCCGTCTATTGAGCCGTGAATTGTGTCCTCCTCAATATTGAAATATTTGAAAATGGAAAGCTTTGCCAGTGCGTTTGTGACCAGATCATTGGCCTTTTTGAGATTTTCCAGGTAGAGAAAGTTTCGGGCCGTTGTCAGCATGCTCTGATACGAAATATCGGAACTCTCAGCCATCTCCAGAAGGCCGATATTTTCGCCAAAGGCAACCAGGCAGGCAATAATCTGACGGATATCAACGTCTGTTTTAATATACCGATCCAAAAGGTGCGTAAAGGCAGAGAGGCAATTTGTCTTCTGGTGTACAAACAAAAGAAGATCGACAATCCCAATTTTGGGAAGCCTACTATAGAGCGGATGGTCAACAGGCTCTTCATCATTGTGATACACCAGATGCCAGCGCAGATTTTCACCTGTTCCGGTAATTTTAATATCCGGATTTTCTCCGTTTTTGATCCGGTCATTAACGCGTTTGATGAGCGCTTCAAGCTCGGCTTCCTTTCTGGCTAAAATTGTTTCAATAGGCTCGTCAAGGTAAGGCAGGTTCAGGCTTTTGATAAGCTTCTCTTTTTGCGTCCTCCACAGCTCTTCATCAACGAGGTCATCTTCAAGGCTTCTGAAGTCACGGCTGTCTTTGATAAAAATATCGCCTGCGTCCAGCCCTTCCTTGAGAAGCAGGTATACGAGAAACTCGTATTTATCAAGATTGAGCACTTTAATTTTTGTTTTTTTACCATTCACCCATTCCGGCTGTGTATCAAAAACGTAGCGTTCATATTTAGGGGGAATAAAGGTTTGCGGCAAGTCATCGGGCGCATAGTCTTTCAGGCTTTTGTTTTCCGTAAATGCTGTTTTCAGAAAGGCTGCGGCCTGAAGTAGCGGATCGTTCCTGGTTTTACTTTCAAAAGGAATGGAGAGAAACAAATGCCGCAGCCGGCGTTTGAATTTTGTGGATAACAGGACAATTTGTTTCCATTCATAAGCTTTCTGATCTAAGGCGACATTCAATATGTACCTGGAGACAACTGTAAACTGTTCTTTTGAGAGGATAGTAAACGCCCGTTCCTTAATTTTCCCAAAGAGAGTATCGTCCGGAATGGTATCATCGGTAAAAAAAGAAAGAATTTTCCCTGCATTCTTAAGGTTTTTGTTTCCCGCCAGTTTTTCTGATGCCATCTGCTCCTTGGCATTCTCTTCAGCCTCTTCGTTCAGTTTATTAACGTGGTAAATGAAGGTATTTACCAGATTATCGCTGACTTTCTGATACCGGTAGGAAATAAAACAGAGTAAATACGCATAGGCTACTTCACGCTTCATCCGTTTGATTTCCCGTATCGGATGATAGGTGATCAGAGAGGCATAGTATTTGATGTTTTCATTGGAAATATGAAGACTTGGTAAAAAACGCTTTGCCAGCTGATAAAGATCAGCAAGAAGTATCTGTTTTTCAACCTCTTTATGAATTTCCCGGTAGCTGAAATCCTTCGGTTCGTGTTTAAGAAGGGTGAGTTGGTATAGGCTCTCCTCTGCGGTTAAAAGACCATCCAGCTTTATCCGCTGTTCATTTGGAATTCCTTCAATTACTGCCTGACATAAGCGGTTTCGCTCACCGGTTATTGCTTTGCCAATGACTTCCTCCTGCATAAATGTATAGCCCGGCAGCATAATCCGGTGGTACTCCAGAAAATTTAAAAGCTCTCTGAAGACATAAACCGGCTTGGTGTAAATGGTCACAAGCTGATTTGCTTTCTCCTGCAGTTTCTTTTTCCATTCCCTGTCGCAAATATGGTAATCAAACAGCTTTAATATTTGCGTTTGCTGGCTAAGCCGGGTAGGTTTTGAAATAGTCAGATTAGCATTTTGAATTTCACCGGGATAATATCGCTGCAAAATATAGCGTATGTCTTCCGATACATCCTGCGGCTCAAATACGAGAAACTGTTGTTTGGCCTTAAAATACCCCAGCTGGAGGATAAAATACACAGCTGCATTCGTATAACGAATACTTTTGCGCTGTTTCTCTTCAAGCGGATCAAGGGTAAAATAAATATCTCTTTCTTCCGGAATAAACTGAGGGATACCATATAATATCTGTATCTCTTTATTGGTGAGTATATTTAACCGTTTATTTTGATCAAACATAATAAAGAGGCAGGATGACAGAGTTTATTTTAGCTGCTTTTTTATCTTGTGCTGCTTCATCCAGTGAGCAAGATTTCCTTCGTTTGTCTCATAATGCCTTGCAATGTAGGCTTGTGTGGAGCCATTGTTAAGAAGTGCCTGGATTTCAACAGTATATTTATCCAGTTTGCTTTTCCCTATGCCCTTTGGTCTGCCGAGTTTTATACCATTTTGTTTCTTCACCAGAAGCGCTTCACGGGTTCGTTTGGAAATCAAATCCCGTTCAATCTCGGAGGCCATGGAAAAGGCCATAGCAATGATCTTGCTTTGAATACTGTTAGTCAATTGCCAGTCTCCTTTGACCGCATAAATATTAATGCCCTTCTGGGTAGCAATCGATAGAATCTCCATACATTCAAGCATGCTGCGACCCAACCGGGATAATTCACTGACAATAATATTGTCTCCTTTTTGTGCTGTTTCCAGGATCTCTGCAATCTTCCGTTTTCTCCAGGAAATTTTTCCGGACACTTTTTCTTCAACAAACTGTACATGTCCAAGCATTTTACTATTGGCAAGTGCTAGAATTGCCGCTTTGTTTTTCTCAATATCCTGATCAATGGTAGAAACACGCAAATAAGCGAATGTTTTGGGGTCGTTTTTGTCAGTATTTGATGAAATCGTCATAAGTGCCATTTATTTTACACCAAAACGGATAAGATTATCAGTGGTATTTATTGAAGGAAAGAAAGCGAAATAAACGAACGTTTATGTTAGGGAGAAAAAGACAAAATATCAGTCCTTTTCGTTAAACTATCCCAAAATCCTGATGTTGCTTTACCTTTTCGGGGGGTTGCTCAAAAACTGCCATATTATCCTGGAGGCTTTCAACAACGCTTGAGAGATCCTTTTGTCTTGAGGCAGCAACTGAGGCAATGGATAGATATGGGTTTCCGGAGATTGTT
>DATJWE010000131.1:0-11264 GCA_035501475.1 Puia sp. | reverse complement strand
GGGACAGGATCAGGCTCATCGAGTCGATCTGCGGAAAATGCTGAATCGTGTAGTCCAGCTGCGTCATGAAATTATTGCCCCCTGACGGGAATCCAAGCACATGTGGAATTTCTTTGAAAGCCACCTGCAAGCCTACGCCGGAAAGAAATCCGACCAGAACTGTTCGCGACATAAAATCGGCGATAAATCCAACGCGAAAAATCCTTGCAAGCAGAAGCATTACGCCCACGATCAGTGCAATCATCTCGACAGACGCAATATATTTTGAAGTGTCAGGAGCTACTGAGAGAGAAATAAGTGCTGCAGCAATAATTGCTGCTGTTGCGGAATCGGCGCCAACCACTAAATGACGTGAGGATCCAAACAAACTAAAGATCAGCATCGGCAACAGTATCGTGTAAAGACCAGTCACCACCGGCATGTTGATGATTTTGGTATAGCCCATTACTTCAGGTATGCCTAATGCTGCCAACGTGATGCCGGCGATGATATCCGGCATCAGCCGCGACTTATCAATTGGCAGGATGCCTTGCATAAACGGCCATTTTCCTGCGGCTTTATGCTTTTTATCTGTATGACCGGGAATGCTCAAGGAATAGCGTATGCAGATAAAGATAAGAAATCGTGAGGCGGTGTAGATGATATACACTGATTTTATATTCGTAAAACATATGTGGTGAGGATATGCTCCAAGACCATAAGATCCTGCCTAGTCACGCATCGTCCTCTTCGGGAGAGGATGAGGGACAGAAAATAGGTGGTATCAATTTTGTTTTACATTTTTTATCCTGCTATCACCGGAGCAAAACGCATAAAAGTCCTGGCTTCTGATTGAACAAAAACCAATACTTCTCACACCAGTAAATCTATTTTATGAAAGAAGATTTAACTTTTCACAATTATTATAAATACATCATTATTTGTTCGCTTGCTTATTGCATTCCCGTTTTTTGGTTTTTTGAAAATGAGAGGTTTCGCAATGCATGGCTATTCTACCTCGGAAGTTTTCTGTTTGAAGCAGCCGTGCTTTTATCAGCAGTATTAGTTTCTAAAAAATACGGAAGCGATAACCGCCCCCGGACGCTCCTGAACTCAGGTTTTAAAATCATGCTTTTTAGCATCATTCTAAACTGCGTTGTAGTTTTAGGTCTTGGGTTAATCTTCAAAAACAATGTCCTTGTACGAAGTCCGGTCAACATTGGAGGGTTGCACATGTTTCTTGCTGTAAGCGCTACGCTTATTAATTTTTTTGCCGCTGCTTTTGGAGTATTTTTAGGATATGTCACTTTCAGAGAATATGAGAAAAACGAAAAAGGAGAAGATGTTACCTGAAGATCAGGTGATATAGCAAATAATTTTTTGTTCTTATATCCTACCATATTTTGGAATTGTGGAAAATAACTCCCAATCTGTAGAAGTATTATTCTACCTTCTGATTCCCGATAAATCAATTGTGCCTTGCAAGACAATCCAAATAGTTTTTAACAGAATAAACTATTAAATCTTAGGAAATTTTATGCAAAAAATCACAACTCCTTTTTGAGATTTAGTAAAAATCAATAGTAAAGGGCTATCCGTATGTTTTGTTGCACTTTTTGAGTAGCCCGGTCATGTACACCTTGGTTTTAGTATTTTTTCAGATAGCCTCTTCTAACTCACGCGCAAGTTCGTTTACATTCTTCTCATTGGCTGTGTAGCTTTACTGCAATTACAAAAACTTCTTTATGTTACTAAGATTAAATTCAGTCTTGTGGCTTTTTATACTGATTCTGGTAAGCTGCCGTAAAACTAATTCCTACCATCTTCAGGGAGTTGGAATTCCGCAGGACAACATTTATCTCGCAGGCCAACTCGATTCGTTTAACATTCCGGTCCTGAAATACTGGCAAAAGGGTAGTTGCGTAGAACTCACCAGAAGTTATGGCGTGAACTATAACATAGGGACTTCCGGTATCGTTGCAAAGGGGTCTGACGTTTATGTTTGCGGATTCGCTCCTACCTATCAAACCACCTATGTTGCTCTGAATAGTGAAGCTCTTTATTGGAAAAACGGAACTCCTGTTTATTTAGGAGACACATCCCAGCCCTCCTATGCAACGAGCATTGCTATTTCCGGCGGTGACATTTATGTTGCAGGTTGTTATTCGACACCTGGCAACCCGGGAAAAGCAGTTTATTGGAAAAATGGGGAGGAAGTGGCTTTGTCCGGATCCTCACAACTTGCTGTCCCCACTGCCATTGCCGTTTCCGGTATTGATGTGTACGTCACGGGAGCAGTTGTCATCGAACCCAATTTCGCGAAATATGCAGCGGTTATCTGGAAAAATGGAAACATGATCTACCAGGGGGATACTTCCATGGGCGGGTTTGCCACCTCCCTTGCTATTAATAACGGTGATGTATATGCGGGAGGATGCACTGAATTTATGCAGAATGGTAATACACTCACTTCCATCAATCATGCTGTATATTGGAAAAACGGAACCGCGGTGAATGTCCCGGATACTGGATATTCTTCTGTCGTCAATGCCATCGCAGTATCAGGCGGTGATATATATGCCGTAGGTACCCGTAGTACTGACCCACTATCCAGCCCCTACTACAACTTTGCCGAATATTGGAAAAATGGAACTGAATTTACTCTTGGGAATTATTTATTTAGTGTGGCTACTACAATCGCAGTTAGTGGCAATGATGTTTATATTGGAGGAAGAGCAGAGTATCAAAATTTCCCCGGCGCAACATATTGGAAAAATGGCAAACCGAATTATTTAAATAACGGAAGCCGCATTACTGCTATGTGCCTGCCCTCACCCTGATTTATGTTCACCTCATTTTTTTGTCCCACATCATCTCATTCAGGAGACGATGTGGGACTTCAGACTTCAATTCTGAATTGAATATTCCTTATTGCTAATGCCTGATGTCTATTGCTTATCGAGTATTGAGTGTTGAATTCTTTTTCAGCAACTCCTTCACTGCTGCTTCTATTTGCTCATCCCGCCCATAAGGATATATTCCCGGCTGGTTTGGTGTTTTGATATCGGGTTCGAGTTGGTTGCCCTCGCAAAATTTTCCATCCGGAGTTCTCCATCCACCCTGTGGAATGCCAAACACAAGAAATGGATCGATCTGTTCTTCCCACCAGACAAAGGTTCCCGTTCCAGCCACAGGCATGCCGACTGTTTTACCGATATTCTTCAATTTATATTCGACCGGGAACAGATGCGCATCAGAATAATCGCATTCATTGATCAATACGATGGAAGGTTTTATCCATTTATCATAGGGTTCATATCCTACAGTCTGACCATGCGGAATGATGTCGAAATATTTTTTTCCATTCAGAAAATCGGAAAGCTGCTCATGAAGATTGCCTCCTCCATTGAATCGGGTATCAACGATCAGCGCATCTTTATCGATACTTTTACCAAGCACTTCATCAATGACCACGCGATAACTCCGGTCATCCATTCCCCGAACATGCACATATCCCAATTTACCGCCGGAAAGTGAATCCACTTCTTTTCTCCTGTTTCTCACCCAGCGTTTATACAATAATTCATATTCCGCGCCGAGGGAAATAGGTTTGATACTTTCTTCCCAGCGCTTTCCTGACAAAGGATCATACACAGATAACAAAGTGAGCTTTCCCGCTTTCCTATTGAGGTATGTGTAATGATCGACATCAGGTGTGATTGGAATATCATCGATTTTTTCAATGATATCGCCTGCTTTGATTTTTGAGAGTGATTTATCCAGCGGGCCGTCTTCCACTACTTCCATCACTTTCAGTCCCGCGCCTTTGAACTGGTAATCATAAAAAATACCCAGTCCTGCGGTCTGATCCGGATTTTCCATGGGGTTTCCAAAATAATAGCAGCCGGTATGTGAAGCATTCAATTCGCCCAGCATTTCACTCACCATTTCGGCAAAATCATAATTGTTGTTGATGGAAGGGATAAATTTTTTGTATTCATTATAATAGAAATCCCAATCCACACCATGCAAACCTTCCACGTAAAATTTTTCTTTGATTTGCCGCCACATATGGTCGAAGATGTAAGCTTTTTCTTCGGCCTGGCGTAAAACCATTTCACCATTGATCGCTACGGGATCCATCTTCCCGCTTTCAGGATCGATCTTGGAAATGCGCCCCCCGGCTAACAGGAATAAATTTTTCCCGTCGGCCGACATTTCAAGCGATGCATTCCGGGCCCCGACTTTTGCCAGCAATTTGGTATCGCGTGTGCGCAGTTCGGTTACCCACAGGTCATATCCCTTTTCAAAACTGGCCATGTAAAATAGTTTGTTCCCGTCTTTAGAGAGTGCCATATCGGCAATATCAGCCGATTGAATCGTGAGCCTGGCTTTTCGGTCGCTCAGGTTGTTAAAATCGATCTGCAGTATTTTCAGTGTATCCTTATGCGTGGTATCTCCTTTTTTACCCTTCTTCTCTTCTGCAGTTTTTGTTGCTGTTGAATCCTTCTTTTTATCTTCCTGCTCTTTTAACAGCGCAAAATCTTCCTTGGAAAGACGATACCTGTCAAACGCATCCTTGGTAAAGAACAAGCCATAGATATCATACGACAATGTATAACCGCTTTGTGCTTTTGCGCCATCCCGCGAATATCCATAGATCATCATCTTTCCATCCGATGACCATTTGGGATTGAAATTATCGTAGCCGCTCCTGGTAACGTTAATCACCTCATGTTTCCCGTCCGAAGAAACCAGGCCTATTTCCGTAGTGAATAATCTTACAAACCCGAACTGGACCAGAAACCACTTTCCATCTGAACTCCATTGGTAATACTGGTCGCCGTCAGCATAGGAATAATTTTTATCAGCGGGCAAAATGGTTCGTGTTTGCCGGGTACCCAGGTTGATCACTTTTAGTGTGACCCGGTTCTCCAGGTAGGCTACTTCCTTTCCGTCGGGTGAAAAAGCAGGTTGAAATTCTTCCGCTTTTGTAGCCACTACGGTGTCTTCCTTTAACACCGTAGACGCATAAAAATAAGGCTCTTCCTTACGAACAATTGTCGTTTTATACACATCCCAGTTATTATTTCTTTCGGCTGCATAAACAAGCGAGCGGCCGTCAGGACTAAAACTGACACTTCGTTCCTGCGTTGGCGTATTCGTGATGCGTTTGGTTACCCCTCCTTCCACACTGGTCACAAATATTTCACCCCGGAAAACAAAAGCGATTTCTTTCCCATTTGGTGACAATTTCATTTCGGTTACGCCACCGTTAACAGGCAGGATTTTTTCCAGCACATTGCGTCCGTCTTCGGCTATTGTCACAGATAATTTTTGGGCTGAACCGCCGGGCGACAGAGTATAAATTGAACCATCATATCCGAAGCAAAGTGTATTGTTATTTGCACGCGATAAAAAACGAACCGGGTGTTTAGAAAAATTTGTCAGTGCAACGGAACCGGCCGGATTGCTTAAAGAACTTTTGTACACATTGTTCGATTTACCATCCTGTTCACTCAGGTAGTAATAGTCATTGTCATTACTGTCAAATACCGGATTTCGATCTTCGCCGGGATTCGTGGTAAGACGAGTGTATTGTGAAGTTTTAAAATCATAGAGCCAGATATCCCTGGTGACTGAAGAAGTATGATGTTTGCGCCAGTCGTTTTCATATCCTTTCTGGTCATAAAAAATAAGTTTATCTCCGGCACCATTAAATGTTGCGCCGATTGCAGGAACAGGCAAAACCTGTGAAGATTCTCCACCAGCCACGGAGACACTGTATAGTTCCGGAAAACCAGCCACAGGAAATTGTACATCCGATACCAGTTTCTGCCTGACGGAAGAAAAAATAATTCGTTTATCGTCCGCGGTAAATGAAGATGGAATATCATCTCCTGAGTAATAAGTCAGCCTCTTTGCCTCACCGCCGGTTGCTGGCATAATATAGACATCAAAATTGCCATAGCGATCGGAAGCAAAGGCAATGGATTTACCATCATGGCTCCAGACAGGAGAAAAATCATAGGCTTCACTCATCGTCAGTGGAATTGCCTGTCCACCCGAAGAACTAACTTTATAAATATCTCCCTTATAGCAAAACAAAATCGTTTGCCCGTCGGGAGAAATAGCCGGATACCGCAGCCACATAGCAGGATCCTGGGAATAAACAATCAGTCCAAACAAAGAATAAAGGCCAAAAAGAACTACTTTTTTCATAAAAAAAATTTAACAGAGAGATAAACGATTTATAGAAATTAAAAGCGGGTTTCGCAAGAGGTAAAATTAAAGGTAATGAATTTTACTTTCTGCAGGCAACCATTCGTAAAAAGGAAGAAAAGCTGCGCCTGTCAGCCGCTGGTTAATAGAACTAAACCGGCTTTTCGTCTATATAAATTGGTTAGATAAATGAAATGAATGCATACTCTTCAGCTAAACGGTAATTATAGGATAACACATGCCCTATTCTCCGGAGAAAGAAAATTAATTTTCATTTTTAAAATACCACCAGCTATCAGGCTTTTTTAGAAAGTGAACTTAATTGGCATACATGATGGGTCTTATTTCCACGCTGCCATCAAATTCAAAAATGGGGCAATTTTTAGCTATACCCGTGGCTTCATCCATAGATGAAGCATTGATAATAATAAAAGAGCTGACCAACTCGTGATTAGCAATATAGGCTCCTTCTTTGGTTACTTTCTCAGATCCTGAAATTGTTTTGCCTTTAGTGTTCGGCCTGACTCCGCTCACAAGTTTTCCTGATTTTTTGAGATCATTCATATAATCCTGCCAATGCCTGATATTGGCTTGAATTGCATCCTGCGATGGAGGAGTAAAATCAGATTTGAACCGGAAAATTAAAAGATATTGTTTCTTTAATGAAGTATCATTTGATTGAGCAAGTAATGCGCTGATGCTCGTAAAACTAACTACCAACGAAAGAATAATTTTTTTCATGTTCATTTTCGATATTTATTGATACAAATGATACAAACAGATTGGGGCTGGTTATTTTTTTGTTTTCATAAATAAGCCCAGGACAAGCGAACTCAGCGTTCCAACCACTGATTGCGCAATCAATCCCTGCAAGACCTGCATTGAAGTGCTAAACTGGTTTCTCACTTTCTCCAGTTGCTGATTAATCACTTCAGGAGTATTCCTGGCAGCAATCAACGTTTTTTCTGCTTCCCTGACCATGAAATCCTGATAACCCGGGTTAATCAAAGTGCAATAAGTAAACGCAAATAAACCGACGATACATGCTGTAATCAGGGAGATGGATATTCCGGTTCTGATAGCCTGGCCATAAGTGAGCTGGTATTTATTTTTTCTTTTTACTGCGTTCATGCCGAAATAAATGCCAAGGATAAGAATGATTAGCCCAAAAAGCCCTGAGTAAGCCCTGATCCTCGCTGCAGGAATACCTAAAGAAAAAACCTGATTGAACCAATTTACAATCGTAAAACATGAAAGATTCCATATGCTGACAGCTAAACCGCTAAAGACCCCGAATTTTAAAAATGATCTCACGCTAAAATTCTGTTTACCTCCTGCAAATTTGATATTCCGCTTACTGAAAACCAAGAAAAAGGGGGTGGAGAAAAGTTGGATTTTGATTGAATAGCCTATTTGCTTTCCAGTTCATTAAATTTTATTCGCGCTTCTCTACGGTTATGGATTGAAAGTTTGGAGTAGATATTATTGATATGTGTTTTAACTGTACTTACTTCTATAAACTGGGCACTTGCTATTTCTTTATTCGTCTTGCCTTTTGCAATAAGTCCAAGTATCTGCATTTCCTTATTAGTCAGCAAATCAGTTTGTCTTCGAATGTGATTTTTATCTCTTGCAGAAATGCTATTAATTAATAACCCTGTGATTAAAAAGACCAGGGCAACAAGGCTTAAATAATAGTCCAGTTTAAGGTAGTTGTAAACGACAAACAGGTTTATTATTTCAAAAAGAACAATCACCATAGCCGTAATAATACCTATTCTGAAGATGGGCAAATAGTTTTTCATTACGGTTTTTATTTTCAATATCAAGTTCATACAATAATCGTTGTTAGAATATTTATAAAAAAATGCCCTGAGTGCTAGCTCTTTGTTTTCCTGAAAACACAAAATAAAAAATGCTGTATGGTTTTCGAAGGAGTTTCATGGCTTTCTTCTATACACTTAATATTTTCAAATTGATCAGCGAACCGGGGGGCCATGCTTTGACGGGAGTACCTCATGACATCAAGCCCGCTGCATTTGAGAGGGCCTTTTTCTGAGAATGTTCCCAAAATCAGGTAGCCGCCAGTGAGGATATTGGCTTCAGTCAGATGAACATATTTTCTTATTTGCTCATCAGCAGTAAGAAAATGAAAAGCCGCCCTGTCGTGCCAGAGCTCAAATTGCCTCTCAGGTTTATATTCCAAAATATCACTGATGATCCATTTCACCTTTGTTGCCTCATTACCCAATCTTTTTTTCACATTCAGTATAGCTGTTTCAGAAATATCCAAAACCGAAAGGTTTGTATATCTTTTTTCAAGCAAAACGTCCACCAGTTTGCTATCCCCCCCACCGACATCAATAATGGCCGCAGCCCTTGAAAGATTGAGCTCTTCAATCAATTTAACTGAGGTTGAAGGGTATGACTGATACCAGCTTTTTTGCTCGTCAGATTTATGACTGAAAATATTTTCCCAATGTTGCTGCACTTGCTTCATGTTACAAAATAATTACACTGAACATTGCTTATTGTCTATAGTCTATTGCTTATTGCTTATTGAATATGTAGTTGCTATGCCTTAAAGGAATCAATCCAAACCGGATTGCTCAATTGTTTTTGAATCCTGATTATATCTCCAAATGCTGTGACCAGGATATCGCGATTATTTTCTGCCAGATCTTTTTTAAACCCATTGCCGCTGTCGACAATAAACTGAGCCATCTGCTTCCCTATCGTTTTCATCAGGTCAAACTTCGTTACATCGGCCATATCAATATTCCCTAAAATATCTTCTCCCAGATCATGAAGCCAGATGGTATGGTATTTTAATTCATCAAGCGTATTTGTATTGGGGATTTTCTTTATGGAATCAGGATCGAGTGAGATCTGGAATCTTCTGAAATCAATCGTTTTTTGAATCATCGGGGATCTCAGTGTATCTACCTGCATTGCGCTTGCGTCCTGCCCGGTTTGAGTCATCAGCCACTCCAGCCAAAAAACAATATCCATTCCATGCGGGTTGGTGGTTTGTGTCGGTTTAATGAACTGCCGCGAAATCCCTGTCCCGAAACTAAATAAAGTGATGCCTGTAATTTTGTATTCAGATTTTTTTTCATCTTTATCCGGTCTGCTGTAAGAAACTGCTTCCATAAAAGCGGCCAGTGAAGGATTGTTATAGGTTGTAGTTCCTCCATCCACAAATCTTTCCAATGGATAAAAATAAGTCGGGGCGCTCATCGTGACTTCCATCGCTGCGCGCAACAGCACATCCTTATATGTCCCGTAATAAGATCCATCGGGCTGTTTGAAACAGGAAAAAAATGTTTCTTCCGATGCCGCCATATCCTGAGAGGTGATCATCAGGTCAAGATCAGTCTTGCTGCAGGCCTGCTGCAATGTATCGTCTTTGATAATTTCCTGCAGAAGCTGGCGGTATTTTTCTTTTGAAAAAGCTGGAGGATTAATAAACCGATTCCCCAAAAGTCTTTTGTCGAAAACTTCAATGACGAGATTTTCGTATAGCTTTTCAATTTCAACGGCAGTCTTACCGCTCGTAATTAATCCTGCAATAATGCCTCCGGTGGAAGTACCGGCAACCATGTCAAATAATTGGTAGCAGGGTATACCGGCAATTTCTTCGAGTTTTTTTAAAAGCTGAATAGTCAGAATGCCACGCATGCCGCCACCATCCAGGCAAAGAATCGCTCTGTGTTGTGGCTTTATGTCCAGAGCCTGAAATGCTTTGAGTCTTTTTGCGTCGATGTCTGCGCCATTTGTTTTTGCCATATAGATGAGGTTTAATGATAAAATCTAAGCTGGAGTTTCAGTCTCTATGCCATCTCTTCATTCATTTACAAAACTACTTCTTTGAATCTTCACAAAGGTTTTTAGTTTTGTATACCACGCATTTTTGTAAAGTTTGGAAATCAAAATTGCAAAAAATATTAAGCCGCATGAATAATCAAACGATCATTCAGAAAATAATTCATTTTAATCCGACTAAAATAATCATAGGTACTACGGTTGTTGCCGGTTCTGTTTTCTTATGTGAATCGACATTAAGACCCCTGCTTGACAAAACCCAAATGACTTTTAACTCAAAAAATCTTATTATCGCTGCGTTGAATTCCGGCATTGCCCTGGTGGCATATATTTTTTTGTTCAGGTTTTATGAAAAAAGAAAAATCACCGAATTAAGCAGGTCAGCCTTGCCTGGAAATGCAGGTGCAGGATTTTTAACAGGATTGATTTTACAATCCCTGATCGTCTTAGTGATTTATATTTTTGCAAATTATTCTATACTCCGGATTAATCCCGTTTCATCGCTGCTTCCGGCATTGGCAACAGCATTTACTGCGGGAATCGTCGCAGAAATCGTGATCGTCGGCATTTTCTTTCGCCTGGCAGAAGAAAAACTGGGGACCCTTATTACGCTGCTCATCATGATGATTTTTTTCTGCATTATGCATTCCGGAGCTAAAGGAGCAACCGTAATTTCGGTCCTCGCTGTAATTGTCAATGCCGGTATCCTGCTTCCCGCTGCATTCATTTTCACAAGAACTTTATGGTTCCCGATGTTTCTTCATTTTGCCTGGGACTTTGCCGAGCCGGGTATTTATGGCGGAGTGAACCCCGGCAATTCCGTTCAGCAAAGTTTATTTAGCAGCAAAATCAACGGGCCGGATTTCTTAACGGGAGGCGCCCTGGGTCCGCAAAATTCCATTCAGTCAATCCTGCTTTGCCTGGTTCTTGCATTATTTTTCTTAGGGGCAGCAAAACGTCAGAATAAATTCATAAAACCATTCTGGACAAATAAAGTACCGGGTAGCAATAAATGACATCGCTGTTTTTTGATCGGTTATTAGAATAAATCTTCTGTTAGGATTCAAAAAGCAGCATTGAATTTTACATGGAAATCTCTAACTTGAAATAATTTCCAGGACGGAATTGCATTCGTTAATTCATCCAATATTTTATTTCTTCACCTGTTGAACACAGACATTTAAAACCAACAGCTATGAGTACGCGCCGCGATTTTCTGCAAAAAATTACTGCTTCAG
>DATJWE010000130.1:0-6984 GCA_035501475.1 Puia sp. | reverse complement strand
GCAGGGTGGTGCACTGGGGAGTTTTACTCACTGGTTTATGGCGTTTGTGATTTCATTGACCTTCCCGATCATTGTTGAAGGCAGTGAAAAAGGAGGATTTTATTCCTTTATTTTTTACAGCTTCATGATGTTGCTGAATCTGCTATTCACCTGGCGGGTACTGCCCGAAACAAAAGGAAAATCACTGGAAAGCATTCAAAAAGAACTGGGAATAGTTTAGCTGATACAAATCTTTCATTCCTTTAAAACTCGGGTCAGGGATAAATAATTTCCGGTTACGAAATTTTAGATGCATTGTTGACATGAACAGGCAAATACTTACACTCGACGAATTTACCATTCAGCAATATCGCAGGATTCCAAATGCAACTGGCGAACTGAGCACGCTGCTTCGTGATATTGCCCTTGCGGCCAAACGAATCAATGTCGAAGTCAATAAAGCAGGTCTTGTAGATATACTTGGCGACGCTGGCATCACCAATGTGCAGGGCGAATCTGTTAAAAAATTAGATGTATTTGCCAATAATCAACTGATGGGCGTACTGAAACATGGAATCAGTTGTTCCGGTATTTGCAGTGAAGAGATGGATGATATGGTTGTTTTTGATGATGAGATCAGCAACAAAAGCAAATATGTGGTGATGTTTGATCCCCTCGACGGGAGCAGTAATATTGATACCAATGTGTCCATCGGAACAATCTTCGGCGTGTACCGACGAAACAGTGAACTCGGCAAACCCTGTACCATACAGGATTTCCTGCAATCCGGAATGAAACAGGTTGCTGCGGGATATGTGGTTTATGGATCATCCACCATGTTTGTTTATGCTACGCGCAGGGGAGTAAACGGATTTACGCTCGATCCTTCCATAGGCGAGTTTTGTCTCAGTCATCCTGATATCAAATGTCCTGCAAATGGGAAAATTTATTCAGTCAATGGCGGATACTATGCTCAATACAAAGACAACGTAAGAAAGTTTATTAATCTTCTCCAAAATAAAACAAAGAAAGACGGCGGCCCCTTGACGCAACGCTTTACAGGAAGCATGGTAGCAGATCTGCACCGTACTTTAATCAAGGGAGGTATTTTCATGTACCCGCTGACAACTGAAAATCCAAACGGAAAACTGCGACTAATGTATGAGTGCAACCCGTTTGCTTTCATCACCGAAGTGGCCGGTGGCAAAGCCAGTAACGGAGAAAAAAGAATTCTCGATATTTTACCCCAAAGCCTTCACGATCGCTCTCCGATTTTCATAGGAAGTAGCAATATGGTGGATGAATGCCTGAGCTATCTTTAATCTGCAATGGTTCCCATTTCTCTTTTAACAAAATTATATATCCTCTTTTTGTTACATCTCCTTTTTGTTATCGTCTAATATATAGAGGCGATTAAAGCCTGGGTTATGGAAACGATTTCTACACAACAGGAAATATTATTGATCACCGGCACGAGCTTCTCTCAGAGAAACTGGTCGGAGAAAAATGTTTCAGACCGGCGCGAAACAGACCTGGAACAGCTTGAAAAAGCTTGTTGGAATGGTTTAATGAAAGAATTACTTCCGGAAATTTTCGAAAAATCCTCTGATGGAAAAGAATTATACCTCTGGAATATTGTCGAAGCTGAATCCTTTATCGGGCTCGACCTGAGCGAATATCCAGGGCCAATTGAAAAAGCTGATTCTATCAATCCTTATTATTTTCTTTCCGAACAATTTTATAACTGAGCTGGTGCTCTTTGCATCTTCGTATAAAATTAATCTCCGCAACCAGCTATAAAGATTTTTACAACCCAAACCGGTTACTGAAATCATTGCTGAATATATTATTCGGATCCAATTTATTTTTTATTGCGATCCAGTCCCCGAATCGGGGATAAAATTTTTTTATGATATCGGGTTGCCTGTTGTTGATTTTTCCCCAATGCGGTCTTCCACCCAATGCAATCATTGCATCCTGCATAATGTCCAGCATCTGATCACTGTAATTGCCGCCAAACAATGATGGGATGTCAATAAAACAGGTATCTTTTCCACAATCCATAGAAACCAGGGCGGGAGACGCTTTTGCGAAGCGAAGTGAAAGTGGGGAATCGATGTATTTGTTATTTTTTTGTTGCTCTGCAGCTACATCAAAAATTTTTTCTACAGCCTCAAGGTATTTATTGTCTTTGAGTGGAAAAGCAAATTCGCAGGCATATCCGATTCTCTTGAAATTGGGTAGTCCCATATTCAGAATCTCAAAACTCTTATTAATATAATCCTTGCGATCAACCAGTTTTTTTAAGGCGCTATCAATCGCTCCCGGAATTTTTTTTGGAAAAGTATTTAAATAAAGCCTGAGTGCTTCAGGTGCGAAAGGGATAAGATCCAGCAATGCAGTAAAATAATTTCTATGTCCCTGTTGTTCCGGAATGGATCCCGGATCAGGAATGATGTTTTGTTTTAGCACTAAACAACTATGCTGCCCCATCGAACTGTAAGGGTTGACCTGGACTTCAAAGTGCCGGTTTTCATTTATGATAGATCCTTCGACCAGATCCGGCTTAATCACTTCCCAACTGCTCAGCTGCCTGTTTTCATCAAGCCAGTACGAATCCATGACTTCAATGATAAGAGAATAAATAATTCCCATACACCCCATACTCACCAGCACTGAATAAAATGTTGTATCATCCTGCAGGAGTTGGATATCGGGTGAGTTGAATTTCCGGGGATCGCTAATTCCCACAGACGGTTCTATGCGAAAAACTTTTCTGCCCGAACTAACGAGTACGATTGAACGTACCATGCCGGATACTGACCCTGGTTGCAGCCCCGTACCATGGGTGCCCGTGGATATGGCTCCAATGATTGTCTGTGCATCGAAAGAGCCCATGGTCGACAAGGCAAGGTGTTGATTGTCCAATACCTGGTTCAGATCATGTAAGGTGATGCCGGATTGCGTTTCAAAAAGCTTTAAATTTTTTGCATTATCAGTAAGTAACGAATGGTCGATAACAAGGGGCTGGTTTAATTGATGAGTGAATATGAGGTAATCGTTAGTAGGAGCTACGTCAGAAAAAGAATGCCCTGATCCTACAGCTTTTATTTTGTGATTGCCGGCTTCTGCCTGGGCTATGATATCCTGCAATTGTGAAATTGTGGTTGGTGCAAATGCCAGCTCGGGGTGCACCACCACGTTGCCCAATGTATTTTCCCAGGTTTGGCCGGCCCCGGGTATCTCGGGCCGCGGTGGTTGAAAAAGGTCTGCCGCAGGCTCAAGCAGATCTTCGGGGTGTGCCGCTTTCAGTGATAAAATGGTTTTGGGATCAGCGGGAAGTGAAGTTTTTGTCAGTAATTTTTTTATTGGATTCAAAAGGAGACCTAATATTTTTTTCATTATATTTTATTAAGGATGAAAAAATTTCGGGATCAATGGTGAAGAATTCATTGGAGTACAAAGATCAAAACATCTGGTAGTTAGACGAAAAATATTAATTTTTGGAACTCTTCATACGACTAAAAACCAAAATTCAATTTCTATTGAAAAAGAACAAGATTAAGATTGGCCATTTCCTACAACGGGATAGGATGGACATATATACTATAAAAAAATAGTTAGCGTTTTATAAACGGCCTTTGAACCAAGACATTCTAAAACCAAATGAATATGAAAAACCAGATCCTGATTGGCATTGCCTTAATGTCAACTATCCTCTTTTCGTGCAGCTCAACTGAATATGTATATATCAGTGTAACGAAACCTGCGCCGGTAACCCTTCCGCCTTATATTAAAAATGTAGGTGTTGTTAACAGGACCCAACTTTCCAATCAAAATAAAGTTGTTGATGTCGTAGACAGAGTCTTTTCACTTAAAGGAGTCGACCTCGATAAGGAAGGAGCCCAGTCTACCGTCACCAGTCTTGCAGACGAATTATCAAAAAACAACAGGTTTGACCAGGTAAAAGCGCTTACTAATACTGATCTAAGGACCAATGTGCCCGGATTGTTTTCTGCTCCGCTTCCCTGGGACCAGGTAGAAGAAATATGCCACCAGAATAACACAGATGCGCTTTTTGCATTGGAAGTATTCAATACTGATTCAAAACTCAGTTATGCGGCAAATCCCGTTAATATACTGAGTTCGCCAGTGGGTAATATTCCCGGTATAGTACAACAGGCCAGTATGACAACGACTGTAAAAACAGGATGGAGGATTTATGATCCATCGAGTAAAACCATACTGGATGAATATTCGATGGCTAACAATATCAGTTTTTCCGCCAGCGGAGTTAATCCGGCAGCCGCAGCCGCCGCACTGGCCGGACGTAAAGATGCAGTGAAAGAAGTCGGTATCCAGGCAGCGCAGGCATATGCTTCGAGAATACTTCCTTACTGGCTGAGGGTATCGCGTGATTATTTTGTAAGAGGAACAAACAATTTCAGGATTGCGAGGCGCAAAGCGCAAACGGGTAATTGGAATGAAGCTGCCAATTTATGGCAACGTGAAACGACGAATCCGAGCCGGAAAGTTGCCGGAAGAGCCTGCTATAATATGGCCATAATTAGTGAAATTAATGGTGACCTGGATAAAGCTATCGAATGGGCACAGAAATCATATGAGAATTATAATATCCGTTTGGGGCTGCAATACGTGAAAATTCTGCAATACAGGGAAAATCAAAATGAAGTGCTGAAAGATCAACAACCTCAGCAATCTCAGCAGCCACAGCAGTAAAATTGAGTTTTCATCGGGTACCTAATCGTTTAAATGTTGAAAATCAACTATAAATCGATGTTATGGCTAAGTATAAACACCTAGATTATAAAGTGCAAATGGCATGTCTCTTGCACTATAGGAATTGATTTTAGACAACGACGGCCCGCCTGGGGGTTTCTACCTGCAGGCTTTTATTGTTCAACCCATCGAAATTAATTGCCCGTTTATCGAAAGATCCGATATCCCAGTCGAATAAATTCTTCAAAACCCTCTTTAATTCCAATATTTGTATTGTTGATTAATAAAATCCAATTCCAGAAAAAAAATCCAGGTCCAGAAAAACTAAATCCATTTCCCGAAAAACCACAATCCGTTTTTCCGATCCTGTGAAACCATGAGCCGTACCCGGGCAATTAGCTGAAGTTTTAATAATATTTACTGGGTAGAAAAGAGCCACAATTGTTGTGGCTTTTTTTATTGACCCAATCTGCCAAAAAACAGCATGTACATCACAGTTAGTATTGAGATCCTGCCAATGCTGAATCGCTAAACGTTGGCCAACTGATAATAAAGAATAACAACTCCTGTATCGAGTATTTCTGTTTTCAACAGTGTAAGACCAATTCTGTGATCTATGTCTTTAAACATGAGATTTCCTTTTCCTAAAATAAGTGGATTCACGATAATGCGGTATTCATCAATCAAACCATACTGGGAAAGCTGAGACACCAGGGTTCCGCTGCCCAATATTACGATATCCTTTCCCGGCTTCTGTTTCAATTGGGTGATTTCATCGAGGATATTTCCATTCACCAGCCTCGCATTATTCCATTTTCCCCATTCTACTTTTTTAAGTGTATTGGAGAATACAATTTTAGGCAGGGAATTCATCTTTTCCGTGATGACAGGATCCTGATCCGTTGCATTTGGCCAGAAAGCCAACATGAGTTCGTAAGTTATTCGTCCGTATAAAAGGGTATCTGCATTCTCAAGAACTTTTCTTGCATAGGCAAAAAAACCTTCACTTACCATAAACCAGTCTATTTCTTTATCTGGCCCCTCGAAATATCCATCGAGTGTTACCACATTGGACACAATAATCTTTCTCATTTTTTATATTTTAAATTATCGGGGTTTTTCTAAAATCTGCTCAGCTTGCTATACTCTGTCGCTTTTGTAGATTTGTATGTCATTAACTCGAAATCTTACAAGCTCAAATCTTCTTTTTTTCCTGTCTTTGCGGCCCGATAAATTGCATCCATGATTTTTAAATCTTTCACGGCTTCGTTGCCGTCTACTGCAACAATTGGGACCTTGTCTCTTAAAATGATATCAGACATTTCGTCCATTTGAACAGTTTGATGAACAACATCAGGCTGTGTCAGTTCACCTTTATGGGTATGGCCTTTGGTTGGACCATAACCAGTGGCCGGTAGGAGTTCAGCAAATCCATTATCACCAGTGAGAAAAAAACGATCCAGATAATTCATACTGTAGGTCGAAAGACAGGAAGCTACCGCTCCGCCTGGAAAGCCAAGCTGGAACTGAATCGTCTCATCAACTCCTTCCTTAAATTTTATAGTATCAGTCTTTGTTTCCTGCGCAGTAACCCAAACCGGGTCTTCGCCCAGCATATAACGTGAACCATTAACCGAATATATACCTATATCCATTAGTGCCCCTCCGCCAGACAGCTGTTTATTCAACCTCCACTGAGAAGGGTCGCCGATGATAAAACCGGATAATCCCTGGAAGAACATCAGCTTTCCAAATTCACCCGCCTTCCGCATTCGGATTACTTCGAGTGTTTTGGGCTCAAAATGCATCCGGTATCCGACTAATAATTTCACATTTGCTTTCTTACAGGCATCAACCATTTCCTGCCCCAGTGCTGCATTTAACGACATGGGTTTTTCACAGATAACATGCTTACCGGCTTTTGCCACGCGGATCACTTCATCATGATGCAATGCATTCGGAGTAATGACATATACAGCATCAATATCAGGGTTGTTCCTGATCTCGTCAAAATTTTCATAATTGTAACAATTCTTATCCGGGATATTGTATCTCACCTGCCAGCTCCTGATTTTTGACGGAGTTCCGCTGATGACTCCAACCAGTTTAGCTTTAGTACAGGCACGCAGGGCTTCTGCCACGCGTGTGCCATAACTCCCCAGGCCCATGATAGCTACGCGAAGCACCTGATCATCATGATCATTTTCGATCATGTTTGCCGGTTCCTGCCTGCTGTCACCGGGCAGAAGGGAAAATACAAGGGCA
>DATJWE010000129.1:0-6079 GCA_035501475.1 Puia sp. | reverse complement strand
TATGTTGGGGATCTGGGAAATTATACGGTCCGTGTCATCAATCCAATCTGGGGAGTAAGTCTCCTTGCTCAGACCAATCCCTTCGACGGAGGTGGTATGTCTGCCGCCGGGTTGGCGGTAGATGCTTCCGGTACTGTTTATTGCGTGGATTATGGTGGTGACCAGGTCCTGAAGATCAACCCATCAGGAGTGATGACCCTATTGGCTGGTAGTGGACAGTCAGATTATGTTGATGGAACAGGTACGGCTGCTTCATTTACTGGTCCGTATGGAGCAGCATTAGATGCCGCGGGAAATCTTTATGTGGCGGATGGTGATGGCAATATGATCCGAAAAATCAGCCCGTCGGGGGTAGTGACTACCTTGGCTGGCAGCCTTTCTGAAGGCTCTGCCGATGGAACCGGCAAAGCTGCTTCTTTTTTTACTCCTCTTGGAGTGGCAGTGAATGCGCAGGGCATTGTATATGTGGCAGATCAGGGGAATAACTGCATCCGGCAAATTAGTCCGGCGGGAGTGGTGACGACCCTGGCAGGCAATAGTCATACTCATGGTGGTTACGGCGACGGCATAGGCACAAATGCCACGTTTAATATGCCCAGCGGAATAGCGGTAGACAAGCAGGGCAATATATATGTAGCAGATTCGGGTAATAACAGGATCAGGAAGATTAATCCGTATGGAGAAGTGACTACCCTGGCTGGTACTGGTCAGAAGGGTTCTGCAAATGGCCCAGCCTCGGCTGCTTCATTTAATAACCCTGTTGGAATAGCAGTAGATTCTGCTGGAAATGTATATGTTGCTGATACGGATAATTACCTGATCCGGAAGATCAGCCCATGAGCACTTCAAAGATTAAAGATAATCAACCGGGATAGAAAGTAAGGCCAGATTAAATCTATTTGCTACCATTCATTGCATTTCATAATAACAGTAAGTATTGATTTAATGTTTAATTGAGAAGTTACTCTAACTGAAAACTTATTGACTAGCTCTTGCACCATTTAACATTTGACTTTTTGTTATGAGAACAATTTTTGCTTTTTTGTTGGCATGCTTTATTCAATGCCCGGGGACACATGCCCAGCTGCTAAAAAAAATGACAGATAAAGTCAATCAGAATGTTAACACCCAGGTTGATAACATGACTGGTCAGGTATCTGGTAAACAGAGTAATAAAAGCTCAGGGTCATCTGCGGATTCGTCTTCTCCTTCAACCATAAAATCTTATTCGAACTATGATTTCCTACCCGGCGATACCATTTTGTTTGAAGATAATTTTTCAGACGATCAGGATGGCGAATTCCCTGCGCATTGGCAATTGCTTTCGGGCCAGGGCGTAATAAATAAAATCAATGGTGAACCTGCCTTAATGCTTACCGAGGGAAATTTTGTGAGGGTTTCACCAAGAATGAAACCGGAAAAGAATTATATCCCGTCAAATTTTACTATTGAGTTTGATTTTTTTGCAAATGCCGGATACTTTCCTCCCATGGTTATGTTTCAGTTTGAAGAGGGAAAAGAAAAAAATATCGAGTTCGGAAAGGAAGTTAAAACCTACTATTTTTCAAATGACTTTGATGCGAATTACCCGGGAGACCGCGACAATTTCGCGGATAACTGGCACCATGCGGCCATGGTAAAAAAAGGAAGCCAGATAAAATGTTATATCGATCAGTACAGGGTATTGGTTATTCCTGACTGCGGAATATTCCAGCCCCTAAGCCTGCAAATGGGGGGCGTTGCCGACGATAAAAATCACATTATATTCAAAAATTTCAGGTTTGCTTCAGGAGGCGGCATGAATATGATTGGCAAAGCATTTACAGAGGCAAAGATCATAACACATGGCATCAACTTCGATATTGATAAGGCTTCCTTGAAACCGGAAAGCATGGGCACACTAAACATGATCGTACGTGTGATGAATAATAACCCGGGTTTAAAATTTGAGGTAGATGGTCATACTGATAACAGTGGTTCCCCAGCTCATAATCTGACTTTGTCGCAACAAAGAGCGGATGCAGTAAAAGATCAGTTGGTAAAAATGGGAATTGATCCATCCATGTTAACTGCAAAAGGATTTGGTGATAGCAAGCCTGTCAGCGACAATAACACAGCAGAGGGCAGAGCAAACAACCGTCGGGTAGAGTTTGTAAAGATCAAATGATATTAATTTATACACCCACCGTAAAAAAAACACGCCTGAGAATTAAAAAATGTTCAGGGAATCTGATTCCCGTTTTCAAGGATTTTTTTACTACTTATAGAAATAAAACTGCTATGAAAAAAATGATCTGGGCAATTGGCATTATGGGTACTCTCCCTGTTTTCGGGCAGGACTGCCAGCAATTTCTTTTTTTTCAAAAGGGCAAGACTATTGAAATGACAATCTACAACAATACAGGAGCAATCAACGGAAAACAGGTGTACCAGGTGTCGAATGTTACAAGCGAGAGTGATACAACTACCAGTAATCTTAGTTCTGAATTGTTTGACAAGACCGGGAAATCTTTTGCAAAATCCAATAGTCTGGTGAAATGTACGGGAGGTGTCATGATGGTTGACATGAAGATGATGATGCCGCAACAATCCCGTTCACCAGGTAATACCGAAGCTACCATTGGCAACGAATTCCTGGAATTTCCATTCAATTTATTTGTCGGTGAAAAGCTAAAAGACGGAAATTTCACCATGCATGTAACCATGCAAAGCATACAGGAGACAGTTGCTATCAGTATCACCGATAGAAAGGTAGTAAGTCAGGAACCCGTTACCACTTCGGCCGGGTCATGGTCCTGCTTCAAAATAAATTCTACAAATACAGTCACTGTGAATATGGCCGGAAGGACCATGCCACCAATGAGCACGGAATCGATTTCCTGGTATAAACCTGGTTTTGGGATCATAAAAACCCAAAGTGCTAATGGTTCAACCGCTATTACTTCCATCAAATAAACTTTGCAGTCTTTTCTGTAATTACCCTAACAGACCCAACCTTAACAAGGATCTGATATTTTAAGTCTGCAAGATTAAGCTAAGACACAATTCTGTTATTTAAATACGGGGTACACAATCATTGTTGATAATAATAGTGAATCGTTTCAGCTACCGGCAGGGAAGCACTTGTAGGTGTCATTGAGACAGTCACGGATGAGAGTGTCGGTTGGTTTGATGAATTGTAAGTAGTATTATAAGTATAGACGGTACTGCCGGCATTTACCCCGGTCTGCGTCAGAGTTAAATTGGATAAGTCATTGGTGCTTTTTATAATAATTCCAGGGATAATGCTGTAGAAAGGAGAAGCAGCATAATGGTTGTTGTAGTTGTATGTAGCTGTAGTTGTGGATTGGTTGGGTGTGGCATAATTGATGAGTGTATAGCCCGCCAGGTTACTGCCGCTGTAGGTAAATGTCTGGGTATAGAAAAGATTGAAAAGGCCTCCCTGTACGGTGTCTTGCTGATATACTATATAACTGCTAACATAGCCATTTGCATCATAAGTCACGAGGGAACTATCCAGGGTAGTTTTAGTGGTTGGGAAGGGAACTCCGGTAGTGCTGATCTTGTTGATTGTGGTAAAATAGGTAACCTGTCCGCCACTCGAATAAAATGTGACGAAGGTCGAGTCGTTTGTACCATAAGGTGTCTGGCCAAGAACTGAAGTCTGGGTTGTAATCGCTTCCGTAAGATTTGAAATAAAACTGCTTCCATAAGTGAAGGTAGTGGTTTCATTGGTGATGAAAGTGATGTCCAAATCATAGGAAGTATCTGTAAACTGAGTTTGTGTGAAATTGTCATTTGCATCATAAGAGATCAGGGTTTTCGCACTTTCAATAGTATTATTTGCTGCGTTCATTCCGACAAGTGTAACTTCTGTCAATAAAGCGGTCGCCCCGGTTATCCCGCTTGTCCCCGGCGTACCGGGTAGATTTTTTTTACAGCCCTGCGCAAGCAAAATTGCTGCAGCCATTATTACCACATTGATAATATGGCGCTGGAAAGTTTTAGTTTCTAGAATAAATTGCAACCTGGTCATTTTTTTATTGAACATAAAATTAAACCCGGCAGATATGGGAAACAATCACCAAAACGGGGGAATGGGATTAGAAAAACATCAGTTGTTCTTTGTTTAGAACACGGTTGGTCTGTGAAATCGCGAAGGAAATTTTATCCACTTGATATCAGATCATGGTCAGGCTTTACAAAATATTTCAAACAATAATTGGGAACAATAACTAACTTTAGAAGCATGCGAGTAAACTGCTGCAGTTGTGTCTTCCCATATTAAAGGCATACTTCTTATTTTATCGGCCTTTATTAACTACTATAGTTGTATTTATGGTCAAAAGGCATTCTATATTTTTCGAAACATCACAACTTCGGCTGGCTTAGCCGGTAAAGGAGTTACCAGCATCATTCAGGACAACAAGGGTTTTATTTGGATAGGGACGACTGACGGACTTCAAAAATTTGATGGATATTCCTATACTAACTATCACCACAATCCATACGATTCACAAAGTATCAGTTCAGACAACATTACTTATCTTCTCAAGGGTGCGGAAAATGATATTTGGGTCCTTACTTCGTTTTCAGGATTTAACCGATTCAACCCTTCCACAGAGAAGAGTACCAGATTATCCGGCCTGAACAACCCTTCTTTCAGAGACCTTGACAACAGCACCAGTGTCTGTTTGGATGACCATGGAAACGCCTGGCTTCTTTCCAACAATTCCATTGCCAGCTATGATTTGCACCAGCATAAACTGGTTTCCTATGACGACTTATTTCCAAAAGAACTTGGCATGGGAATGACAAAATCTATTGTTTATGACCCGAAGAGGGGTAATTTATGGGTAAATAGTCTTTTATATGGTGTGTGTATGCTGGATCCCCAAAATCGCATCCTGTATGATCGTGCACATAACCCCGAAAAGCTTCCGATTTTCGATTTGGTCCGCGATCCCGGAACCCTCTATCTCGACAAGGAAGAGAATCTTTGGATTAATACCTATTCAGGAAAATTATACCGCTACAATTTAGATACGCGCCAGATAAAAGAGTATTCATTTAGTGATCCGGGGGATCCTGCCGGGAAAGGAAAGAAAATCCTGATTGATTGTATGATGCAAGACATACACGGCACGATTTGGATGGGTGCAAGGAAAGATGGGTTGTTGCAATATTCGTCCAAAACAGATTCCTTCAGCGCTATTCCACTAAACAGAAAGTCCCCGGGGGGCCTTAACTACGATGAATACTTGCTTTGTCTTTGCGAAGATCGGGAGGGAAATATTTGGATCGGGTCCGACAATGGCGTTTTCCTTTTTAACCCGTATCGCCAGCAATTCAATTCCATTAATCTTCCTGAAATTAAAAATGGCGCGCTGAATACAACCGATGTTTTGGCTTTACTAGAAACGCAAGATGGAGATATTTGGGCGGCTACATATGGAGAAGGCATTCAAGTTTTCAGTAATCAATTGCAATATAAAACGACCTACTCGCATCGGTTCGGCGGCCGGTTAGTGATTGGGGATCCTGCAGATCGCGCCTGGTGTTTTCTCAGGCAAACGGACGGGAAAATATTAGTTGGTGGCCAGCATGGTTGGCTAAGCATCTATGATCCCTCAGCAAGAAAGTTCATCAATTCTCAACCTGCAGCGTTCTTTCAAAGCACAATTATTAACATGGCCTTGGATAGCGCACAAAATGTCTGGCTGGCATTATATAGCGGCCTGGCCAGGTGGGATCGTCAAAAAAAAGCATTCATACGATGCCCGGAAATAATTTCCCTTCATGGAAACAATATCAGGCAGGTATTTGATTTGCTAGTGGACGACGAGCAGAATCTGTGGTTAGCTACTCAGACCAACGGCCTCCAAAAATTTGATCTCGCTTCCCAAAGCTATACCAAAGTTTATGTGCCGCATAATAACCTGTCCAAAGGCATATCAGACATTTCCGTGCAATGCATTGCAAAAGTGAATGACAGTTTGATTGCATTGGGTACCAGTTCCGGTGGCATAAATCTTTTTAACCGGAGAACTGATCAATTTTCTTACATCACGGTAAGGGA
>DATJWE010000128.1:0-8028 GCA_035501475.1 Puia sp. | reverse complement strand
TCACATAGTCGGCTCCCACTGCATCAAAAATGGCATCCACTCCCCCGTCCTTTGTGATGCGCATTACCGCTTCGTCAAATTTTTCTTCAGACGTATTGATCACATGCTGCACACCGGCTTTCTCCAACATATCTGTCTTGGCAGCAGAACCCGTTGTTCCAAAAATTTCGCATCCTTTGTGCCTGGCAAACTGAACAAGCGCCGTACCCACACCACCTGCTGCAGAATGAATCAATACTTTATCGCCTGCATAGAGAGTCATGCATTCGGCGGCGCAATAATAAGCTGTGCAATATTGTGTGGTAAGTGCAGTAGCCGCATTTGCTTCCATTGTCTCCGGTATTTTTGCTACGGCACGGGCATCCGTAACTGCATATTGTGCATATCCGCCAAAACGCGTCATGGCTGTGATACGATCACCCGGCCTGAACTGCTGCACATCGTTTGCAACATCTTCCACAGTTCCTGCTACATCATATCCCAAAATGCATGGAATTTTTGGTGCATCGCGATACATGCCTAGCCTGGCCAGTACATCCGCGTAATTAAGACCGAAGCAATCCACTTTGATTAATACCTGACCCTGTCTAATCAGGGGCTTCTCTGCTTCCCTGATTTCAAAAGCCTGAGAAGCATCGCCCGTCTTCACCAGATAAATCGCTTTCATGATTTTTAATTTTGTTCGAACAGATAATAAGGTCGGCCAGCAGAGCCGCGATCATGCCTGAACCCCGGGGCTCCCCTGGAAATCTTAAATTTGCGGACCATTAAGCTAAAAAATTTTTACACGATGGGAAAATTCCATGAAAAAATAACTGAAGAACACCAGTCTTTCATTGTAAAACAGCATCTTTTCTTTGTAGCCACTGCTCCATTAAACGGGCAGGGGCATGTCAATGTTTCGCCCAAGGGCCTGGATTGCTTTAAAGTTCTTTCTCCTAACCTCGTTGCCTACATGGATCTGATCAGCAGTGGAAACGAAACGTCGGCACACACCCTGGAAAACGGCCGCATTACTTTTATGTTCTGTTCATTTGATGCCGTGCCAAACATTCTTCGATTATATGGCAAAGGTTATACTGTGCTGCCTATGGATAAAGAGTGGGAAAAATTATCTCCGAACTTTACAATTTACCCCAGTACCCGCCAGATCGTTGTAGCGGAGATCAGGAGGGTTCAGACTTCCTGCGGCTTCGGCGTACCTATGTACGAATATCTGGGAGAAAGACCTCAACATTTTGCATGGGCTGAAACCAAAGGAAGGTCGGGGCTGGATGAATATATGAAGGAAAAAAATTTATACAGCATGGATGGATTACCTACTCCATTGCTGAGGAAAAATGAAAAATAAGATTATTTTATACACTAGAATTTCCTATCGCCTGGTCCAGGCAATTTCAGCGCGTCATTATCGATCACAAGAAGCCAGTCGTTATTGGAAGGAGGAGTGAAATTTTTTGACCCTTTACTTGGAAACACTCCAATAAATGCTGATTTCCCTTTTCGCGGATCATACCACCAGGCTTTAGACTTCTGTCCGGACATATTGTTGAGGTTGACAGTAACCCGCCTGCCGACAGGCAGGTAAGCCATGAATGTACTTCTATCCGAACAGGCAGCCGCGCAAACATAGTCGATGCTTCCAAAAGATCCCCGCCCACCTGTAATAAAATTCCCTTCCCTGTCAGGAACCAGTTTATACCATGCACGTGATTCGAAAACTTTAAAACAATAGGATACTTCCCGCATTCCTCTTGTATTCATCAGCGGACGCCAGTTTGTAAATGTATAACACTGGTTATCTTTTTGTCCCGGACTGAAGCTGGTGCCGGCACAACCGCTCAACAGCCCATCATAATTTTTTCTACGGATCCACTGGTAGTCCTCATTATCAGATGAATGAGGAATATCATGCTCATAACTCTGATCCAGCTGGAAAATCATTTTGCCGTTAGCAAATCTGCTCAGTTCAGTTTTATATTGAGGCGAATCAATTCCAAGTGAGGACTCGGTAAAATCATACAAGCCATCAATATCTATATATGACGAGTATAACGAATCTCCTCTCGACCAGTTCGTCCCCTGCACAGATTCAAAATGTCCGGTCCATAAATGTTTCCTGTCATTTTGTTTTATTCCAAGAATGATATTGTTCATGTGATTGTACAAATTTCCGGCTCCCCTGTTATCGCCTCCTGCTTCCCAGATAATATTTGAAAAATCTTTGTATCGCTCGCCAAGGAATTGTCCATATAAAAGGCTTTTTGCAGGATCATTATTCGGACTAAGTAATTCGTCCCACCAACCCTGGTTCCCATCACCTTTGTAGCCAAGATAACAGGGGACGAGCAATACCAGCATTCCCTTGCTTTCTGCCAGATGAAGAAAGCGATCCACGTGTTCAAAATAGGGAAGATTATAAGTGGAAAAATCCCATTTTGTTTTGAAGGGCGGAACACCCTGCCAGTCAGGCGGATTGCCGGCAAACCGGGTATCAAAAGAAATAATGCTTACCATCAGTGTATTGAATCCTTTCCTTTTCACACTGTCAATGAATGCAGATTCATCCTCTTCTGACAGGGCCTGGATCAGGCCCCAGGCAGATATTTCCTTAACCAGGAATGGAGAATTGTTCCTGTCAGCAAGATATCTGCCATTGGCACTAAGCTGCAAAGGAAAATTTATTTTTACCTGGCCGATCGTCATAAAAAAAGAGCAACTCAGCGATGCCATGAACATTGCAATCATGAATATGCGATGATTAAAATGAAAGCCACAGGCAGGTATGGAGATCCTTTTCATTGGAGGTCGTATGTGTCTTTCAAAGCTTTTTTCAATTCCACTGACAATTTATATACTTTGTCCTGGATCTTATTGATCAAATCCTCCATGTCTTCCCGCTGGAACTGGGTATACCGTGTACTGTCATAGCTGTTAATCATGGTATAGAGCGAATCAGTCAGTTTCTCTATGGTCGCACTCTGGTAAAGATTCAGTTTACCATAATAGAGTTGATTAAAATTATATTTTGCAGTGTTATAATTTGCCTGCGAAACTGAATCGGTCGGGTTACTTATTGAAGTGGAAATACCGCCGAGATCACCCAGCAATTCATCATAGACCAGGCTTTGCTGAGTCAGGAAATTCTTTCCAAATTCTCTTTCATTATTTACTTTGTATTCATAAATCCCTATAAAAATAGGCACTACGGCAATTAAAATACCTGCATACCCCAAAATGGTATTCGTTCTCTCCGTCATATAAATGGTTTTTGAGTTGTAAAAATCGTAAGATTATCAATTTGCAAAAATAATTAGTTCGGATTATCCATTTCCCTTCACACTACCAATGAAGTTCCAGGTCACCTGGTTATTTAAATTCTCATCGTTAAGAAATGACTTAAAACGAAGAGTACAATTTATCGGTTTTTTATCGTATTTATCGCTCTGAAAAATCGGCCTGGCATGAAAAAGCAGTAAAATCACCGCTAAGTATTTATGCTTATTTGGTAATTTTTTCATTATAAAAAGATAAAATGTAATAATTACAATTATATTTGAGTTTCCGAGTCAGCCTTATCCTATCACCCACAGTACTCTGTATGAGATATGAGAACTAAAATTGGAAACAACAGAAAGGAATTGAACAATAGAATCAGGAAAATCAATCCGACTTTTTGAAAACCGGCAACATGATAAGGCTCTCTTCCTTCCGCTAAATTAGAATGCATATTTCTTGTGCAGGAATCAGCCTGATCAATAATTTTAAAATCAACTGAATGAAGTGTTGTTCTGCTCATGCAATCAATGAGCTGCAGGAAGCTTGTGAAAAAAGTAATGGGAACCACGAAAAGTTATCTTCCCCGATAATGAAGTCCCTGCAAAAATGCAAAGAGAACGAATCGCTGAGAAATGCGATCATTGACGGTATCGAAGCCCCGATAGCAGTCATCAGCACAGCGAAAAAATTGATCGATTTCAACCAGCCATTTATGGAAGGCTGCAAGCAGTTCACAGGCAGAAAACCTATGGTTGGCCACCTGCTCCATAGACATCTCCCCTGCATCAAAAAAAAATTCATTGACAAGCAACTTCTGTCTGTTTTCAAGGGAAAGAAAATTTCTTTTGAAATTAGTTTTGAACATAAACTTCAGAAAAAACATTACAGCATTTCTCTAAGTCCTTTCTTGCTTGAAAAAGAAGTCAGTGGAGCAATCATGCACGCGCACGATATTTCTGAAAGTCGCTCTGCCGAAGAACAACAAAACAAATATGCTTCTATTTTTGATCAGGCCCTGGACGGAATCATGATCGCTGATTTCGAGGGCCGGATTTTAGATGTCAATGCAAGCACCTGCCGGATTTTCGGTTACTCACGGAAGGAGCTGCTTTCCATGAACCTGGTTGATTTGTATGACCCGGAATACCTGAAATCGGATCCCATCCGGTTCGATCTGCTGAAGGAAGGCAAAACCATCGAAAGGGCAAGATCCATGCTGCATATGGACGGTCGTAACCTGGATATCGAATATAATGTCAGAAAAATCTCGGATGAGCAGACAATTACCTTTTACAGAGATGTGTCGGAATTGCGGAAAGCGGAGAAACAAATACAGGTAAGTGAAATGACATTCCGAAACGCTTTCGAATTTTCAAGCCTTGGTGTTGCCCTGGTTTCAATTGATGGAAAATGGATGAAGGTCAACCGGAAATTATGCATTATTCTCGGCTATACCGCAACGGAGCTTTTATCTTTGAAATTGCAGGACATAATATATCCTCCTGATCTCAGCGCTCACAACAAAATGATCCGCAAAATAATTTCCGGAAATATTGAATCCTGTCAGGTAGAGCAGCTCTATCTACATAAAAATGGAGACCTTGTTCACATCAACCTGGGCATATCACTTGTCAGGGATGCACAACATCAGCCTCTTTATTTTGTTTCACAAATTGAAGATATCACAGACCGAAAAAAAGCAGAAGATGAGTTGAAGCAGGCTTATGAACGTATCAACTATCATATCAACAATACTCCGCTTGCCGTAATAGAAAGAGACAGGGATCTGAATATCACCCAATGGAATAAAAGAGCCGAAGAAATCTACGGATGGAAGAGAAAAGAAGTCATCGGAAGAAAAACCCTTGATTTCCTGATCCATGAAGATGAAAAGGAAGCAGCGAAAGAAGTGCTCGCAAACCTTCAAAAAGGAATTGTTAATAATAAGCCCGGAGAGAATCGCTATTATAGAAAAGACAAGAGCATCGTATACTGCCAATGGTATCATTCTCTGCTTAAAGATGAAAACGGAGAAGTGCAAACGATACTTTCCATCGTTAAAGACATTACAGAACAAAAGAATTTTGAAATAGAACTCAGGGAAGCCGAAATAAAATTCAGAAGCCTCGTGGAGCAATCGCTGGTTGGTGTGTATATTGTTCAGAATGGCAGGTTCGCTTATGTAAATCCCGAATTCGCAAAAATTGCCGGATACGAACAGGATGAACTAACGGATTCGTACCCTGTGGAAACTGTCGTTTACGAAGAAGACAGGGCAATGGTTACGGAGAACCTGCGGGCCAGGCTGCAGGGCGAAAAGAAAAGCGTACATTATGAAGTGAGGGGCCTCAAAAAAGACGGGACCATCATATGGACGGAAGTATTCGGCACGAGGACCACATATAAAGGCAAACCAGCCATTATCGGAACCCTGCTGGACATCACGGAACGAAAGACTGCTGCAGAAGCCTTACAAAAATCAGAGGCTAATCTTCATTCCATCTTAAATACCACTGAAACGATGTATATCCTGCTGGATAATAATTTCAGTGTGATTTCCTTTAATCAACGTGCCCGTGACTTCGCTGGAAAAACATTGCAAAGCCAATTCAGAGTAGGCAGTCATTTCGCAGGCTCATTCCGCAATGGAACAGAACGGGCATTGCTGTATAAAATGAGAAAAGCAATGGAAGGCAAACAGGTTGAATATGAAACTTCCTTTCAACAGCAGGACAATTCTTTTAACTGGTACCATATAAAGATGATTCCCATACCTGACAGCGACAAAAAATATTTTGGATTGATGGTCGCCATTTCCGATATCACCCAAAGAAAAATAACGGAACAAAGGTTGAGGAGTACAATGGAACAGCTTACACACCAGAAAGTAGAAGAACAGAAAAAAATCACCAGAGCAATCATCAACGCACAGGAAAAAGAAAGAAACAAAATGGGGCTTGAATTGCACGACAATGTGAACCAGTTGATGGCAAGCACCAGAATCTATCTGACCATGGTCAGGAAGGCAATCAGTAAAAAAAGAGACCTGGTTAATAAAGCGATTGAATATGCCGACTCAGCAATCGAAGAGATCCGGCTATTGAGTCGTCAACAGGTAACACCCGTTAAAAATATTAATCTGCGGGAACTCATTCAATCCCTGGCCGATCAGCTCAATGACACGACCGGGCTCCATATCACATTTGAATGTCTTCTCCCTGAAAATCTCAAAGTGGATAATGACCTCAAACTAAATATATACCGTGTCATACAGGAGCAACTGAATAATATTTACAAGCATGCCGATGCTTCAGCCGTTGAAATCAGGATGGAGCTGAAAGAAAAACTTATTCATATAACGGTCACGGATAATGGAAGAGGGTTTGATACCAGCAAAAAGAAAAATGGAATAGGCATCTCTAATATTATCAACAGGGTTGAGTCTTACAACGGACAAGTCGTTATTAAAAGCAAGGCGGGTAAGGGATGTGAGTTGAATTTGAGCATTCCGCTCTCTTTTCCAAAATAGTGAAATATTAATTTCCCCACGCCATTTCATTCCTGCAATTTATTGTATGCAAAAGATTGGTAGCTTTATTGGTCATACCAAAATGCATGCATATGAAAAAAGACAAGAAAGCTGCAGCGGGAAGAAAAATCAGCCGGGGAAATTTCATCAAACAATCAGCCTTAGCTGCCACGGGAATCTATATCGTACCTCGACATGTACTGGGCGGTAAAGGATTCGTTGCCCCGAGCGATAAATTATATATCGCCGCGGTGGGTTGCGGCGGAGAAGGTGGCAACGACATTTGGCATTACGCTAACGCTCCCAAAAAAAATGCGGTAGTTGCTTTTCTTTGCGATGTCGATGACAGGATGGCTGGTCCCCGGCGCAAAGAATTTCCGAAAGCCGGATTTTATTATGACTGGCGCGACATGTTTGAGAAAGAAAATAAACATTTCGATGCCGTTTCAGTAGCCATCCCCGATCACAACCATGCCATTGTCGGATTGAACGCAATGCAATTGAACAAGCACCTCTATTTACAAAAACCAATCGCGCACGATATTTACGAAGCAAGGATTCTCACCCAGGCATCAAAAAAATACAAAGTCATCACCCAAATGGGAGACCAGGGAGCTTCTTCAGACGGAATGCGTACAATGCGCGAATGGTTCGAAGCAGGATTAATTGGAGAAATTGAAAAAGTATATTGCTGGACCGATCGCCCTGTATGGCCACAGGGGATTCCCTGGCCGGACAAGCATCCTGCTGTTCCTAAGGAATTGAAATGGGATCTCTGGCTCGGGACAGCCCAGCAAACAGATTATATTGATAACCTCGTCCCCTTCAACTGGCGTGGATGGTGGAGATTTGGAACAGGAGCTTTAGGAGACATGGGTTGTCATAATATCGGGCCCGCATTTAAACTGCTTGGACTTGGATATCCAACGGAAGTAACCTGCAGCGCAACCACTCTATATTCCGGAATATTTCAGGAAGCGGATTATCCGGAAAGCATTCCTCCGTCAAGTATTCTCCGCTATACATTCAAAGTAAAAAATGATCGTGAAATAAAATTGTATTGGATGGATGGAGGACTCGTGCCCGATCGCCCCGATGAACTGGATCCCGATTTAAATGAAAATGAAGCATTGGCTGACGATGAACACGACAAAGACCTCGAGGGTGGATCCCTGTTTATCGGTACAAAAGGAAAAGTTTCCTGTGGCTGGGGTGGAAGA
>DATJWE010000127.1:0-3583 GCA_035501475.1 Puia sp. | reverse complement strand
GCATAAAAAATATACCTGCCTGGATGAAACATATGCCCGCCAATGCGGATGCCATGAGCTTTGTTGACGTCGTATTCCCTGCATTTTTATTTATCGCAGGAATGTCGATTCCTTTTGCATTGAATAACCGCCTGCTCAAAGGAGAAAGTTTCAGCGGCCTGCAGCGGCATATTTTATGGCGAACCATTGGCCTGCTTACACTCGGGTTCTTCATGGTTAACGCCGAAGGAAGATATGACCCGGCAGCGATGCCTATTTCAATTCACCTTTGGGCATTGCTGTTTTATATCTGCGCTATCCTGATCTGGAATGTATATACCTCCAAAGACAAAAAAAGGATTTATATTTTGCGCGGAATTGGCATTGCCGGTTTGATCGTACTCGCACTGATCTATCGCGGTGCCGGTCCAAATGGTGCTGCTTACATCACACCCCGGTGGTGGGGAATCCTGGGATTAATTGGCTGGGCCTATTTATTCAACTGCATTTTTTACCAGCTCTTCCGCGGAAAAATTACCGGCATGATCGCAGTCATCATCATCTGCACTGCTTTTTTTGCAGTAACAAAATATTATGACTGGGAAGATTATCCCGCAAAAAATGCGACGCATATTGCCATCATGGCCAGTGGCATCGTGACCTCGCTCATTTTTTTTAATGAAGAAAGAACCGCCACATTGTCCGGGCGCTTTCTCGAAGCTTTTGTTTTTGCAATCGCTCTTTTCATCGGCGGATATTTGTTAAGACCTTATTACACGATCTCTAAAATATGGGCTACCCCCACATGGGGATTGTACTGCTCCGCTATCTGTTGTATTCTTTATGCTTTGCTATATTGGGTGGCTGATATCAACAAAAAACAAAAATGGATTTCTTTTTTTCGCCCCGCTGCATCCAATCCGCTTCTCACCTACCTGATACCGGATATCATCTTCGCCATTACTGCAATTTTTCATTTTATATTTCCTCCTGTGCAATACCGTTATGGAATTTATGGAATTGTATGGTCAGTGTTCTATGCAATTTTAGTGATGTGGATCGCAGGAGGATTGAATAAACTCAAAATCAGATTGCAGCTTTGATGGAATTTAAGACTTTGAAACTTCTTTTTACCACAACTTGTCCCGCAAACTGCAGGATGGATACATAGGCATATAGGTTCACATAGCTATGTGTTTCTATGATCCTATGTGCCTATGTTGTAAATTTTTTATAAAGAAAGTATTTTATTTTTTCTTCTTTGCCTTCGAATCCGATTTAGAAGCCGGTGGCGGATTACTAATGATGGGCGGATTTTGTTCAACCGGTGGTTTGACAGACGCCGGCCCAAACTGCTTGTCCAACTCGCCTATCTGCATTAGCATGCGATAAGTATAAAAAATATCCTGAACAAACTGCCCCTGTCTGTCGCTCAGATTGCCTCCTTTCCCCTGTAGTGTCAAATATGCGTTGTTTGCCAGTTGCTCGTCACTCATCGTTTCTTCTCCCAAAGATTTATAATATCGCATCTGTTGGTTCAGATCTTTTTTTAGTGAGGCTTCCACTTTTTTGGCAAGATTAGTATCTCCTGCGACATAGCAGGCCTGCAAAAATTCCGTGGATATACCATCCTGCTGGTTGCCCCGGTTGGTTGTCATCCCATACGGGAAATTGGATTCAAGCACGCTCTGATCAAAATGCTCCAGTATTTTTCTTGCAGAATCTTTTCTGCCGGCTTCAGACAGGCTCAATGCGACTTCTGCATGCGCCAGACGGATTGTATTAAGGTGTCGCCTGTTCTCTTCATCATAATATACTCCCTTTTTATCTGCATTTCCATATCCAAATTTTTCCATGATGGTTTTGTATGCTGCATCATTATCAACTCCTCCATTCGCGACAGGAACAAGCTGGTAAGAAAGTCCTCTGAGACGAACATATTTTGATAATCCAAGGTCGTTTAGCTCCTGGGTTGAAGTGAAACAAACCGGGCGTTTCCACTGGCTCGATGCTATGACTGCATAAATAGCCAGGTCATTCTTCAGCAAATAATTTTTATTGTTGGGAAGATCAATGTGCAACTCGCTTACGGCGCTGTCTCCGGGCTTTACCAGGCCGATACTTTTTACGTAGTTAGTGTCAACAGGCACACTGAATTTATGAACAGGAAACAGATTAAATATTTCTTCATCCTGTGAAGAAGTGTATTTCGGGTCATCACTTCCAATCACATTTTTCAGCATGTCGTGAAGATCATAATATTTATTCTGATCAAATCCGGGCAAGGCAGTATAATAAACAGCATCTCTTTTATTACCCATGATTTGTTCAGGAGTAAAGATCACATCAAAAGGAGCGCTCTGGTTTACTTTGTAGCGAAGTTGATTCATGTACCAGTCCGTTCCAAGCAGACTGTTCACGACGACACGTACATCCGGCCTGATTCCTTCCACTTCCTGTGCATACCAGAGGGGATAGGTATCATTATCACCGAAAGAAAAAAGAATTGCATTAGGCGGACAACTTTCGAGGTAATCTTTTGCCAGATCACGGGCCAGGGTTTTTTTGCTACGGTCATGATCATCCCACTCCTGCGAGCCCATCAGCACAGGCACAGCGAGGAAACAGAGCCCGGCTGCTGCATAATTAGCCATTGAGCCCTTGATGAATTTTTCGAATTGTTCTTTCACCCAGATCACTCCCAATCCTACCCACATCGCATATGCGTAAAACGATCCCGCGTACGCATAGTCACGCTCACGCGGCTGGTAGCCAGCCTGGTTGAGATAAAGAACAATGGCAAATCCAGTAAAAAAGAACAATAGCATTGTGATAACAAAATCCTTCCTGTTCCTTGAATAATGGAAGAAAAGGCCGATCAGTCCCAGGATAAATGGCAGGGCATACATCCTGTTATAAGATTTATTGTTGGTGTGAATGCTGTCGGGCATTTTGCTTTGATCACCGTAGAGATAATTATCGATGAAAGGAATGCCTGTAATAAAATTCCCGTCCCTGACATTTCCAAATCCCTGCAGATCGTTTTGCTTGCCGGAAAAATTCCACATGAAATAGCGCATATACATCCATCCCACCTGGTATCTGAAAAAATACTTGATATTGTCTGCCATGGTTGGCTGATCGCCCTCAGCCAATCCTGAAAAAGCCTTGTAGGCATCGATCTGTCCGCGGTCATTGCTGTTATCCCACATCCGCGGAAAGAAATGGGAAGAAGGGGTGTTGTTCCAATCCTGCCCGACAATTTTCCCGGCGATTTCATATTTATCTTTTCCCTTCACATAGAGATCGCCACCATCCACACGATTAGGCCTGTCTGTAAAATCCGGGCCATAAAGAATGGGCCAGTCGCCATACTGGTCTCGACTGAGATATCCCACCAGGCTCACAGGATTATCGACATTATACATATCAATAGCCGGATCGGCATTGGAGCGGATCATTGTCGTGAAATAAGTGGAATAACCCAGGATCATAAATGACAGGGACCAGAGCCCAATCTTCAGGAAATAATATTTTCTTTTCACGGCAAAACGAATTCCCAATACGAGCAACCCGATCAGCAAAATGAAAAACACGGCAAAGC
>DATJWE010000126.1:0-56685 GCA_035501475.1 Puia sp. | reverse complement strand
CATAATTTACTACTACTAGGGACATCGCACCATTCTCTCCCTCCCAAGCGAATGCTATGAAATCGTCCCAGGAATTGTTTCCATCCCACGCCGATCGAGGTTCAAGCAAATACCATTTGCCTTCCCGAAAAATAGGAGCTTTGATTGCAGTAAGAAGTTTATCATAAAAAAATTTCAATTCCTGATCCGTTTGCTCTTTTGGTGCGCGGACCAAATGGGGAGAAATTCTTTTTTTTCGGCCTTCAAATTGTCCCTGATGAAAAAATCTTAGTCCTTGCGACAAGAAAGTGATTACTGCGGCCGCTTTGTGAACTTCGTTGTTAAATGTTGCCGCAGCGCGCGGCTCATCATGATTTTCAAGGAATCGCGCCAGCCTGACCTGATAATCAGGTGCTGCATAAAAATGCTCGCGTATTGGCCTTGCATGTCCTTCACGCAAACGATCGTAGAGCCGTTTGTCATAAGTATAGTCAAATCCCTGCTGTTGTAGTGTCCATTCCAAATCCCAGTATACTTCAGCCATGAAAGTAAATTCGGGAACTTTTTCGCGCACACGATTGGTTGCATTGAGCCAGAAAGCCGGTGTCTTCCTTCCCCAGGTTTTCTCAAACACTTCCGGCAAAACCAGCATCGCCATATCACATCGCAAACCGTCACATTGATCTGCTATTCGAAGTAGTTCCTGGATCATTGCCTCCTGAGTTGATGGGTTACTGTAGTCAAGCTGCAGAGTGTCGGGCCATCCTGGAAAATAAGGGTCACGACCAAATGCAAAAACCATCTCGTCACTACCAACCTTGATAACCCGATAATTTTGCGGACTTCTTTCCAAATCGCTTAAAGTTCCCTGCACGAAATATTCAGGATACTTCTCCACCCAGGGATGATCCGGCGCCATATGATTAGGTACAAAATCGAGCATTAATTTGAGTCCTCTTTTTTGCATCCTTTTGCGCAGTCGTTGTAGCGCTTCATTACCACCAAGATCGGGATGCACGGAATAACCGGTAATAGCAAATCCGGATCCTCTGATATCTTCCTCTTGCAGATCTGGAAGAGTGGCCCTGAACTCCCGCTGCCATTCTTGATTTTCACGCGAGATCTTCTGCGCCTGCCTTCCCGTGTTCCAAACGCTCAGGAACCATATCCAGTCAAAACCCATTTCTGCAAATTGATCCAGAGCAGCATCCGGAACGTCATCCAGTGTTGCCTTCCGTCCCAAACCCTGAGCCAGTTCGGTTAACCATACCCGTGTGTTAACCTGGTAAAGCGATGGATACTTCATCTTTTTCATATTGCGCTTTTGTTTTGTCATTATTTTGAGCAAATGCGGCCTGTTTTCCCTCTGCCAGCATTTTGTTCCCGTCCAGCATTCCAAAGAGTTGGATCGTTTTGGCGATGACACCCGTCCAGCCCGTCTGGTGATTTGCACCGAGACCTGCGCCATTATCTCCGTGGAAATATTCATAAAACAGGATATAATCACGCCAATTGGGATCATTTTGAAACTTGGCAGTGCCTCCGTAAACAGGACGAATTCCCTGTTCGTTACGGGTGAAAATATTACTGAGCCTGTCGGCAATAGCTTTCGCCACTTCAAATAAATTCATTTGATTCCCCGATCCGGTCGGAAACTCGACTTTGAAATTGTCGCCATAATATAGATAGAAATTCAAAAGTGCCCTGATGAGAATTATATTTACAGGCATCCATACCGGTCCACGCCAATTGGAATTGCCTCCGAACATTCCCGTATTTGATTCGGCAGGAAGATAATCGACACGAAATTCCTGGCCTTGCACATAGAACTTATAAGGATGCTCAGCATGATACTTCGAAATGGATCGAATGCCATAAGGGCTCAAAAACTCATTTTCATCAAGCATCTTCGAAAGGATGCGCCGCAGCCTTTCAGGATTTACCAGAGCCAATATGCCGCGGTCTGCAATACCTAAATTGCCGGGGCCTGTCGGATGGATTGTTTGAAGAAGCTCCGGCATCCTTCTTAATCTCTCTGAGATGGCATTCATTGCTCGCGGAATCCTGTCTCTCTGCCATTTTTCAATTACAGTAGTTGCACATAAAGGGAGCAGTCCTACCATTGAACGCACTTTGAGGCGGGTAGCACTTCCGTCAGGAAGTCTGAGCAGGTCATAGTAAAAACCATCCTCTTCGTCCCACATCGAGTCCTGGCCTTCCCGATTCATAGCTGAAGCGATATAATAAAAATGCTCGATGAATTTGAAGACCATGTCCTCGTAGCCTGAATCCTGTGCTGCAATTTCAATGGCGAGCTCCAGCATATTTTGACTGAAAAGCGACATCCAGGCAGTTCCATCAGCCTGTTCAAGATTTCCACCGGTAGGCAACGGAGCACTACGATCGAATACTCCGATATTGTCGAGACCAAGGAAGCCACCTTCAAAGACGTTCTTACCAAAACGGTCTTTTCGGTTAACCCACCACGTGAAATTCAACAAGAGTTTATTGAATGCCGACCTGAGAAAATTCATATCCATTTCTCCGCGTAAAGCCTGTTCTGTTCTTTGCAAAAACAAAGTTGCCCAAGCATGAACGGGAGGATTGACGTCGCTGAAATTCCATTCGTATGCAGGTAATTGCCCACTCGGATGAAGGTAGGAACCGCGCAGCATCAGATTCATTTGATCCTTTGCAAAGTCCGGATCCACGATAGAAAGAGGGAGTGTATGAAAAGCCAGATCCCATGCCGCATACCAGGGATATTCCCATTTGTCCGGCATTGAAATAATGTCTTCGTTGAGCATATGGAACCACTCTGAATTCCGGGACTGTTTATAGCCTTTGTGTAAAGGATTAGAATGATGCTCATCGAGCCAGTTGTCTCCATCAAAGAAGAAGAATTGTTTGCTCCAGAGCATGCCTCCAATGGCTTGTCGCATTACGTTTACCTTATCTTCACTTAAGTTTGGAGGTGTTACTGCATGATAAAAAGTATCTGCTTCGCTCAGACGGTCTGAAAAAATTTTATCGAATCCTTTTCCGAATGGATCCGGATCAGCACCATCCTTGCTTAAACGAAGACGGACTACTTCCTGCCGGCCCGCTTCAATATTCAGTTTATACTGTGCAGCCACTTTGGTTCCCTTTTTTTCGGGGTTGACCGTATTCTCCTTACCACTAACCACATAGTCATTGATTCCATCCTTAACATGAAGGCTCTCATTCCTGGTACCAGGGAAAAGTTTTTCATGATTTGTCTCGTTTTCTGTAAATAGCAATGGCACATTTCTTTCGCAGGACAAAACAAATTCACCGAGTTTCATGTGTTTTGCTCTTGCAGCGCTTATCCCTGGCTGTGAGTCTATCTGAGTTATCGCGGGTTTGGCAGTGGCTCGATTAGACTCAGCAATCCACTCCGACCAGTTGTTTCGGAACCAGAGAGTAGGTAACAATTGTAAATCCGCTGCCTCAGGACCACGATTGATCACCGTAATTTTTATCAGGATATCTTCGGGCCCTCCTTTGGCATATTCCACAAAAACATCAAAATAGCGGTCTTCATTGAATACACCGGTATCAAGCAATTCATATTCCATCTCTTCCCTGCTTCGCCTGCTATTTGTTTGTAAAAGATCAACGTAAGGATACGCTGCCTGCGGATACTTATACAGCATCTTCATGTAAGAGTGAGTGGGGGTGCTGTCAAGGTAGAAATAATATTCCTTCACATCTTCACCATGATTGGCCTCACTGTTGGTTAATCCGAAATAGCGCTCTTTGAGAATAGGATCCTTGCCATTCCATAGCGCCAAAGCGAAACAAAGAAGTTGCTTGTCGTCCGAAATTCCTGCGATACCATCTTCACCCCAGCGGTATGCCCGCGAACGAGCATGATCATGCGTAAAAAAATTCCAGGCATCACCATTCTCGCTGTAGTCCTCGCGAACTGTCCCCCATTGACGATCGCTAAGGTAAGGGCCCCATTTCTTCCATGGAATATTGTTTTCTCTCGACTGAATTAGCCTGAGTTCTTCGGTGTTCATAAGTTTCTTTTTAAATTGTTAGGTTAATGAGTTTGTTCGACCGTACATAGACATTATACAAATAGACGAAATCAGCTAACTACAACCTCTCCCTTTTGCTTAATCCATTAATTCAATTTCCAAGATGGCGAGCGTTATTCCTCGATCTTAAACCGCACTATTTGAACCCCATCTAAGTTCCTTTAATCTATTTTATGCATTAATGATCTCCCGCATAAGTTATCATGATATTAGTCATTAATCAATGTAATTTTAGAATGATCCTAATCTCATAAACAAACTCATTTTGACATCAGGTTTTTAACATTGATCAGCGGCTGTTGTGATGCTTTGAATAAACCGGTCAAAGGGCGATCCAATGCTGATATCAAGAGAAACATTACTGAAAAAGAGATAGCCAATATGATCGTAGTGTATGATCTATGTGTACCCTTCAAACCAGAAAAATATCCGAGTGTAACCATGCTGAGGAGTAAGAGAGTTCCTAATGACACCCAGATCCAGATAGGAATCCTGTCCTCAACACCCACAGCCAATCTTCGGCCATGAATATCGATTAAGTCATTTAACGACTGAATATAGGGAGCGTTTAATCCGGATATCCTGTCCTTTTTTACATTTGTTACAGCTAAATCCCATAATTCATGTTGAATTCTAGTTGACTCCTTTGTTGAGTGAGTGATTTCACTGAGTACATTTGCCTCGGCCGCCTGGAGACGGAGATCGAGGTATTGTTTTAGCAGTCCGACTGTAGTAGTACGGTCCGGTTCGGTCAGGAAATCGGACCTTAACCAAACCCTTTGAATTGCATTGGCTTCTTCCCGGACAAGTTCTTTGCGTGCTTCAAACCTGTTATAGACGATGCCAAAAGTAAAGGCCAACACAAATCCGAGCAATCCAAGAACGGATCCTGTAACAACAGAAACCAATGCTTCGCTATCAGGCTTGATGCGAAAGCGCTGCGTTTTCACTAACCTGTATCCAGCCTCTATCGCAGCTAAAACAAGCAAAATAACACCTGGCAAAAATGCCCATTCAGGAATGGAATCAAGTACCATTTCTACAAATTTCTTTTGATTCAAACTATGGGCTTCAAGATAAGGAGGGTGATATTCACCAATAGAAAAAACAACCAAGCGTGCAAAATAGAAACCAATGGACCTGGTGTTTAACTGCTTGAGTCGAGACGTTCTCTTACTGATCTTAATTAATGCTGTCCACTGGAATGGCCTCCGAATCTGAAAGTCAGTCCTCCTCCAATAGCAAATTGCAGCATGGTAGAATAAGTTGAGATCCCTGCGCCAGCACCGCCTGTTCCAAAATACAAACCTCCGCCGGCGCCCTGCACTGCAGATAGTAACTGAACCTGCAGTTTCAGTCCCACTGATTCAGTTGCCCATATATTAACCCCTGCCCGTAGATCCCAGGCAAATTTTGTTACACTTCCCGATGTATTTTGCGTCGGATTCTTTGCATCGATAATGCAGACACCCAGGCCTATCCCTCCGTAAGGCTCTACTTTATCATTTACATGCACCGATCTGCCCAAATGCAGCAGGATATAATTCAGGTTAGCATCGAGATTGGCAGTTTTTGCTCTTCCTGCATTGTAGTCATAATAATTAATAGGGACATGCGTATCCAGTCTCAGGTAGGCTAATTCTGCACTATAATACTGTTTCAGCATGAACTCCAGGCCACCGCCCCAAAGAAAACCCCCGTTAACTGTTCCGTCAAAATAGCTGGTGCTGCTATAATAAGAACTGATATGATCGTTAAAAACATAATTTCCATACACATTTAATCTTACGTTCTGAGAATGGCCGGAGTAAGCAAGGCAAACCAATGCGGCCAGCGCAAAAAAATACTTTTTCATTTGATGTTAGTTTTAATGTCTAAAAATAAAGTCCAACTTTTCAGAGCCGCGGGAAATCAGATTTTGAGAGGGCGACGGATTCTCAGCAACAGCAGATGAAACAAAATTAAAACTAATAGATCAATTCATACGATAATCAGTCGTAATTCATTTAACCGTAAATCGAAGGGAAGAAAAACCAACATTGCCGGATAGCCGATTTTAACCCAAGCGATAATTTGCTTACTTGATTTTCCTTTATTTGTAATTTCACTATTCAAATAAATTATTTCTATGCAGGATAAAATACAAGCTTACCGACAGCCTTTTATCACTTCTACCGGTATCATTCTGGGCTTTGCTCTCAATGCCACAGCCAGTTGGGCACCGAAAGCATTTGAATCCATTCGTATTTCAGAAATTTTTATGGCGATCGGCACCACCGTATTCATCCCGCTCTTTATTATTGTAATTTATCGCACACTGAATATGAATTACCCGAAAGAAAAGGCCGAATCATATTATAATACCACTTTGGTCATATTCTTATGTGGCATTTTTGTCTTTTATCTGACCATTGTGGGCGTCATGGTTGAAAGTTTTTTTATTTACCGGCGTTAGGAGTATTTTTTTATCAAGTCTCAAAACCCGCGTTGTTGGAGCCAGCCAAGAATATACTCAGCTACTTCGCGCCATCCATTGTCCACGATCAGGGAATGCCCGCGGGTCGGGAATAATTTAAAATCTGTGATGACCGATTTATCATATTTTTTTGCAGATGCTTTGCCCAATATAGGTGGAGCAATATGATCATTTTCTCCGCCGGTGATCAATAAAGGCCCGCGTGTAGTATTCGCAGTATTCGCTTTCGTTTCCGACCCCGCAAAACTGGCTGTTGCCGCCTGGAAAAGAGGCCGCGCGGGAGCAGGGATTGTCCACCGTTCATAAAGTTCTTTTGCTTCCTGCTCAGGAACTGCATTGGCAAAACCATACCTGAACTGACCGAAACTAAGAGAGACCGATTTTTTCAGGTTGAAGGGATTCCCCAATACTGGAAATGAAGCTTTCAATGCAGAAAAAGGCAGCTGCCAAACTCCTTTAATCGGAGCAGGGTCGATAGCAACTCCGGCTGCAGCAATTCCCCGACCCAACAAGATCTGTGCAAGCAGGCCTCCAAAAGAATGACCAATCACAATGGGCGCTTCGGGAAGGGACTGAATGATCTTCGCATAGCTGTCCGCTACTTCACTGACTCCGCGGTTGGCGATAGATTGCGCATGAGCCCTTGATTCAGCAACAGAAGCAGCATCACCCGGCCAGCCGGGGTTCATTGTTGTATAACCCCGCTCATTAAAAAAGGACATCCACGGCTGCCATGAGGAGGCGTGTATCCATAATCCGTGAATAAATACAATTGTTTTTTTTTGCATAAGAAATATTTTTTTTAATGAAATAGTTTCCGCTTTAAAGATAGTTTGATTCCCTAAAACCGGTTTCTTACCTGCATTTTTTTATGGTTAACTGTGATTGCCCGGTCCTTTTTATATTTTATCTTTTGCAGTCATGCTTTTTTTCCTTAAATTGTCATACACTTTATAACATCAGTATCCAATCCGTCGCTCCAGATTCAATTGATCGCAGCTCTTCGCAGGATAAGCCAATTCCCAAATCCAATGCCGTGCAGGTTCTGATAAAATTTTAGTAGCATTTTGCCTTGTCATTCTTGTCGCAGAAACGAAATCTTCTTGTATGATCCATTTTCAATTAAACCTATTTCCTCTGCAGTTTTTTTTCAGGAAACTAATTGAGAACCGCAGAGAGGCGGTTGTTTATTCCGGAACCTTTGTTTTAATATCTTTTGTCTTTGGAAGCCTGGCCACCATGCATAATGCTTCTTCTTCTTTTCTACACATTGTTCAACTCATTGCTTTTTTTGGATTGGGTTGCGTCAACGTGGTGGCGATCCGAAGTGTTTCTTTTTTGTCGAAAGAATATTTTCTGGAATATCTGTACTATACCCTGCTGATATCCCTGATCATTTGCCTGTTTCTTTGGCCCATCTATTATCTTACCGATTCGGATAGTTTAATGGCTTTTGCAAGCAGTTGTGCCTTTCTTCTTCCCTTCGCTTTTGTCCACATGTGGTTTTTCTATAAACATATTCCGAAAGATATAAGGCTTATGTGGAACAAAGAGGAAACAGAACCTGATGAAGTGTCTCTCTCTTTTCGTGGCATGGTTCCCGTTAGTTTCCAACTCACCAGGGCATATTTCGATATGCAGGTACTGCGTTTCCCCGTTACCGTTTCAGCCTGGGTGAAAATAGGTGTATTGTTTAATCAACTGCTGCTAGAGCAAAACAAAGATGGTGGGGCCGGAATTGAACTTACCGATGAAAATCATTGTCCATACGGCTGGGAATTTTATGAAGAAGTTTTGGGAGGATTAGTCAGCCGCCAGCTGAATCCTGAATTAAACATGAAGAATAATAAAATCGCTCCGCAAAGTATTATCGCTGTGAGGCGAGTGAAAATAAAGTGATACCGTCGCTTTGCTATATTGTACATTATCAAAAAAACTTATGTCCCTCACCAATATTTCAGAAAAGAAAAGAATCACCCGGCTTTTTGCCGGATTTTATGCGTTGTCGGCTGTTTTAGTGATAATGATCCTGACTGTTTTCTGGAGCAACGAGACTTTTACAGCAAACCAGGGAAATAAAAAATATGTTCATCTTTCCGGCAAACAGCTGCTTTCACAAACTGACAATTTTCTGAATGATTATGTTGAGACCTTGCAAGACCTTGATAAAAAATACGCTGCCCTGATGATTGATTCCGGAATCAAAGCAAATTTCGACCCTCCTGCAACCAGAATCCTTCAGACAGAGCAGTCGCTTAGAAGTGCAATTGATAGTATTGACAAAGTCACTTCGTATGGAAAAAACAAGATAGTGCTGGTACAACTTCTTTCTTCTTATAAAGACATACTTGAAAACAGGCGGACAATTGATGATATGCAACGCGCTGTTTTAAATATGAGTAAACAGTTAAACGGTGATCAGAAAAATCTCAGCAGGTTACAAAGCGACGCATCCATGAAAGACAGTACAATCGCAGCGCTGGAAAACAGGATCAGGCTCAGGCGATCAGAGGTTTTCCCATCCAGTTCCACAAAATCGGCCTATATACTTCTTGAAAAAGAAAATGACTATTTGAAATCAGAAATTGAAAGGCTGAAGAAAAAATCTGTGATTAACCTGCAGGTAGGTGAATCTGATAAATCCCCAAGTCATACTTCAGCTGAACATTCGCCATGAATCGGAAATTGATTTAACTGCTTAAAAAACAATAATTTTTAAACCGAAATTCTTAATTTTTCCCTTTATTTTGAGAGGATATAAACTCCATCGACTCGAGCCGGCAATTAAAATTGCAGGATACAATTGAACGATGAGTGATTCAATCGGATACAACCTCCGGATACAACCTCCGGGGTTCTCGGGAACCCCGGAGGTTTAAAATTTCTAGAAAGTTTCCTGTGCGCCCAAATAAAATCCAACTGACCTGTCAGCTATGCCCGCATCTATCTCCAGTCTTGTCCGGGAAGTTTTATCCATCATGATGCGTAATCCTCCTCCGTAACCCGCACGAAGATAATCGAAGAGCATAACATCATGTGTCTTGTCGGAAGTGGTCGTACAATTTGCAAATAGAACGCCTCCCAAAATGCCAGTATACCTGGAGATCGGGAACCGATATTCGGTTTCACCATACATCATGTCTTCCCCGCGAAATCTTCCGAAAGTATAACCCCTTCCCGTTCTTTGGCGTTGGTCGTAGCCGAGAGCAGGTAACAACAAATAGGGGACATTTCCGCTGGCAACAAAACTGCCATAGTACCAGAAACCCAGGATATGTCTGTGTTTTTCCTGCCCGTCGAGAGGATAAAATGCGCGGAATTCTGTCAGAAGTGTAGCACTGTTTTCGGTACTACTTAGAGCTTTTAGATTTACCCGGTAATTAATATTGGCATAATAGCCCTTGTATGCATTCACCTGGTTATCCCTGCTATCAAATAGCAAATTGAGACTGAAGCCTGATCCCACATACTCACTCGGATTGAATCCGTGTTTTACACTATACAGATAATGATAAGATATCGCCGTATCATTCTTGTCAATAATATTATAAAATTGGTCATAATGAATCCCCAGTCCTGCAAAAAAATTTCCAAAAATTTTTATCGATCCCGTTTCATGAATCCTGACCTGGTTGTACTGCAGCGCTTGTCCCAGACTGTCAGTCGAAGTCTGGTAGCCATTGATATCAATATAACCGGAAGTGTATTTGGTTGTGCCCAGTCCATAGGTTGTTTCATGATTGATCAGAAATCTCCAGTCTCCATTCAAGACCAGCCGGTCTTTCCATACAAATGCATTGCTTTTCATATTCAGATTCAACAAACCCCTGGTCGAGTAGGTAGCATTGGCGGTGATAGAAGACACACGTGGATATGCCTGATTCACTTTGAAGGCATAAGTAAACCCGCCACCAAAAATAAATCCAGCGGTCGGGTTGGAAGCGATAATCGGAATAATCAGTAAAAAATTTTTAGGCGGGGGTTTCCGTTTTATGATTTTTCTGTCAGCCAGCCAATCCTTAATATCCTGCTGAACAAATTCTTTTTTTGCTGGCAGAGTATCCGTTTTTATGATCAATGTATCACCCTGGCAAAAAACAGCGATGTGGACAGTCAAACCAAAGGCCAGCAGGAAAAAAGATTTATTCATCACCGTTAGTTAAAACACGAATAACACGAATTCATGGTCACTAAAATCCTTTCGGAAAACTGAGTTAAATATACCTTATTCTTTTTAAGACAGATCATTTCAGCCAATTGCTACCAAACACAATATAATAAGCCCAGGTACCCGGCCCATGCGCTATATCAATTCCCATGCGCAGTTTAAATTCCCTGGCAATAAGATACCTGAAACCGGCGCCATAACTGATCACCCATATCGCAGAGCCGAAATCACTCCATGCATCAAATGCTTTTCCTGCTCCTGAAAAACCCACAATGCTCCATCTTTTGATAAAATCCCATCTTCCCTCCAACTCTGATAAAATAGTCGCATTGCCCTGGTATTGGACTGTTGGGATTCCGCGCATATTGATATACGGTAGTAAATAAAATGGTGGATTGCTGAAGGCCTGCTGTCCGTCAATCCGGAGTCCTCCTACCAGTTTCCTGGAAATGGTCTTGTACGCGTACATGTAATAATTGATTCGCCAGTAATCATAATCACTTCCCAGAATATTGTCGGACCAGATGGCATCGAAATGAGCTTTTATCCCGCGGTCGGGTGTGAATACATTGTCACGTGTATCCAATTCAACCACGGCACCCAATTGACTGACAATACTGTTTTCTTCAATGGGTTTTACAAAGGAGGGAAGGGTTCCGGTATAATTAAGTTGCGTTTTGAGGAAAAGATATTTCAATCCGGCATACCAGTGTGAGAAGCCAAGTCTTTTAATAGCCTGCAGAAAAATAGGAACTGTCCTGAAATTGAAGTCGAATTTCTTTTCTCCTGTTTGTTCGAAACCGTGATAGAAGGCAAGGTTCACATTCGCGTAGCCGCCTCCGATAATATATTTGATCCTGCTTCTGACAAGGGTGCCTGAGCGAAAAGCGGCCGTGAGCCAGGTATCGTTTAAAGTATAGGCAGCCACACCACCGGTAATGTCGGGTGGAACGGGAGTTACTCTTCTGTCTCCATTAATCGAATCGATATAGGGTGGTCTTCTTTTAATAAATATTGGCGCAATGGCACCGCCAAATCCTCCGAGGGCTGGTTCAGTAATAATATAGGGAATAGGGATGAACCCATTCGCTTCAGTAATATATGTACCTAAGTCGAACGCGCCATCCAATGAGTCTTTTAAAGAAATACTTTTTTTTCGTTCCTGTGCAGATCCCCAAAAAACTAAAAATAAAAGAATAAGGCTTACCGATATTTTTTTCGCTCTCTTCATACCGTTGAAATAAACGCTGATTGCCTAACATATTGCTCATTTAGAGTTGGCCGGGTGCTGCTGCCTTCTCTCGGCTGCCTTACCTGCACCAATGGGTATGTACACATTCAATAACCAGGCGCTGTTGTGCTGGTTGCCGCCGGCTGATTTAACCATATCGGTCAATCCATAGAAATACCTTAGTCCTACGGACATGGATATGGTTTTTTTGAAACGGTAAACTATCCCCGCCGACCAACCGACATCAAAATTGGTGATTTCATCGCTGATTGTTTTCGTATAGGTAAGATCGTTATTATTGACAGTCGCCTTGAAAATATCCTGGCTCTTGAGCATCCAGTCAATCTGAGGTCCGGTTTCGGCAAACCATAGTCCGCCGATGCGGTAACGTATCAACAGAGGCATGCTGATGGTATTGATATGTCTTTCGACTGAGCCGGCGGAAAAAAGCCGGTCGAGAGTAGTATCTCCGGTAGAATAAGGTTTGATTCCTTTGGCTCCCATGGCTGCTTTCGGACTGGCTTCGAGTTGAAAATAAAGCCGGTCGTTCAGTTGCAAGGTGAAATATAAGGCCAGACCGAGCCCGAACCGGTATTTCGCATCAAGATTCGTAATATTGCAGGCGGTAGGACTCACCAACAATCCGAATTCCAGTTTTTCACTGTTCAGCTTGTCTCCGAATAAGAGGGATATGATCACCTGCGATTGACTCGTCTTTATGCAGGCAATCAAAAACATAAAGCAGATCAATTTTTTCATTCACTCTAATTTCGGTTTAATCCGGTGGATAAGAAAACTCAGGCTCGTGCTTTTTCAGTTTACGGTTAAACGAGGTCGTCCGGAATCTGGTATGGATGGAACGCAGATTGGTTATTATGATTAAGATTCATGATATCGGTGCTAATCGTAAAAATCGTAATAAATCCTCGGAATATCTACTTCTGTGGCTCAGGCAAGTCTCACGGATTACATGGATGGCACATATTATTGTGATTTATCCGGGCTGAACTAACCCTGTTCTTTCTGGATTGGCAATTTTCCACTCTTGACACCCTTCATAAAATCTGCATAATCTTTTTCTGTCTGATCGGCATAAGCAACTGCGAATTGGCAAATAGCATTGGCAAATACATCGCCTTTACCGATATAACCACGCATAAGCGGACCCCGGGCGGACTTGCAGTGAGCCCTCGCCAAAATATCTCCGCACAAACGTGCATAAAGAGTCAGTCCGAATTTTTCATAGGCTTCAATATCGAATGATATTTTCTTGTCGCGCAACTGGCGCAGATAAAAATGCCTGCCTTGCGGACCCATCGACCAGCCGAGAAAAATATCACTGGCTGCCTGTAATGTCCGTTGACCCTGAACCACGCGCTCTCCATGATGGGAATAATGACTTGGCTGTGTGTAAGGTTCAAGCACAGACTGGCGCGCTTCTTTTACCTGCAGGAAAACAGGTTCGTGATTGTCGTTCATCATCAAAACGACATAACATCTCGTCCCAACACTTCCGACACCCACCACCTTCAGGGCGACATCCCTTACACGATATTGATCCAATAATAATTTCCTGTCAGGCTGTAAAGTGCTTTTATAATTTTCCATGAAATAATTAATGAATTCCATCGACTCCTTCATATCGAAGGGATGATAAATCAATGGGGGCTGATTAGTGATTTCGCGGGTAGCCAGACTGCCTTCCTTAATCTTATAGAAAACCCGCTCATGTGATAACTTCTCAGCCTTTTGAAGCACTTTTGTGACTCTGTCTTGGAGTTTTTTGCTTGGAGACAAGGCCCGGATATCATCAAGGGTAAATTTAGTATACCACAACTCTAAAAAATTCATCCTGGAATATTCATTCAATTTGTTCTGATAGGAAGAAACAAGTTCCATCGTGATGTGTAGCCCTTCCTTTTCACTGAATTTTTTTTCCCGGCTGGCCAGCATAAAACTTGTTGCCAGCCGTTTGAGATCCCATTCCCATGGACCCGGATTGGTTTCGTCAAAATCATTGATATCTGCGACTATGGTTCTTTCGGGTGTGGCGAAGCAACCGAAATTCATAAGATGGCAGTCGCCGCATGCCTGTATCGTGATTCCCGATGACGGGGTTGAAGAGAGATCAAGCGCCATGAGAGAGGCGGTGGCGCGATAAAAAACGAATGGCGATTTGGTCATTCTGAAATGACGAATCGGAATCAGGTCAGGTAATCGATCGTAGTTTGATTGCTCAATCATCGCTACAACTGAAGGACGACCGGGAGCGGGTTTCCATATTGCATGAGAATGCCTCGGTGTCTTTTCACGAAGCTTTTTTCCCTCGTCGTATTTTTCTTTGAACATGGTGTAAGATTTTTCGGTCGGGGTCAGTCATCATTATTTGTACATTCGAGGACAAGTACTTCTCGGAACCCCCGGGTTGAAATTATATTCGGTTGTCTATATTAGTTAGCCCAAATGGCTTTTACCAAGTTATCAAATAAATTTTGTTAATCCTTATAAGAGCATTTTTATATTATATTGAGTGATACAGGTTCCCGGATCTGCCCGTGGAACCCAAATTTATTTGATCACAAATGGCCCCGTAATGGTAATCCTCCATGTTGGATCAGACGGATCATGTGCGACACAGTACACGCCCGCCGATATGAAACTGATCTCCAGCCTATCGAAATAAATTAAGGGGCCCGCATCCATCTTAAATGGGATTGTCCAGTGTTCACCGATCCAGTCATAAGTACTTTGTTCTTCGACTCCAGCTGAAAATCCATTCTTCCATGTATAGCTCAGTGAAGGATCAACAAGGGCAATACTGATATCAGATGTTCCCGGTTCATAAAAAAACCAGAGATGATTCAATAGAATTCCATAAGTTAATCCGTCCTTTTGTTTTATTGCCGCAACCATTGGACCTGTTGCCCATTACTGATATCCGAATGCAGAATCTGTAGCCACAGGAAAATTAAATACAGGCCCTGCTCCAAAACTCCTTCCACCTCGCAATTCTGAGCGATCCAGCATTTTGTAGCCAGATCACCAATGCCTCATTTGTCGCCTTCCATATTTGTTTTTCGTTGATGGTTCACCGTTTCTGTCAGTCCCGTAACAATTCTCAAAGTCTTACCCAATACGATCGGAATGAAATGCGGTATCTGCAATGAATCGAAGGTAACCTGCGGGTCCTCCACATCGTACTCAAGATTGTCCTGCAATTGAAGCACAACCAAATCTGATACCGGGTTTCTCAATCTCCATGCTATGGCATGGTGTTTTCTTTTTGTGCTTTCTTCGCCCGATTGTTGTGTAAAAGAAGTTTGTGTTTTGTTCATTGCCAGTCCGATCAGTCAACAATACATTGAAAATATTTTTTGTTCAACCCCAATTTCTATTTCGTATGTAGTTGTATATTCTTTCGTCAATTCCTTTTAAAAAAACACATATTGATAAGTCAGTGAAAGTGCATTGTAATTATATCCGCGTGTGGCAAAAGCACCTGCACTACACTGTAATTTTATCGATTGCCCTTTGGCGACAGGAAGTGACCAGGTACCCCCGATGCGCCAGTTGTCGAAAGAAATTCCCGTTTGCATGTTGCCTACATAGGTTTCACCTCCCTTGAATAATGTTGCATTCAGGCTCACCCACATCTGGTTCTTGAAATAATAACAACCATGTGCCTGTATGCTGAACAATGGATTCTGCTTTCGGATTTGATCACCGAGATATTCGTTGTCTGCGGTATAAAACCATATTCCCGTATATACTTCTACATAAAAGCGACTAAACCTTCTTGATACTCCTATCTCTGGTTTAAATCCCCAACGATTATTGCCTGTGTTGATATACTTGTCCTTATGATACGTTCCCGTGGGCATGCTGATAACAAGGCTTGCTCCAAAAATTGTTTTTTGTTCAAAGTGCGCGAATTGCTTTCTATCCTGCGCGGGGGAGCCAAACAAATTCATACCAAATCTTATCTGCGCATCATCAAATCCTGCACGGACTCCACTGGTATCATGGCCATTTATTGTCAGGTTGCCAGACAAAAACGTATAAGGAACGGTGATGGCTATGCGCGACAATTTTCCGGCCAATCCGAAAGTGCGAACATATCCCAGCCCAATTGTCTGTGCAGTAATAGTAAAATCAGAAATAGGCAGCGTTGGATCGCTTACCACATTGCCATGAGATATTCCATAGACCAAGGCCACCGCATTCATATTTTTCGGTAAAGATGCATAGCGCCTTGGATCCAGGTCCTGACTTTTCAATTTATAATTAGCCAGACTAATGACACATATCACACAAATTGCTTTTTTCATTGATGAAAAGTTGCATACCGAGGTGATTCATTGGGTGCGTAGATTCGCTTTGCTTCGAACCAGAAATTAATTGCTTCCTGTTTCCACCTGGGTGACTTCATATCCATTTTTCCCATTCACCTGCACCGGCTGATAATACACACTGCCCAGTTTAACATAGGTCTGATCACCAATCTTGACTTCTTCTCCACCATCGGGGAGATTTGATACTACAGCGCCGGCGGGAGGTGCGACAACAATGTATCCATTGCCTGCTTTCTGGTAATAAGATCCACCATAATAATAAACCGTGATATTATTGACGACAATGGTTTCTGTGCCGGATGGAAGAGAGGGTATCGTTCCTCCAACAGGAGCTGCACAAGCAGTATATCCTCCGTTACTCGAAGAATACCACACGCCCTGATCATAGTGGTATTGTGTACTTTCAACAGAAACGACAATAGCAGTCACAGTCAATGTGGCGAGGAAAAATCCCCAGGGATGCCAGACCGGTCCCCAGACAAAAGGAACAAAGGGATGATAGAAATAGGGATGATAACAATAATAACGTGCCCCTCCATACACATAGGGAGGTCTTCCGTATGAAGCAATATTGTTTCTGTGAACAACCGTATTATTTACATTATGACTGTTGTTGATGTTTACATTCACTGTGTTGCCGCTGATATTGGTGTTGCCGCTATTCCTGTTTCCGCTGTTATTTGTTCGGTTTCCACTATTGTTCGTTCTGTTACCAGTATTGTTGTTTGTGCGGTTTCCAATATCATTGTTGGTATTGTTCCTCGTTGCACCCGAAAGATTTTGGGAAGAACTCCTGTTGTTGTCGCGGGAATTAAACCCTCCTCCATTCACAGTGTTCCTGGTTCCTCCGCCGCCACCAACTGAAGATCGGCCGCCGCCTCCACCCATGCTCCTTTGGGATGCGCCGTGACCGAATCGTTGCGCTTCCGCCTGCTGACTTACCACAGCAAGAGAAAGCAACAGGAAGATGAATAAGCTGAATTTATATTTTTGAGAGATCATAGTTGTAAATTTAAATGAGTTTATTTATCAAATTTCGACATGATCCTGATTTGATGTGCGCCGGGTGGCGGATAGAAATCAAACATGGCTTCCGGCAGATTGGGATTGATCTGCCATTCAGAAAAGCTGGCCATGTATTGCGGATTGCCTTCCTGGTTTTTATACGTTATGGCAAATTTTCCTGGCAGCGTATAGGCATCATCGTTAATCCAGAACTGAAGGTTCATTTCCCTGGCGTATGCCATGATATGAAAATATTGTTTGCCTTCGATCGTGACCATGCCGAGATAGCGGATGGAATCAGTATTCTCAATCAGGTCGTCGGTGAAAGCCGGGTAAAAAAAGTCTGCCGCCGGAAATTCAATTCCATAGGCTGTGTTGACGCTGTCCATCGTTTTGATTGTCGTCGATGGCGCCGGGATGACCCCATAATTGTGTTCGTCGAAAGAATAAAAGGACAGTTGCTGACCATTGTAAACAAATTGCCTGTGCCCCTTGTGTCCTTGTCCGATGACCAACATTTTATTTGGACCACTCATAAACGTTTCGTACTCCCCAAATCTTTTGACAAGTCCGTAGGGCGGCTCCTGGACATCGCTTTCCGTATTCAATTTGAAACTGCATGATTCCATATCGCTGATGACGCCCGACATTCTGTCGAGGATGATAAGGGCAACAGAATCATCAGATTTTGACTGCGCTGATAGGCCCAATGAAACCAGCATGCCTGAAAAAAAGATGAATAGTTTTTTCATGAGCGTATTTTTATTTTAAAAAATTGATTTTTTAGAATGTTCTTTCTTGAACAGCTGATGAATATCTATTAAGCATCGTTGTAGCTCGCACCGCACAAGGCGGGGTCGCTCACTTCAACTGCAGTAATGCTGTTCAGCTGTAAGTTTGTATTTTTCCAGGTCAGCTTTCCTGTTGGCCGTTCACAGTTTGCAGTTTACTGACGTCAAATGACCATTGACTATTGACTAATTGACTAATTAAAATTATCACATTATTTTCTATCCGTTGGTTAATTGGTTGTATACAAATCTGTCAATCTTAAAATCTCATTATCCCTCTAATTTTTTGCAATATTCAGCCGGGCAATCAAATCCTGGTCGCCTGAATGGACAGCTTTTCCGGTCGCAGATAATTATCCCCGGTCTGTTTTATTTAGTTCCAGCAGCCTTCTTGATTTTGGCCATTACATAGTTCGCGTACTGTTTGTGCTTGTCTGCGCCCATGATAACATCCAGTTGTGCCCAGCGTGCATCGGCAATTGCTTTTGCATACTTTTGCTTGGTGGCATTATCCTTCCCATAGCGGTCGATACGGTCCAATGTGCTCAGGAAACAGATATTGACATTGTCAATATCATCCATCTGAGTCTGTGTCATGCCTAAGGAATCTTTCAGGTATTTCTGGTTATCGGCCCTGAATTCTTTTGCTTTCATGACTTTCTGCTCCTGAGTTAAGTCGCTCCATTTTTGTGCGCTGACAAGATTTGCTGTAACGATGCAAACGATCACGATAACGATTGTTTTTTTCATTTTTTTGTTTTTAGTTGTGAGTAATTATTTTGTACTATTAGAAGCTGCAGTGGAAGATTCTCCACCTGCTTTTGCATTGCGCGTCCGCGTTGTGGCGTGGGCAAATAATAAAATGATGATCAATACCAGGAGTAAAATTGTGTCTGACTTTTTCATAAAACAGGTTTACATTTTTTCAAATATACATTAGCGTTAGATTATATCATTTTGGTTCCGCTAATGACTTCGCGCCAACAGCTTTGGGATTCATCAAAATGTTGGTACCGATGCCAGTAGAGAAATACTTTTTCTCATTTTTTATTTTCTGCGTTTATATTTTGTAGTTATATCTCTTCGTGATTTTCTTCATTTTCACATTTTCATATTTCCACATTCCCACATTCTTTACTGCAACGGGAGTTTATTTTTTTGCTCAGTAGAATTCATATCGTACAAGAGTGCGACGCAACGATGTTTAATAGTAGCACAACAGCCTGGTTCATCCTTTTTTGACATATATCTATAATGCATAACTGATAATTTCGCTTGCGATATGATTCAGTTTTGTTGCAGTTCGCTCATCTTTCACATTATTTGGCCTTGTGATCTGCGATTGGTCATAAGTCAGCGTGTTCCCATTCCGAGTGACCTGGCGCGGCAGCTGAGATCCTGCTTGAATGGGTCCAGTGAAAAAACCATGCAAAGCAATGACCAGTAAAAAAATAAAAAAAATTTCTTTTCGTTCCCGATTGGATTTATTTAATAATGAATTGATCTTCATAACCCGTATTCTTTTTCGTTTATACATTACTGCTAAATTTAGTTTTTTTATGTAAGCCTGTTTTTTATTTAGGGAAAACGAATGTTGCTACCGCCCGGATGCCGAAATCCGCGATGCTGGCAGAAGGACCAGCAACGGGAATCCTCGGGCCGACGGCAAAAGAAATCACCTGCGATCCGAATTTGGTTACCGCTGATCCGGTGAGGTTAATGAATGCTGTTGTCGTCTGAGCATACCAGTTAGCCGTGATTTCCGCATTCAGTGTAAGTCCTGCTCCACTTGGCCAGTTGTGCGCCAGGAATGGTTGCAGGAACATCTGGTTCACGTCAGGCCGACTTGAAGAACCTGCAAAAGACCAGATCTGGTTGACCAGAAACCCATAAGTCAGTTGAGCTTTCTGTACCAGGATAATTACTGTAGGTCCGACTCCCCATTTTCCCGCTGTCAGAAATTCATTGGTCCCGATCGGAACAAGAAATGCGGGGCCAACACCCCATAGGAATCCATTTTTAGAATTTGCAGGTGCAAAAAAACCACTGATGGTAGCATCGCTCAATCCAAACTGGCTGCTTTGTTCAGCGACCACATCGTGCTGATCAATAATCGGAATAATATACCGCGTGATCAGATTGAGATTAGCGCTAAGCTTTATTGGAATAACCGGTTGAAAATTGAGTGTATTCTTCGATCCATTATACTGTCCGATTCCATAGTCTGTATTGTTTTGAAAAGGTACACTGATCAGGCTTGACACAGGATTGGAGAGTTTGTCAGCAAGTTCCTTGGCACTGGGTGCCGGTTTTTCCTGCGCAATTATTTGGGACAGGAAGAGGCAGTTTGTAAAAAAAAGAATGGATATTTTTTTCATAGCCAATTTCTGAGCTGATGAATTGAATTTTTATTTCACGAATATGGCCTTCCAGTCATTCTTCATACTAGCCACATGCCAGTTGTTTTTTGCTGCCGCTTTCAAAGAGGCGCTGTCTTTCTCCTGGTAATAAAATTCTCTCGTGGAATCATCATGGTTGACGATCATCTGGAAAGAATGATACTTACTGCTCTGACAATACTCAAGCATGGCGATATCGCCGGCGCCACCTTCATTCCCGCAGGCAACCACCGGACGCTGCCCGATATGCAGCTGAATATTTACCGGTTTGCCTGCCTTATCATCAAAAGATCCTAATGCCGGTTTCCGCCAGATGGTTCGGTTACTGTCTGTGAAAACATATTGGAAAGAAGTGCCGACCACCTGTGATTTCGGTATGCCATAATATTCTTGCGATATGGCCCTGACAAATTCAATCGTGCCGCCTGTCACCATGAATGTTTTAAAACCATTTGCCCTGAGATAGTTCAGAAATTCAATCTGTGGCGCATACGTGATTTGTTTGAAAGGAACATTCCATTTGGGATAAGTATTGTTGGTAAAAAAATCATGCACGTTAGATTCAAATTCATCCTCGGCCATTCCGGTATGCGTAGCTACCACCAATTCGATGAATGCTTTGTCACCACCTTTGACAAAATAATTCATGTCATTTCCCATCACCGCTCTAAAAGGTTGTTTTTTTGCTAATGCAGGATTTTTAGCCACCATTTTCTTTGCCATATAAAAAGAAAAAAGCTGTTGCACATAGGGTCGCTCCGCCCAGAGTGTGCCGTCATTATCGAAAGTAGCGATGCGGTCAGCAACCGGAATAAAATCTTTGCTCGTACTGTCTGTCACATCTTTTACATATGCGATGATGGCTTTTTTCAATGCGCCATCATTCCAGGAAGGAAGAGAATCAGTTTTTTTGGTTTTGTTATTGTCATTATGAATTTGTTCGTTTGCTTTTTTATCGTCAACACAACTCAGACTTAATAGAACGATGATAAAGGATAATATCTGGTTTCTTTTCATAAATAAAGGTTTGAAAGGTTAACAATTATAGGAACGATTGTCAACCTAGTATTATCTTCTAGGGTTAAATAAAAATTCGATTCTTATTCGCTATTAAAACACGGGTTAATTGCCTCCACTTTTGCTCTGCGACATGATCTTATCCATCGCATCGCTTACCGTAAAGCTCGCGGCTTTGGCGCGGGGTGGAAATTCCCTGAAGCTCTCCAGCCATTGCGCAACGAAAACCTGGGCTGGAACCAACAAAAACGTGCGCCGCGCGGCCCAGTCACCATAGTATATGCTCTCAGGTCCATGTTCGAAAGGATCTGTACGCAGGTTATATATCATCGGGGCGCGCAGCTGCGTGAACTGGCCCTGCCAGACTCCTAAAGGGGCCTGGGGATTGATTACTGTATTCTGCTCCATGAATGCAGCTTTCCAGTTGCGCACCCTTATGGCGAGCAATTCACCATCATCGCCCCAGTAGAGAAATTCTTTTCGCGGTGATTCTTTTACATCGCCCCTGAAGAAAGGTATCAGGTTATATCCATCAAGATGAACTTTGAAGTTCTTACCGTTTAGTGAACCGCCTTTCAACATCCCGGCAACAAGGCTTGTATCGCCTGCTGCCGCAGCAAAAGTCGGCATGAAGTCCTCATGTGCGCAAATGTCATTATAAATCATTCCTGGTTTAATCACGCCCGGCCAGCGGATGAGACAGGGTACACGGAATGCACCTTCCCAGTTGGTGGCTTTTTCGCCCTTAAAAGGAGAAGTGCCACCATCAGGCCAGGTGAATTTTTCGGCGCCATTATCTGTCGTATAAACAACAATAGTGTTATCTGCTACTCCCATATCGTCGAGCAGTTTTAATAATTCGCCAATCATCCCGTCAGTTTCCACCATGCCATCAGGATAGAGGCCAAGACCCGTCTTACCCTGCGATTCTTTTTTCAGGTGAGTGAAAATATGCATGCGCGTGGTGTTAAAATAGCAGAACCAGGGTTTCCCGGCTTTTTGCTGGCGCTGTATGAAATCTTTTGTTGCAGCGAGGAACTCTTCGTCAATGGTTTCCATTCTTTTGACATTCAGCGGACCGGTATTTTCGATTTTTTGTTTGCCGACCTTACCATAAGACGGATCCACTGTCGCATCCTCTGTTGCAGTTGCCCAGCAATGCAAGACGCCTCGCGGGCCAAATTTTGCACGGAATTTTGGGTCCTTTGGATAATCCGGATTCTCGGGTTCTTCTTCAGCATTAAGATGGTAGAGATTCCCAAAGAATTCATCGAAGCCATGCATAGTGGGTAAATGCTCGTTGCGGTCACCCAGATGATTCTTGCCAAATTGACCCGTAGCGTAGCCCAGCGATTTCATCACATCTCCGATCGATGGATCAAGAGGTCCCAGTCCGAGTGTTGCGCCGGGCAGACCTACCTTGGTAAGGCCGGTACGGATCGGCGACTGACCAGTGACAAAAGCAGCGCGACCAGCGGTGCAGCTTTGCTGTCCATACCAGTCGGTGAAAATAGCGCCTTCCTTCCCGATGCGATCGATATTCGGCGTTCGATAACCCATCACACCCATATTGTAAACACTGATATTGTACCAGCCAATATCATCACCCATGATGAACAGGATATTTGGTTTTTTTTGTGCCTCCAAGCATATCGCAGGTAAAAGTAAAGCCAGCCAAAAGAGGTTTTTCATCTTCATAAAATTTAATTTAAAGGTTAATGATAATTCGTATACTCGTTATCGTTAGTCAGCCGCCATGGTGTAATTCATACGGGAATAACTACTAATCAGGATTTATTGGGCGTAATAGCAATAGTGAGCTGTGCGCTCTTCTGCCCTGACTGCTAGATTGGATGAGGCACGGATTTATTATGTGTGATTATTATGATTTAAGCAGATTCATCTTATAAATCATAATCATCTGGCCATCTGTCTGGCCTCATTATTTTTTCTTTGCCACACCCGGAGGGAAACTGGACATAATGGATGCGACCGCTTCATTGATGGCTTTTTCCGGATCACTGGCCGGTTTGTCGATTTCCTTATTACCGATCCCCTCCCACAATAAACTCTTGGTCTTTGCATCTGCTACGTCGATGATCAGCGATCCGTTTTTATAAGTATCCACGCTATAGGTGGTATAACCGCTGGCCATGCCACCACCCCAGGCATAAGGCCTGTAATACCCGCCATATCCGTAATAGTTGGTATTGGCAGTAACTGACTTCTCATCTTTCAAAATAACGACCGCATTCAATTCAAGGTCAGGGCTGCCTGTGTTTTCCTGGAAACCTTTTTTTGTCATCTCGGATTTGATAGCATTGATAATGCGATTCTGGTTGAGCTGGCTGATGGTTTGGTGTTGCATATCCAGCTGACGCAATGCAAAAGTTTTATACTGTTGGAAATTGGCAGTTTTGTCGTAATCGCTGGTCACTTTTAAGGGAGTTTCGCAGGAACCGACCATGATGATGGCAGCTACTAACACCAGGCTGCAGAAATCGATCTTTTTCATGTTTTGTTATTAGTTGATTAAATAATTTTTTTGAATGCAACAATAATATTGTCACATCAAAGTGTCGGATAAAATAATTGTTGCAAAACAAGAGGGTACATAAAACCCTGCAATTGTCTATTGCTCTTAGTCAGGCCATTAACCGGTTATCGGGAAAGGCAGTCAGTTCATGAGGCGGGATCGCGGCCTGATCAAAACCAGGCCCGGATTGAGTTACGGTTATATGTGAGCGTTATCATGGTATCGAGTAATCGTAAGCGCACCTTAAAGATACATGCAGGGGATATCTTTACCAAAAATTGTGAAAACAATTTAAGCTGGCCGATTCCCTGTTGACACTATTGAATTGGATAGATCGATGATTCCTGTCCGGGGCATAATCAATCAGGATCGGATTTGATATAGTTGTGGGGCAAAAATCAATATTTTTGCAAACCTGTTTTATATCCGATCGCTGTTGGATTACAAAATCAAAACGATATTAGAATGGGTTGAAAACGGATTGGGTCGAATCGGGCAAAGCCTGGCAATCAGGGCAGGCGATCTGCATCAATTGGTAATTCTCCCTTGTACAACTCCTAATAGTCTCGAATTCCTGCCAATGAAAACGGATATCAAAACAGGAAAAACATCTTGGCAATCATGCGTAGCTGTTATCTATGAAATCAAAAATATTCTTCATATTACTCTTAATGACCTTTTTGCTTAGAAAAGTTTCAGCCCAGCAGAGAGATTCGATATTTCTTTATAACGGCCAGGTATTAATCGGAGAAATACAAGAGGCTACGCTGGGTGTGATTACCATCGATGACATAGATCTGAAATTGACAAATGTGAAACTCTATAAAATAAAAACCCTTAAAATCTACCACCGCTTCAAAATCGAAACAATCGATAAAAAACTGTACAGGGGAAGACTGAGGGCATCCGGCAAAGACGGATGGATAGATATTCTTCCGGATGAAGGAGGTACTATTACGATACCCACTACCAGCATTTCGCAACTATTTTCCTATGAGAAGGATTTCTTCAGGCGTGTGCATGGCATTCTTTCAGCGGGATTCAGTTATTCCAAATCAAGCAATATCGGTCAGCTCAACCTGAGTGCATCAGTGAAATATGCAACCCGGCTATTGGAGTTCGAATTATCGGCCAGTGAGCTCGCTTCGATTGACTCTTCGAAATTATCCAGGGACAACGAAGACCTGCAACTATTTACCAATTATGATTTAACTCCTGTCTGGTTTCTTGCAGCTATCGGAGAATACCAGCGTAACCTTGAGTTATCCATCGCACGCAGGTATATTGAAATGTTGGGGGGAGGCAATAAACTGTTTGTAAGAAAAGACTGGCAGTTGCTTGCGATCACCGGTTTGAATGTTACCCAGGAAAGAAGCACAGTAGAGTCACAACCCAAAACGGTATCCTTGGAAGTTCCGGTCATGCTCCGTTTTAATTATTATCGTTTCTCGCATCCGGATATCCAGATCAGCTGTTACCCGACTATTTATTTCAGCCTGACCGAGCCGGGCCGGATTCGGTTTTCCGGCAATACTAATTTTTCCTGGCAGATCATCCGGTATTTTTATTTAAACTTCAACCCTTATTCAAACTTTGACAGCAAACCTCCTTCCGGCACCAGTGGCAGCAAATTCGATTATGGAATTGTGCTAAGCATTTCATATAAATTTTAGACATTTGTATTCTGCCCTTGTGAACATAACCCGACTAACAACTCTATATTCGGAAAGGAATCCAACAGCCATCTCATTCAATGGCTGCATTTTTCTTTGCTACTACTATTATTTTATAAAAAATTATTGCCGTGCGAAACACGAAGTTGATGATATGCCAGATGCTGTTGATCACCGTTTTTATTCATTGCAAAAACGGGAATCAAAAAGAAGAAAAAAAAGATGATTTATTCAAAGCAAAGATCGATGGAGCCGTTTCATGCACTTCTATTGGCCTGGTTCCAGCCGATAGTGTGTTGTACATGCATGGAGGCGGCAGCGAATTTCAACCAACGGAGATCAATACACGAAAACCGGAGACCCAATCGCGGGAGGGCATGGTTTGGATACCTGGTGGAACCTTCAGCATGGGCGGGGTGAACCCGGTCGGCATGCAGGAAGGCGGGCATGAAGGCATGAATGATGCCAGGCCTGTTCACAGGGTATATGTGGACGGTTTTTATATGGACGCGACGGAAGTCACCAACAAAGAATTTGCAGCATTCGTACAAGCCACCGGCTATATCACCATTGCTGAACGCAAACCAACAAGGGAAGAATTTCCGGACGCTCCCGAAGAAAATCTTGTTGCAGGCTCGGTTGTTTTCACACCGACTACAGTTCCGGATCTTAACAATCATTATGACTGGTGGAATTATGTGCACGGTGCGAACTGGAGGCATCCGTTCGGACCACAAAGCGATATAACAGGAAAAGATAACTACCCTGTTGTGCATATTGCCTGGGAAGATGCCGAAGCCTATGCGAAATGGGCGGGGAAAAGATTACCAACGGAAGCTGAATGGGAATTTGCAGCGAGAGGAGGCAAGGCAGGTGATTTATATGCCTGGGGAAATCAACTCAAGCCTGATGGCAAATGGATGGCTAACACTTACCAGGGAAAATTTCCCGAACACGATGAGGGAACCGATGGGTTTGCCGGCATTGCGCCCATTCAACAATATCCTCCCAATGCATATGGACTATATGATATGGCAGGAAATGTTTGGGAATGGTGCAGCGACTGGTACCAGCCGGGTTATTATCAACGACTCGCCAGTGAAAAAATTGTATATAATCCGCAAGGGCCTTCAAGTTCTTATGATCCGGCTGAGCCCACAGAAAAAAAGAAAGTGCAACGCGGCGGATCATTTTTATGTACAGATCAGTACTGCACAAGATATATGGTTGGAACGCGAGGTAAGGGTGAATACCGGTCTGCGTCTAACCATGTGGGTTTCCGTTGTGTGAAAGACGGGTATCCGAAATCATCTTCCAAAAAATTAGTTGCAACTTTTTGATATTTCGCGCAAAGAGGATTTAAAAAGATACGGAGTTAATATAAAAAGATTTCAATCATTGCGCCTTAGCACCTTTGCGAGAGTTATTTCTCAGGCAGCGCAAAGGCAACATACGCATCACCGGGAGCTTTTTTTAATTTACCTCCGCCACAGGCAATGACAACATACTGTTTGCCATTAACCGAATACACAGATGGCGTGGCAAAGCCACAGGCCGGCAAACTCACTTCCCACAAAAGCAGACCTGTTCTTTTATTGAATGCCCGCATTTTCGAATCGCTCGTTGCTGCAATAAATACAAGGCCTCCTTTAGTAACAACAGGACCACCATAATTTTCCGTACCGGAATGAATGCCTCTTGCTTTTAATTCCGGGTAATCACCCAATGTATCTTTCCAAACGAGTTCACCGGTGTTCAGATCGATTGCATTCAATGTTCCCCAGGGCGGCATGATAGCAGGATAACCTTCTTTCGTGAGAAATTTATTGTAACCCGTAGAGGTATATGGCATTTTGTGATAAGGATCTTCCACTTTAGGCGGGGCAATGAATTTTTCTTTCTGCTTCGATTTGATGTCGAGAATAAATGAAGCGAGCGCTTTTTTTTCGTTGACGGAAAGTTGTGCAAATGCAGGCATCATCCTTCTTCCGGTGGTCAGCAACTGATCAAATTGTTCCTCATTATATTTTTTATTGACATCAGTCAGTGCCGGAAAATTTCCACTACCCTGCCATTGTGTTCCGTGACAGGCCATACAGGTTGAAAAATAGAGTCGTTGTCCCGCCTCCAAATTATTTTCTTCCTTGGGAATTTTGTTTTTTATATCAGCCATCGTAAGCACCCAGGGCATTTCGTTCGCATTGATATATATGATTCCTGTTTGGGGATCGTATGCCGGTCCGCCCCACTCAGCACCACCATCAAAACCGGGGAAAATAATTGTTCCTTCTTTTGAGGGCGGATCGAAGAAACCTGTTTTATACCCGGCAAGTTTTTTCTTTATATCCTGGTAGGAACTATCGGGCACGAGGTTATTCAGATCTTTTTCGCTCACCGTCTGTCTTGCAAAAGGTTTTGGAAATGTAGGCCAGGGTTGTGTGGGAGAGGGTCTCTCACCCTCAAGCTCAGACGAAGAAGCCACCGGTTTCTCATCAATGGGATAAACAGGCCTGCCTGTTGTGCGTTCAAACAAAAAAATAACTCCTGATTTGGTGGGTTGTGCGATGGCATCAATTTGTTTTCCATCCTTGTTAAGGGTAACCAATGCAGGAGCAGCAGGTAAATCCCGATCCCACATATCGTGATGCACGGTCTGGAAATGCCAGATGCGTTTTCCGGTATTTGCATCCAAAGCCACGACGCTGTTAGCAAACAGATCATTTCCCAATCTTTTGCCGCCATAAAAATCATAGGATGCAGACCCCAATGGCGCGAACAAAATTCCTTTTTCCTCATCCAGACTAAAACCTGACCAGGCGTTCACACCGCCGATATGCTTATACGCTTCTTTATCATCCCAGGATTCATATCCTTCTTCTCCGGGATAAGGGATGGTATGAAATATCCAGCGCAATTTTCCGGTATTCACGTCATATGCCCTGATATGTCCCGGTGCCGCGGCAGCTTCTTCATCCACCCGATCACCCATAATGATCATATCTTTATAAATGATCCCGGGAGTAGTGGCAGCCACATAGAGATCTTTTACATCTCTGCCTAAATCATTATGCAAATCGATTTTCCCGCTTTCTCCAAAACTTTGTACCGGTTTGCCTGTGTTGGCATCAATTGAATACAGTTTGGATCCTGCTCCATAAAAAATTCTCTTCTCCTCCCTGCCATCAGTATAATACACAACACCACGACAAACATTCATCGAAAAATACCAGGCACCTTTGATTTCTTTTGCCATATCAACGACAGGATCAAAAAGCCATTTTTGTTTTCCGGTGGCAGCATCCAGCGCAAACAATTTCAGTTTAGGAGAAACACCATAGAGGATTCCATCGACAACAACAGGATTCACCTGTATCTGGGTCATCTGGCCGGAATCCCCTGTATGAAATTCCCAGGCAACTTTCAACTGACTGACATTGCCAGTGTCTATTCCTGTAAGTGAAGAATAACGGATATTTTGCCTGCTCCCGCCATAAGCTTCCCATCCGGAATAACGTTTATCCTTATTCGAAGAACAGGAAAGGAAGAACCAGCAAAAAAAAGTTATCCCTAAAAAATGATTAGTCCTGATTTTCATCTCTGAGTGCAGAAGTTTTGGTTGAAGAAATAGTGTGAAGACCAGCAATTGTATTTTTTTGGGCGAAATATTTTTTCAATCAGGCGGGAATAAACTCCATGGTACGAGCTACTCTTTCCGTCTCCTTGATCCCATCCACCCATTTTTTATTGAAAGCTTTTACCAGGTATTTTTGTTCGTATGCTTTGTTGACTGAAGTGGTAATTGTTTTCAAATCTTTCGGCTTTACTCCCTTCACCTGTACAATTGCGTTTCCGCATTGGATATTTCCTTTTTTAAACTCTAAAAATCCTGCGTACCAACTTCGTTCCGATAAATAATAGGAACGCCCGAAAACCCTTTTATCCACTACCACCATCCAGATTTTGGTAAACTTCGTTCTGTCAACCCCGGTACGGACACCAATAACTTCTTTCTGTCGTATGAAATCCAATATTTCTTTTTTGAAGCCTGCCATATAATGATATAAGCACAACGAATATAAGCTGAAATTAGATTTATCACTCCCAAATACTGACCCCGGTTTTTTGGGTCAATCTCCTGATAAACACCAGTTTATTTTATTGCAGATAAAACCGGGCCCGGGTAAACTTAGCGGGTTTTTGCAGTGAACCCGGGCCGGTTTTAGCCATCTTAATACATTGGGGAGATAGCTGAAATACAAAACAATTTCAAAATGAACAACTTAACCCGGATAAAAAGTGATTTCCCACTGAAATATTACGCTCTTTATTACGTTTAAAACCGTGTTCCCGGAAGCACTTCACCGAAGTATTCCAATATCCAAAAAACCAGATTTAAATGGCCTTATCCCGACCGTTAGGAAAACTCTTGTCAGCTTGGCTCGTGATTGTCCTCCTATTGAGTACTTACGGTCATCTTCAAGCGCAATTGGTTGCAAACTTCACACCTGATAAAACTGCCGGTTGTTCTCCTCTTGCAGTCACCTTCACCAACACTACCACCGGTGCAAGCAATGCAGCAGTGTATACCTGGAATTTTGGAAACGGCAACGGAGTAACGACTACGGATAAGGTCACCCCGGTTTCTGCCACTTATTTCACGGCCCAAACTTATATTGTCACGCTTACTGTCCATGACGGCGCGCAAACATCAAGTAAAACAGCGCTTATCACAGTCTATAAGAGTCCTGCAGTGGATTTTTCCGGCAATGATACAATCGGCTGTACTCCGTTGCTGGCGAATTTTACAAGCATCGCAACTGCAGGTGACGGAACGATTACCAGTTATTTCTGGGATTTCGGGGATGGAAATACACTCAGGACCACTTCACCTACGGTAAGCAATACCTATCTTTTTGCTGGTATGTATTCCGTAAGTCTCACAGTAACTAACAGCGATGGATGTAGCAGTACTGATAAGAAGACGAACATGATCACGGTGCTTCCGGCGCTCAGTCCGGGTTTCACTGCAGATTCCACTACACTGTGTAGTCTTTCAGATCCTGTACATTTCAATAATACTTCAACAGGATCCGGGCCTCTGGGTTATGCCTGGGATTTTGGAGATGGGGGAAGCAGCACAAGCCAGAACCCGGCGCATCAATATTCTGCGAAAGGAATTTACACAGTGCAGCTAACAGTAACCAATCCGCAGGGATGTTCTGCAAAAGTGACGAAAAGCGCTTATGTTAATGCGGCCGACTTCAACCCAAATTTTTCTGTTAACTCTCAACTCTGTTCGGGCAGCCCGGTTCTTTTCAAAGACAGCAGCAGTCCTCCCCCGACAGGAACCACGCTCTGGTCCTTTGGAGACGGTACAAGTGGCACGGGAAGTACTATCAGTCATGTATACCCGGCGCCGGGAAATTATACAGTCACCATCACTGATAATTTCGGCAATTGCGTAGCAAGTCAGTCAAAAAACATTTCAGTTTCTGCAGGACCGGTAGTTGCAGGATTTTTAGTCAACAAAGGCGCCTACTGCCAGTCGCCCATGCTTGTCAACTTTACTGATACCACTTCATCAGCTGTAAAATGGTTATGGAATTTTACAGGTAATCCGGGAGATACATCAACATTGCAGAATCCTTCTTTTCTTTATGCCACAAACGGCGTTTATTCGCCAACGTTAACCGTGACCAATGCCAGTGGTTGCAGCTCTACGATATCCGAGACACTGAATTCAGGGCAGCCTACGGCAACTATTCATGTGGATACCACGCTCACTCCCGATCCTGTTTACTGCGCAGACGTGAACGCTACCTTCACAGCCATATCCCAGGACACTCTTGGCCAATTCAATTGGGACTTTGGAGATGGCACTACATCAACCAGTCCAAACCCAACACATACCTATACGGTTCCAGGCACATATATCATCAACCTTTCTTTCACGACTATTCACGGATGTACAGGCGTTGCATTCCCACCTGATACCATCAGGGTTTACCCGAAACCACATGCTATGTTCACAGCGCTGGATTCCATGCCTTGCGCGAGTAACCAGCTGGAAGTATTCACGAACCTTGATGACAGTGCAGCTCAATTCACCTGGTTCTATGGAGATGGAACTTCCGATATCAACAATAATGTCTATCACGTCCATGGTTATAACCAAACCGGGCCCTACACCATGACGCTTGTTGCTTCAAGCCCGGGTTGTAAAAATGATACCGCAGTAATAAACCGCTTTATCACTACTACTCCCCTGCCTTATCTCCAGGCAGCCAATACCTGCGACAGCAACAGGAAAACAGTTACACTTACCGATTCCACAACCGGCGGTTCAGAATATATCTGGGCTTACGGTGATGGATCACCGAATGACACCGACTATATATTCGTTCCGCTCAAATACCACACGTACCCGCAGGCAGGAGCCTATACGGCTTCCATTACGGCTGTCTTCGGATCCTGTATTCAAAACAGTGGGCCTGTTCCTGTTTACGTATTGCCTGCCCAGCATCCGGTTCTTTCATCCTCACAGGCAAGTATATGCGCAAGTGGGAATCTGCAGGTGCAGCTCAGCGGACTGGATACCAATTATCAGAGTGTCGCCAATGGATCAAACATTTATTACAATATCGTGTCCTGGCAATATAAGGATGGCACGACGATCACACCGCAGGGCAACACAGGATTTGCGACTAGTTACAACGGCAACCTGAATAACCTGAGAAACGGACAGGATAGTTTACGTGTCATCATCCAATCAAATTACTTCGGATGCTATGATACAAGCAACTATATTCCGATTAATATAACCGGTCCAACCGCTGCCTTTGGTGCACAGGACAACGTTTGTTACAAAACACCAGTAATCTTCACAGACTCATCTAAGTCGAATAACGGAGTTCCCATCGTACAATGGCAATGGAATTTCGGAGACGGGAATATGGTTACCAAAATAACGGGCGATACGGTTATGCATCAGTACGCATTTCCCGGAACATATACTCCTACGCTGACCGTCACGGATTCGGAGGGTTGTACTGCAACTGCAAATCTCGCTGTCAACAATGCATTCGTACTGGGATCAAAAGCAGACTTCTATTGGAATCCTACAAATATTTCTCCAGGCAGCCCGGTTACTTTTTATAATAGTTCTACCAGTGCATCGGGTGCAAGTTTCCAATGGTTATTTTACAACGATGGAGCTACTTCCACCAATCCGGATTCAGTTGTGCATATATTTTCCAATATCGGACTGGATACTGTCAGACTGATTGCATCGGCAACTGTGCCGGGCACCTGCGCGGACACTTCGATCCAGCTTGTGATTGTGAAAAATATTGCCGCCAGTTTTACCTATACCACGCAGTATATCGATCATGCAAATTGTCCGCCGATGGTGGCTTATTTCGTAAGTACGACGAAAAACACGACCAGCCTGCATTGGGATTTTGGAGATGGGGCCACTGCTGACAATAATCCTGATCCCAGTCATACATACAATATGCCCGGGACTTATATTATCACATTGACTGCTTACGGTGCGAATGGAATTTCAATTGTTACCCAGGATTCACTTACGGTAAAAGGCCCTTCAGGCAATTTATATTCAAGTCTGCTGCAGGCCTGTATTCCCGCGGTGGATACACTTCATGCAACAACAAGTTATGCCGGTTCATACACCTGGGATTTTGGAGATGGTACTGTTGTCACTACACAGGACACGCTCGCAGTACACACATATATTGTGCCAGGGCTTTTCACTCCTGCACTGATTCTTACTGACTCGACAGGTTGCCAGGTAACATTCAGATATGACAAGCAACTGCTGATGGATACACTTAGTGTGCAGTTAGGCCCGCCCGTTATATTGTGCGATACAAGCAGCATCACTTTTGTTCCACAAATCCTGAGTTGGGTTGCAGACAGTCTGCATGTGCCACTGAATTATCATTGGACTTTTGGAACCGGAAATCCCGGAGACACTTCCAGCATTGTCAGCCCCAGCTTCGACTATACCAGATCGGGAGAATTCATTGCGCAATTGCAGGTGCAATCTCCCATCGGATGTTATGCAGCGGCAAACGATACGGTAGACATTGCATCCCGGTTCCCTATGCCTCATTCACCAGATACGGCAATATGCATTGGGAACAGTGCGCTTCTGTGGGCCTCGGGAGCGTATAGCTATCAATGGTTGCCAGCGAATAGCCTGAGCAGCACGCAGGGAGATAGCGTGATTGCCACCCCATTGTCAACCACGACATATACAGTAATCGGAAGTGACAAATATCATTGCTATTCGGATACGGATGCGATCACGGTGACAGTCGATTCACTTCCCGTAGTGAACCCGGCTCCGGATATCGTATTACTTCCCGGAACCAGCACGCCATTGAATGTAACAGTGAGTCCGGATGTCGTATCGTGGAACTGGACGCCACCTTCCTACCTGGATTGCACAGCCTGTGCTGTACCGACAAGTACGCCACTTGCACCCATAACTTATACCCTTACTGTGACTACTGCCGCAGGATGTACCTCTTCCGGCACCATAACGGTAAGGCTCACCTGCCTGGAAAGCGCTGTGCATATGCCGAACGCATTTACGCCTAACCATGATGGTAATAACGATTTGTTCTACCCTGTCGGCAGCGGCATCAAGCTCATTAAATATTTCCAGGTGTATTCGAGATGGGGGCAGCTGATGTATTCAAGAAAAGATATGCCGGCCAACGATCCATCGTTCGGATGGGATGGCAACTTGAACGGGACACCTCAGCCGACAGATACCTATGTGTATATGGTGATGGTTGAATGCTATACCGGCGAAACATTTTTGCTGAAAGGAACTGTGGAGTTGATCAGATAAATTTTGTTTGAGCCGGTTCGATTATAAACTAGTGTGGAATGTTATAAATCACGATCCATGAAAAAACTGTGGTTGATTTTTTTTGTGGGCTCTATGTTGAGCAATGCAGTGCAGTCGCAGGATCCGGCGTTTTCGCAATTCTTTGCGTCGCCGCTGACCCTGAATCCTGCATTGACTGGTAAGTTCAACGGAGTACTTCGTGTGGCGGGAAACTACAGGAATCAATGGCCATCCATCAACAATGCGTATATCACATCAACAGTATCTGTGGATGCAGGAATTTTTCGAGGCCATCTTCCTGAAACAGATACATGGGGAGTCGGGATGATGATCATGTCCGACAAAACTGCGAGTGGTATCCTCACGAGCAATTATGCATCGATTTCGACTTCTTATCATAAAAGTGTGGATGAAGATGGAATGCACCAGATCGGCGTAGGTTTCCAGGGAACTTATGCAACGCGTATGCTCAATGGGCCACGGTTGCGGTTCATGGATGGTTTGCAACTTGACGGTAGCTGGCTACCCTCTCCAACGGAACCAATCAATTCTGAAGAGATCACGGCTCACTATTTTGATATGAATGTAGGTGCGCTATACAATGGCAGTTTTGAAAATAATAACAGCATTTATTTTGGCGCTTCGCTATATCATATCAATCAGCCTAAAGAATCTTTTATGGGAGTGGATAATATCATCCTCCCTACCCGTCTCACGATCCATGCCGGAGGATATTTTCCTTCGAGCAATTCAAATACTACACTCTATGTCAGCGGACTTTTCAGCAGCCAGGCCACAGCAAAAGAATATGTGTTGGGAGGAGCGCTGGAGGTAAATGCCAATAATGATGAAAAATCACCGGTAAATGTTTACCTGGGAAGCTGGGTTCGTTTCAGCAATGTAGCCGATGCTATTATCCCCTATGTCGGACTTGACTACGGAAGTTTCAGTCTCGGAATGACCTACGATGTAAATATTTCAGCCTTCAGAAAAGCCACACTTGGCCGGGGTGGAATTGAGATTTCTCTCATCTATATCACCAAGCCTTCTTCTGATGATCATCATCGCGATACGCAGTGTCCGCGCTTTTAAGCTTATCCTTTCCAAACATCCAACTGAAGTTCGAAAAAAGTATTATATATTGACTTTGAGTTATTCTTCTTTGCCGGGTACAACCCGAATGCAAGAATGGCGAAATAGTCTATCATCAGCCCCAATCACACCAATTAATAATAAAAACATGCAACAACTAAAAAAAATAACGTGGACACTATTCCTGCTGATATCATTTATTCCCTTTACTGTTTTTGCGCAGGTCGATAAAAAACGTGTTCTTGTTTTAACAGATATTGAGGCGGATCCCGATGATACACAATCGCTGATCCGGTTTCTGCTGTATTGCAATCAATGGGATGTGGAAGGATTGATTGCAACCACTTCTATTCATCAGCGAACAAGAGTTGCACCCGAAAGTATTTTGAAAATACTTGAAGCATACAAAAAAGTTCAACCTAATTTATTGAAACACGAAAAAGGATACCCTTCTTATGATGAACTAAAACTGAAAGTGAAAAAGGGATTGGCGGTTTACGGCATGCAGGGTGTTGGAAAAGGAAACGACTCTGAAGGTTCGGATTGGATCGTGAACGTTCTGGAGAAAAATGACAAGCGCCCCTTATGGGTCTGCGTGTGGGGCGGTCCCAATACTTTAGCCCAGGCTTTGTGGAAAATAAAAAATACAAAGTCTGCGGCCGAGGCAGAAAAGATGTATAGCAAGTTAAGAGTTTACACCATCTCCGATCAGGACGATTCAGGTCCGTGGATCCGGAATAATTTTCCATCCGTTTTTTTTGTTGTGACACCGGGTTATAATTATTCGAAAGCCACGTGGTTAGGCATGTCATTTCCTGCACCAGGTTCCAATACAGAAGTTGTGTCGAACGAGTGGCTCGCAAAAAATATTCAGCAGGGTCATGGACCGCTGGGTGCCGCCTATCCTGATGTGGCATATGGCATGGAAGGCGATACTCCTTCTTTCCTGAACCTGATCGATAATGGATTGAATGATCCGGAACATCCAAATTATGGCGGCTGGGGTGGCCGGTATGAATTCTATCTTCCCAGGTTTGAAGATTCTAATGCAGGTATGTTCAGAAGAGAAAACTGGCCTAAAGATGAACCCGAAACACGTGCCATCTGGACGAATGCCGACGATTCCGTCGTCTCTTCAGTCGATAAAAAATCTTACACAGGAAATCGCGAAACGATTTGGCGCTGGAGAACAGAATTTCAAAATGATTTTGCAGCGAGGATGCTGTGGACAACAAAAGATTACAGTGAATGCAATCATCCTCCTGTTCCTGTACTCGCGTATGGTGACCATATCACTGTGAAATCGGGTCAGCAATTTCATTTGAGTGCCGCCGGTACGAGCGATCCCGATGGAGACTCTATCAGTTACTTGTGGTTTCAGTATCCGGAAGCTGGGACATATAAAGGCATAATTAGTTTCAGGCCCTATGCTTCGAATTTATATGATCTGCCTGTTACAGCACCTGTTGTAGATAGCATTCAAACCATTCATTTTATTTTGAAAGTGACTGACAAAGGAACGCCTCCGATAACCAGATATAAACGGGTTATTCTGACGGTAACTCCATAAACAAGATTCGTTTTCAATAACAATACCTCGAAAAGGTTTTAGAAACATTCCGCTTTCCGTTAGCCCGAATCCTTTTAAAATATTTTTCCTATTCATTCGTCTACCTGATTGAAATTCTATTTTTTCATTTAAAAAAAGAAAAACATGAACTACAATCAGTCATGGGCCGCAAAAGGCCAGTACGGAAGCGGGCACAGGCACCAGTTTATCCGGTCAATTCAAAGAGCGCCTGTCAATATTTACAAAACCGAAGACAGTTATGAAATGCTGGTTTTTGCTCCGGGCAGAATCAGAGAGCATTTCCACCTGGATGTAAAAGGAAATGAACTCCATATTTCATATACTCCACCCGAAGGTTTTCCAAGACCGGAATGGATTAAAAGGGAATACAGTCGCGGAGGATTTGTCAGAACATTTACGCTTGATGAATTTGTGGATGCAGCCGGAATTTCGGCGAAATATGCGGATGGAGTATTACAGGTAAGTCTCCCGTTCATTGCAGGCATGGAATCTGCATCACGTCAGATAGCTATCAATTAGATCCAAAATATCAGGAAAAATTTTCTGTGACGTAATGATTACCTGAAATTTTGCGTATTAATACCTGTCATTTTTCAGAAAGACTACGCGGCGGTAAGATCATGAAATGATTTAACCTTGCAGTGGTTTTTCATAGGAAATTGGATTTTAAACACGGGGTTGAATTTTTATTCAGACCCCTTTTTTATTCCGCCCATCTGCTTACTGGCCTTGTTAAACATGTCGGACCGCCGCCCCCTTTCATACTGATTTCATTTCCTGAATAAACCAGCACGCTGCATCCTGCCTTTTCAATAGCAGCACGGGTCAATGGATTCCCTTCGAGCATGAGGCATTTGCCGGGACCCAGAGCAAGTACATTACAACCCATCGATTCAAATTCACTATCGGGAACTTCAATCAAAGTATAGTTTCGATCGAGCAGAAATTTTCTGAATGAGATTGGAAGTAAGGGGGAATATACGACAGCGGTAGTTTTGTCAGCCGGACTGAGAACAGACATCAGGTGAAATACATCGGATGATCCTTTATAATGTGGTAAATCAACAACGATCACTTCAACTTTCAGCGGCTTCAACAAAGATTTTAACTGGCTGATCCCTTCTGCATTGCTCCGGTAGCTATGTCCAACTGCTAAAGTTTTTTCGTCTAACCAGGCAACATCACCACCTTCCAGAGTGCCGGGTGAAAGGATCCCGCCTAATATTTTATTACCATTCAATTCAAAAATCTTATTTGCTGCAGCAGGTTCATGAATCCTTCCTTTTTTTCCCATATTGCAGATGATCATTCCTGCATCGGTTGAGATTGATGCATCACGGCAGTAGATGGAATCCATGTTCACTGTTTCATCACGCGGAAAATATTTTATTTCCACCTCTGTCGTTTTCAGCAATGATTCAAAAAGCTCATATTCGGAAATAGCCTTCCTCAAATCGGGTTTAGCAAGAAAGCGGAGACCCTTCCAATCCTTTCCGATGCTTTGCTCGTCAATAAAAGCATCTTCCACTTTTTTTAAATACAGGGATTTTAATTTTCCTGTTTCGGACTGACAAGTGAAACGCATAATCCTAATTTATCTATTGATCTTTTTTCCATCGGATCCAAACATAAAATGGAACTCCCGCCAACAACAGAATAAATCCCCAGAATACGGCTTCCATGCCTGCGCCAATGATGGCGAGCAATGAAAACAGGAAGGCCAGTGAGGCAGGAAAAATGATTTTCTTCCAGGTCTTCGCATTCATTTCCTTCCTGTCTATCGCAATAATCACGTAAGAAGCCGCTACAAGAATATAAGGTACCAGTGCGCTCAGGGTAGAGATCAATAACATGAATTTAAACTGCTGAACAAGTGCCTTAGTGTAATTCATCATCATAAAAACAGATGCAATAACGCTCGAGATAAGAATTGCCGCAGCAGGCGTGCCTTTTTTATTTTCGCGACCAAAAATACCAGGGAATAGTTTGTCTTTTGCAATAGCAAATGGAATCTGTCCCTGCACGAGTATCCAACCGTTCAATGCACCAAATGCTGCGAGGACTACACCTGCTCCTACCCAATAACGCGCATGCTCCCCCCAGATAATCGCTGCAGCATCTGCCACCGGAGTAACTGAACGTTGTAACAACTTGGGTGGAATCATCCCCATGACACTCAATGTCGCCAATATGTAGACTACGGTGCTGACCAGGGTTCCAATCATCGTTGCACGCGGAACAATTTTTTCCGGCCTCTCCACATGACCTGCAGGAATAGTAGCACATTCAATTCCCAGAAATGCGAACAGGGTCATCGTAGCGCTTGCCGTGATGGCTGATATAGCAGTTGTTCCGCTAATATTAAAGGGAGTAAAATTCTCCCGCCTGATAAAAAACAACCCAAAGACCGCCACTGATATGAGGGGAATCAATTTTAAGATTGTCGTAAACAATTGCAGCTTGCCGGACACTATCACTCCGCGTGTATTGATCCACGTTAAAAACCAGATAGCACTTAATCCTGTGATTACTGCCGAAACGGAATTCGTTGCCAGTCCAGGGAAAAAAACGCTTAACCCCCCGACCAGGGAAACTGCTATTGTTGCATTAGTAGTCCATACGGAAATCCAATAGCCCCAGGCAACAAGGAATCCTGCAAAATCGCCGAATGCATATCTGGTAAATGCGTAAGGTCCACCATTGATATTGGGCAGCAGCCGGCTTGCCTTGCTGAAAACCGTAGCAATCGCTATGGCCCCGATAGCAGATAACATCCAACCAAGCAAACTAATCCCACCAAAGGAAGAGAGCGCGGCAGGCAACATAAAAATTCCAACACCTACCATATTACCGACAACAAGCGATGTAGTTGTCCACAGACCCAATTTATTTTTGGAAGACGATTGTGTAGCCATTAGCGTGAAAGCGTAAAATAAAATTAGTTTCGATTATTTCATCATCATTTCGCGTATATATTTCACCGGGGCACTGCCATAACTAAGAAATTGCTCATGAAAATCCTTCAGGCTAAACCGATCTCCCATTTTCTTTTTATAATCTTCACGCAGTGCAAAGATTTCTGACGCCCCAGAATAATAAGAACAGAGCTGAACCTGTGAAACCATGGCGCGGTGATATTTCTCTTCGATCTGCGCCTTAGTTTGGAAAGCATCTTTTTCAAGCAGGTTGGTCACATCTTCCTTGGAATAGCCAAGACAATGAATGCCGTAATCCAGAATGACATTGCAAAGCTCGCGAAGCTTCCATTTGTCATGCATGAGTTTCATCTCCGGAGCATGGTTTCCCCATCCGCTTTCAAACATCATCGTTTCTGCATAGACTGCCCATCCTTCCACCATGGTACCATTTTCGAACACCGATTTAATGATATCAGGAGAACGCTTGTTGTTATAAATCCCCTGCAAACAATGACCCGGCATGGCTTCGTGAATAGACAAATATTGTATGGAATATGTATTGTATTCCCTGAGTGAACTTTCTGCACTTTCTGGCGGAAACCGGGTCAGGTCTTCAACATTATAATAGGTTGTTCCCTGTTTTTGATAGGGCGGAACGAAATCTGCACTGGCCAATGTCACTCCTCTTGCGAATTCAGGCATAAGCCTGACTTTAAGCGGAAAACTTGTATCATAATTGAAAAGATTTTTCTCAACAATAAAATGTTCAAGATCATGAACCTGCTTTGTCAACACATCAAGCAGTTCAGATGGTTTGGCATGATTTAACGATATGCTGTCGATCACCGTTTTTATCAGAGCAAGTGAATCTGCCGGACGTTCTCTGTTGCCGCAGTATTTTGGCCATAGTTCAGATGCTGTAGCGTACATCCTGGTCTGATAGAAATTTTTATCCCATATGGATTTATTGAAAATTTCTTCGGGCGTAAAACTGGTGACAAGATCGTACCTGAATTTTGCATAGTACAAATCTTTCCCAAGCCTGAAGTCGCGGAAAACAGCATTTTTATCATCAAGCAGTTGTTTGAGATGGCCGATATAATTTTTTATTGCGGATACCGTGATCGCCACTCTTTTGACTAAACTGTCCTTTTCGGTTTTGTTGAGATGAGATGCATTGATGGAATCAGTGAGGTCTTGCCCAAAAACCTCGAGACCACCTTCATTTTGCCTGATCGCAAGATCTGTGTGTTCCCTCGTAGGCCGGAAAATATTTTTAAAAGCAGCTTTGTAATAAGCGTCAGCATTTGCCAGATGACTGGAAAGAATTCTTAGTCTTGTGTCCAGCGGAGCATAAGGTTGCGTCAAAATATTATAAGATTCTCCGCTCAGATTATACATACTGGGATCCCATTGCTGCGGTTTTAACGTATCAGTATACCAGCAATCGCTTCTCAGCTGATTGTCGATAATACGATAACTGATCTTATAATTATCATTGAGGCTTGCAAAGGGCATTCCATGCAAAAGTTCTATCCAATGTTTTGAAAAGATGACATTATTCTCAAAACTAGCCTGATCAGGTATTACTAAATGATCATAATATTTTCCATACCCTACAGCGATTGCAGCAGAAGGGTATTGTTTCCAATATGCATCCAAAAATTTAATTTCAAAACTTTTAAAAGCATCGTCGGCCTGCACAGTTTTCTTTTCTGTCACGGGCTGACCCAGGCTGAATCTCGTAGTACCAAAAAATAAAATTGCAAGGCAGAGTGAGTAACTGAATTTTCTCATAAAAAACCGTTTGGAGTTGACTAAGTTAGGGAAAGAAAAAACTCTTTGTTATTTTATACAGCAATCCGGCTTTAGCATTGATGACAAAAAAGTATATTTAACTTTTATCTTATTTCGTTTTTGACGCAGTCCAGAGAATGGCATTCCGCAAGAGAGTCTGATAATTTTTGTCCGCACAGAGTGAAGCATCATGACCGACTCCGATATAGATCATATTGTATTTTTCGTTTGTCCATATGATCGGATGATCGCCCATGGGTTTGTTTTGTTTGTAGGTTGATTCATCAACATGCGCCAAAACATGAACAGCGCCACGGGGGCTTTTATCGAATTCATACCATTCATCCGGAAGTTCAAAACTGGGAGGAAGATTTGCCATTGCCGGATGTTCCCGATCTTCCACGACAAGCGTCGCCTTTTGAAAAGCCGGATGAGGTGAATAGGTTATCCCTCCCATAAAATCTTCAAACCATTGCCAGTACTTCGCCCCTGGGTGAAAACTTTTTCCGGTTAATCCGGCCGCATGAATGCCTACCCAGCCTTTACCCTGCTCAATAAATTTCTGCAAAGCATCCTGCTGCTGATAAGACATATCAAAAGGTGCAAGATGAAGCATTATAAAGACCTGGTATTTACTCAGGTTGTCGTCGTTGATCACACTGGTATCCTTGGTAATGTCAATTTCAAAATTGTTCTCTGCGGCAAGATGTTCTAATAAAGGCCTTGCGCTGTCGATCATTTTTACATGATCCTTGGCCAGTGAAGCGACGGCAAGCACTCTAAATGAAGGAGCGTGTTTTTTTTCCTTGCTAGACGCGGAGGTAATTACAATTGATAATCCGAAAAAAAATAATCCTTTGAGTATTGTATTTTGCATATGCAGTCTGTGTTATTATTGCATTCCGGAAATTTACATATTTTCACGATCAAAGAACAGAGGAAATTGCAATGAGTCCAAAAAAAGAAATACAATTTAAGTTCCTCATCATCTGCCTGCCATTTCTGATGATGGGTTGTATCAACAAGCCCGATTTCAGTAAAATCAAAAAAGGAATGAAAACCCCTGAGGTTATCAGGCTGGTAGGCATACCGGATCGAAAACAGCCCATGAATACAACCACCTGGTGGATATATAAAGATGAACAGCATCATCTGATTATTATCGATAATGATACCGTGTCGAATTGTCTGACGGAGGACGAAGCGATGAAAATTATGAATGAGGTGTTGAAGACGTTTGATTCGACCTACAAAAAATAAACTTCGATAAAAGAGACCAACGGTCAACGACCATCTGCCATCGATCTTTTGGCTAAAAGAAAAACTCAATCTAACTTGAGCAAATGATGGGCTTAAAAATTTTCGGGAGAAATCCTGAGGGCAGAGAACTGGAGAAAATAAAAAATTCTCCCCAATATAGAGATGGAAGTTTCCAAAATCAGACAGAAACAGTTGTTACTGTGGAAAACGCCTCTTTCCTGCAAATCATGTGGCGTTTCATGAATAAACCGGCTGATACTAAGCCGCCCAAAAAAATTCCTTCGGTCATCACAGATTTAAAATCCCTGGATCAGGATAAGGCGGTTATTATCTGGTTCGGTCATTCTTCTTACCTGATTTATATCAATCAAAAGAACATCCTGGTTGATCCCGTATTTTGCGGTCATGCATCACCGTTCAGTTTTACTGCAAGAAGTTTCGATGGGACTGATGTTTATTCGGTGGGTGATTTCCCCGATATTGATTTACTACTCCTGACACATGATCATTACGATCACCTCGATTATAAAACATTGCAGAAACTCGCGCCCAGGGTCAGCCGCATTTGCACTTCGCTAGGAGTAGCATCGCATCTCACTTATTGGGGTATTGACGAAGATATCATCACAGAATTCGACTGGTGGCAAAGAAAAAAAATAGCGGATGATATGGAACTGATCGCAGCGCCAGCCCGGCATTTTTCAGGACGTACTTTCGCAAGAGCCAAAACACTCTGGTCTTCTTTCGTTCTAAGAACTCCTGAACACTGTATCTACATCGGGGGAGACAGCGGATATGAAACACATTTCAAAACAATCGGGGAACAATACGGCCCAATGGATATTGCCATTCTCGAATGCGGCCAATACGATGAACAATGGCCGAACATCCATATGATGCCGGAACAAACCGTTGAGGCAGCTCTTGATCTCAGGGCCAAAATGCTATTGCCTGTTCATTGGGGGAAATTTTCCTTATCTCTGCATCCCTGGGATGAACCGATCAGGCGCGCCCTGGCAAAAGCCAGTGAACTGAATGTAAAGATAACGACTCCGAAAATCGGCGAACCTCTAATCCTCGGTGAAGCATACCCGCAGGAAATCTGGTGGCAATGATAAGATAATAGACAGTTAATAATCAGTTTGACCTCTCTTTTTGATATTACTATACATTTATAATTCATTTTGAAAATATGGATACCAGAAGAGAATTTTTAAAAAAAGCGGCTTTACTCGCAGGTGGAGCGGGCATTTATAACCAATTGCCCCCTTCCATCCAGAAGGCAATGGCCATTGATCCTGTTAACGGGTCCACTTTCCTGGATGCAGAGCATGTTGTTTTACTGATGCAGGAAAACCGTTCTTTTGATCATACCTATGGCACCTTACAGGGTGTCCGGGGTTATAATGATCCGCGGGCCATTCATCTTCCGGATAAAAACCTGGTCTGGTTACAGACCAATGCTAGCGGCGATACCTATGCGCCATTTAGAATGAATATCAAGGAGACCAAGGCCACATGGATGCATTCCCTGCCTCATTCCTGGACGAACCAGACCGATGCGCGAAACGAAGGAAAATACAATAAATGGCTCGAAGCCAAACGATCGGACTATAAAGAATATGCTGAACTCCCTATGACAATGGGATATTATACCCGGGAAGATATTCCTTTCTATTATTCGCTGGCAGATGCTTTCACGGTATGTGACCAGCATTTTTGTTCTTCATTGACCGGAACTACGCCCAACAGATTATTTTTCTGGACAGGGACGATCAGGGAACAACAGAACGAAAATGCCTACGCGAATGTATGGAATGAAAATGTTGACTACGGATCGGAAGTGCGATGGCTCACATTTCCTGAGCGCCTGGAAGAAAATGGCATTTCCTGGAAAATATACCAGAACGAAATTAGTATGCCTATGGGGTTTTCTGAGGAAGAAGATGCCTGGCTCGCCAATTTCGGGGACAGTCCCTTGCAATGGTTTCTCCAATATAATGTTCGATTCTCTGCAGAATATATTGCGTATATCAAAAAACAAATAGCCGCACTGCCGGATGAGATCAGCAAAATGGAAGAACAGGTCCGGTCTTTGCCGTCCAAAAGCAAGGAGGCTCTTGAGGCCAAGCAAAAGCTTAAGGAGACGATGGAGGCCCTGAATACATTCAGAGACGAAGAAAAAAAATATACTCCAGAAAATTTTGAAAAGTTGTCGCAACTGGAAAAAAATCTTCATCAAAAAGCTTTTTCTACAAATAAAAAGGATCCGGATTATCACAGGCTCACCACACTACAATACAAGGATGGAGATATTGACAGGGAAGTGAAAATACCCAAGGGAGATATACTGCATCAATTCAGGGAAGATGTCAATAATGGTTCACTCCCAACCGTATCCTGGCTTGTAGCACCGGAATGTTTTTCTGATCATCCGAGCTCTGCCTGGTATGGTGCATGGTATGTTTCAGAAGTACTTGACATTCTTACTAAAAATCCTGAAGTATGGAAAAAAACAATTTTCATTCTTACTTATGATGAGAATGACGGTTATTTCGATCATGTTCCCCCTTTCGTTGCACCTGACCCAAGAAGACCCTGCACGGGTAATACTTCAAAAGGACTAGACACGCGCGTTGACTATGTTACACTGGAGCAGGAGATGCTAAAGAAAGAATTACCGGTCAGCTATACGCGTGAAAGTTCTATCGGCCTTGGCTATCGCGTTCCACTCGTGATCGCTTCTCCCTGGAGCCGTGGCGGATGGGTTAATTCTCAGGTATTCGATCATACTTCCTGTTTGCAGTTCCTGGAAAAATTTCTGACGCACAAATCAGGGAAAAAAATTGAAGAAACAAATATCAGTGCCTGGCGGCGCACTATTTGCGGCGACCTTACTTCGGTATTCAGGACATACAATGGTGAAAAAATAAGCAATCCGGAATTTTTGGCGAGGGATCAATTTATTGAATCCATCCATAAAGCAAAATTCAAGGAGCAGTTTTCAAATTACAAAAAGTTGACAAACTCTGAAATTGAACAGACCAATAAGGATCCTTTTGCCGTTGACTGGATGCCGAAACAGGAAAAAGGAGTTCGTTCCTCCTGTTCACTCCCTTATGAATTGTATGCAGATGGCAGGCTGAGTGCAGATAAAAAATCGTTCGAAATAAAATTTGAATCCGGAAATGGATTTTTCGATGACAGATCAGCAGGATCTCCATTTAACGTGTATGCACCGGGAAAATATTTGTCGGCAAACAAGGATGCCAGTGACAAGCCTTTTTATGAAGAGGTCAGAACCTGGGCCTATGCCGTTTCTGCAGGAGATAGTCTGACAGATTCGTGGCTACTGCATGAATTTGAGAATGAAAACTATCATCTCAAGGTATACGGGCCGAATGGATTCTTCCGAGAATTTATTGGGAATGCCAATGATCCGCTGGCAGTTGTTCTGTGTACATATCATCGCGATCCCCAAAAAGGGATCAGCGGGAATATTGAGCTCCATTTATCTAATCAGGATAGTCATAGCCGTTATACCGCAGAGATCACTGACAATGCCTATAAATCACCTGATCGCAAAATAATTCTGGCTCCGATGGGACAAAGTGGATCGGATTCAGTAATGGTGATTGATCTAAGTAAGAGTTTCGGCTGGTACGATTTCAGTGTAAAAATAAAGGGGTATTCAATATTCGAAAAAAGGTATGCGGGCCGGGTAGAAACCGGCAAAGCGGGCTATAGTGATCCGGCCATGGGTCGCGTCATTTAAATACGGGTTCTCATGCGAGAAGTCATTTCAGCCGCTCAAAACATTGTTCAATATTAGCCAGCCACTTTTTCCTTTTTTGGTCGGAAACGAATTTTACCATATTCAGGCTGATCCATTTTCTGTTCGGGTACCCCATTTTCCAGAATGTGCCCGTGAAGAATGATCTTTTAATCGCATTGCCAAAGAGCAGCCTGTACATGATTGAAGGCGTGTTCATGGTCGTAATCAGCGTTACACTTTTTACATCGCTAAGCTTTTTTATCATGGTTCGTTTCCCATAGTCATATACTATTCCCGGAAATACAACTTTGTCGATAAATCCTTTTGTCATTGCCGGCATGAGTTCCCACCAGATGGGGAAAATAAAAATCAGATGCCCTGCATGTCTCATCCTTTCCCGATATTCCAGCACTTTGGGATCAAGTGAAGTAAGAGAAAGAGGTTTATTTTTGGCTTGTACAAAAGCCTGAAGATCTTTTGCACGCATCACAGGATCAAATTCTTCCTTATCGAGATGGATAAGGTCCGCTTCATGCCCCGCTTTTTTCAGTCCTGACAATACCGATTGCAAAATGGCATTGCAATAACTTCCTTCATATGGGTGATTAAAAATAATGACGACTTTCATACATAAAAATTTTGTTCTGCAAAACTGATATGCATTTTTCCGGCCTCCATTAACAATTGTAAAGAAATCATCAACCTCCGGGGTTCCCGGGTACCCCGGAGGTTCAAATTAATCCCCTCTTTGTGGTATTGGTTCAGGATACCGGAGGAGTTACTTTTGATGATAGGTTTGTGGATGGTTTGGCAAGATTAAAGGCAGCAGCAATGCTGCCTTTGGCATTGAAAATATTCGGAGCAGAAAAAGTTATTTATGGATCATCCCCGAGAGGAGCTATTTGTTTCTCGCTGCTTTCACATCAGCAGGTGTTATCGATGCACCTTTATTTTTCCAGGAATTGCGGATATAATTCAGCACATCACTGACCTGCTCATCGGTCAGGTCAAAGCCGTTCATAGGTGTATTATACGTTTTCCCAATGACTTTCATTTCTCCGGTCGCACCATACAAGACTTGTTGTATCGACCTTTTCTTATCGGCCATCAGATAATCTGCTCCCGCCAGAGGCGGATAAACTCCCTCAATACCGGCGCCGGTTTCCATGTGGCAGGAAAGACAGAATGCTGTATATACATCTTTGCCGCGATCAATACTTGCTTTCAGATCAAATTTCTGACGGACATGAAAGGAGGATAACAGAATCAATCCTGCAATTGCTGGAGCAATGAAAATCCAAAATCTATATTTCATGAAAATTATTTTATGACAATTACTAATAATATTAAGATCCTCAAACAAAGATCAAAAAAAAATTCCAAAAGCCGTCCGCTTTTGGAATGTGTATAGATAATTTAATCACACCTCATCCAGGTTAAACGGTAATTTTCGTATGCGCTTGCCTGTGAGGTCAAAAATCGCATTGCATAAGGCTGGGGCAAAAGGGGGCAGGCCGGGTTCTCCCACACCGCCCGGTCTTTCTTCATTTTCCATAACATGCACTTCAATCTCCGGGATATCGGGTATACGGGGCATTTTGTACACATCAAAATTTTTTTCTATCGCCTTCCCATCTTCAAAATGTGTGGCATGCTTGGTCGCAGCTCCCAGGGCCATCACAATGCTTCCTTCCACCTGCTGCCTGATAATATCGGGGTTGACATACCATCCACAGTCCATTACAGCAATCGCCTTATCGATCTTAATTTTCCCATTTGTATTCCTGGATACCTTGACCGCTTCACCTACAATGCTGCCAAAACATTCCGTAATTGCCACACCCCATCCTTCATTTTTCTTCCTTGCTTTCCAAGCTGATTTTTCTTCCAGTTCATCGATCAGCGCCTGGTATCGATCATGGTCTAAATATCCCCTCCTGAAATCAAGCGGGTCTTTACCGGTTTCGTGTGCCAGCTCATCCATAAAACTTTCATAGGCAAATCCGTTTGTCGAAGCATATACGGATCTCCACCACATAACCGGGATTGGAGAAACGGTCGGAACATCGCCGAAACTATAATTGGGAAAAGAATCGAAATAAGGTTTGAGCAATCCTTCCACTGTACTGGAATTGTAAGCTGTTCTGTCCGAATCAGGCGATTGGAGATCCATATCCTGAGCTGCCATTTTCGTCTGGAAAGCCTGAATGCGTCCATCCTCGTTGAATCCGGCTTTACATCCATATACTGCTCCGGGTCTGAAGGGTCCCTGAGTCATATCATCCTCGCGTGTCCATACCACCTGCACAGGAGCTTTGATTGCCTGTGAAATAATACAGGCTTCCTGCGGATAATCAGTAAAAGCTTTTCGTCCAAAACCTCCTCCCAGAAAAGTCATATTTACGATTACATTCTCGACAGGAATTTTTAATCTTTCGCTCAAATCACTCTGAATCCAGTCAGGGCCCTGAATCGGACCCCAAACCTCACAATGGTTTTCAGTCACATTCGCTATACAATTCACAGGTTCCATGCAACTATGCGATTCATAGGGCGTTTCATAAATGGCTTCAACCTTCTTCGCTGATTTTTGAAATGCTGTTTCGAAATTTCCTGCTGCCTTATCAAGAAGAATGGGTTTATTCAGATCCTGCCTCATGCGATTATATAATTGCTCGGTACTGAGATGCTCGAAACCCGAATCATCCCATTCTACCTTCAAAACTTTTCTCCCCTGCATGGCGGACCAAATACTATCTGCCACAACTGCGACTCCTTCCTGTGTATATCCGAAAACAGCGCGTCCAACCTTCATCACATGTTTAACTCCGGGAACTGCTTTTGTTGCAGAATCATCAAAGCTTTTTACTTTTCCTTTAAAGCGGGGACTGCGTTCCACTACCGCATACAACATCCCCGGTAATTTTTTATCTATTCCGAATATGGCTTTACCGCTGGTTTTTAGCGGAGTGTCCTGCCTCGGCAAAGGTTTGCCGATTACTTTATAATCCCTTCGCTCTTTGAGCTTAATATTTTTCGGAGGTTGCAGCTTGGACGCGTCTTCAACCAATTCCCCGTAGCCAAACTTTCTTCCTGAAGGCCGATGAATAACCTGCCCGTTTTCAGCATAACATTCTTCTTTGCTTACGTTCCATTTTTTCGCTGCCGCTTCGATCAGCATCTCACGGGCAGCCGCACCTGTCTGTAACAATCGTTTATATGATTCGCGGACTGTAGAACTTCCTCCGGTAACCTGGCTTCCAAATTTTTTCTGATCGCCGGGGGCAAAAACAATGTTCACCTGGTCCAGGTTGACTTCCAGTTCCTCTGCGATCATCTGCGGTACAGCCTGAAACGCACCCTGTCCCATTTCTGCACGATGACTCAACAGGGTCACTTTACCTGTTTTATCGATCGAAACCCAGCTAGTTAGTTCGATGCCCTGGGGTTCGGCATTCTCAGCCGTGATGAGCTCACCTTTCTCAGCAGCCCAGGCAGGAAAATAAAATCCAATTACAAGCGCTCCACCCGACATACCAGAGAGTCGGATGAAATTTCTTCGTGAAATATCTTGATTGGTTGTACGCATAACCGTTAGTTTTATTTGATTCAGGTTGTCGATGCGAGTTTGGCCGCAGTTTTAATAGCTGCCCGAATGCGCGGATAAGTACCGCAGCGACAGATATACCTTTCCATCAATAAATTGATATCCTCATCGGTAGGATTGGGTTTGGTTTTCAGTAAAGCTGCAGCAGCCATGATCTGACCGCTCTGGCAATAGCCGCATTGCGGAACCTGTTCGGCTATCCATGCCCGTTGCACCGGGTGTGAATTATCCGGCGATAAACCCTCGATCGTGGTGATTTTCTGATTGACCGCTGAAGAAACGGGAATAGAACAAGACCTCACGGGGTTACCATTAAAATGAACCGTACAACAACCGCATTGGGCAATGCCACATCCGTATTTGGTGCCTGTGAGGCCAACCAAATCCCGGATAACCCATAACAAAGGCATTTGTGGATCTGCATCAACAGTATGACTAATTCCATTGATCTGAAGATTGTAGGATGGCATAATCAGAGTATTTGATGTGAATACGTTAAGTTACAAAAATAGTTGAGGCCAAATTGGGGAAATTATGCAGATGGTATGAAATAATTAGCAGCTCGATTAAAGTGCATATTTCTAATCCAAACTAAGTATGCATTAAGCTGTTCAGGAATGCCTGAGCCCCTCAGCAACCGGAAAGACATGCAGAATATATGGGAATAAAGCCTCAATTGTTTCTTCAGCGCCCCGAACGGAACCGGGTAAGGTGATAACCAGCGTATTGCCGATAAAACCAGATACACCACGGGAAAGCATCGCATAGGGTGTTCGCTCGTGGCCGTAATGCCTGGCTGCTTCCATAATGCCCGGAATTTCCCTGTCGAGTAAAGGAGCAATCGTATCAGGTGTGATATCCCGCGGCGATAAACCTGTTCCTCCGGCAAAAAGCACGAGTTGATAATTTTCCCGGGTTAATTGCGATATTGTACTCCTGATTTTTTCAGCATCATCCGCAATAGCTTCGCAAAAAGTAACCTGCAGCTCGTATTTTTTTAATTTTTCTACTATTGCCTTACCGGTGAGATCTTTGCTTTCTCCTCTCGTCACAGAATCAGAACAAACAATTACTGCACATTTTACTTCTTTTTTTCCCATGCGCTTTATATCCGACTTACCACCCTTCTTTATCAAGAGTTTTACTGAACTTATTTCTATGCCTTTGTCCAGCGGCTTCAGCATGTCGTAAATAGTCAAAGCTGTAATAGCAGCGCCATGCATAGCTTCTACTTCAACACCGGTTTTATAAATCGTATGCACTTCAACGTTAATAATGATATTTAATCCTTCCATATCATAACTTATGGCTGCATATTCTACGGGAAGCGGATGGCAATCAGGAATTACTTCACTGGTTTTTTTTATAGCAAGAAGGCCCGCGGCCCTGGAAAACTCAAACACATCTCCCTTCGGCACTTTCTTATTTTTTATTGCATCGATGGTCTCCTGGGCAGAAACTTTTACTATCGCTGTGGCTATGGCTTTGCGAAAGGTATTTATTTTATGTGTAATATCGATCATATCAATCTTACTTGCTGTTTTCTTTCCACTGATAGCTTTGATTGTCAAAAATTTCTTTTCCCCACACCGGCAATTCTGATTTAATTCGTTCTACAATTTCTTCGCAGGCATCGATAGCTGCTTTCCGATGAACCGATGAGGCAAAAACAAAAAGAGATATTTCTCCGGCTTTAACCTGGCCCAGGCTATGATACACATGCAGACAGGTAAGCTCATATTTTTCAAATATTCCTTCTCTTATCAGATGCATTTTTTCCAGCGCCATATCTTCATAAGCTGAATATTCGATAGCCATCACTTCTTTATCGTTGATCTTATCTGCACGAACCTGTCCTAAAAAAATACTGTGACCGCCGATATTCATCTTGCTCTTATGTTTTTCGATGCTTTCTGCAATAAATGCAGCGGAAATAGCTCCTTGTTTAAAAATATTTTTCATACACTAATTACACGGATTACACTTATTACACAAAATTAACCGCCGGAGTAGGGTGGCAAAAGAGCAACAACCTGATCACCGTTTAACAAAGTATTTCCCGAAATGATGTCCTTATCCACGGCAATAATATATGGCGTCTGGGCCAGTGCCGGATACTGATGATGCAATACCTGAATCAACTGATCCGTATCAGCCACGTCCTTCACTTCAAACTGTTGGTCGCCCATGATATCCTTCACAGGGCCAAACGAGATGATCTTTACAGGCATAACCAAAATTATTATTCAGTTACCGATTTAATAACAATTTGCTGCAGACCCTTGATATAAATATGCCCTCTGCCTTTTCCCAGAACGATCAGGATGGCAATTCTGTCATCGATATCCTTTAATTTTTTCCCATTTTTTTCTGTAATAATATAGGTATTGTCTCCATTCAGGGTATTGAAAATTTCATTCCATGAAAAAACCGTTGTAAATCCATCCGATGCGGTACATTCCATATAATAACTGAATGACTGTTTGGGGCTGGGTGTATTGAGTTGAACTTTACTCAGCACGTCTTTCAATAAAACGCCGCGAACATTTTTTATAGTTGACAATGCCTGGCCCATATGATTCACGGTAACGATGTCATTCAGCATTTCTGTCTTGAAAGTATCCAGAGAGGCGATGGTGAATGCGACAGGATTCTTTATCTTCCCTTTGACAACAAAAGAATCAGTCTGTGGAACATTGTTTTGTGCTGAACCCACCACGTAAATCATCAAAAAAAATACCGATGCAATAATCAGTCGCATATCATCAGGCTTTTGTAAATAATAATTTATATGATGCAAACATCAGCACTACTGCCAAAATATTTTTAAGCCATGTTTGTTTAAATCTCAGCGCTCCAAAATAAGCGCCGCATAGTCCTCCCGAAAATGCAAGAACCACGTAAGTATACATGTTAGTTGTAAAGTGAATCCCTTTTGTAAGTTGCCCAATGAGTCCTGAGAATGAATTTACAAAAATAAACAAAGCGCTGATCGCTGCAGTTTGCTTCTGGTTGGTCCATTTCATCAACAAAAGTATGGGCGATAAAATAATTCCTCCCCCAATTCCAATCAGTCCGGAAAGAAACCCGATGGCAGCACCGATAACCAACGACAGGTATACATTTGATTTTCTCGTTTCCGAAACATTGAAATTGCCGAAAAAAAGAAAACGAATGATAGGAATGATTAGTAGCAACCCAAGTATTTTTTTATACACTGTTCCATCAACAACGATCAAGCCGCCCAAAAAAGCCATGGGAACGGAGGCAATCGCAAAAGGAAGAAAAATTTTCCAGAGAAAATGCTTTCCCCTGTAAAACTGGATGAAGGAAGTTAGCGAAACGAAAAGATTTAACAACAGGGCAGTCGGTTTCATAACCTCGGGAGCAACACCATAGATTGCCATAAGGGCAAGGTATCCGCTCGCACCGCCATGACCAACGGAAGCATACAAAAAAGCGACAAGGAATAATAATAAATAAAATAGCAGCAAACTTGCATCCATATATTCATTTTAAAAAGGTAGCAAATGAATTTCCACCTCGTCTCCTGCTTTCCACTCCTGCCTGTTTTCTTCCATACAGATTAAGCAATTCGCCCTGGCGAAAGAACTCATTCGATAGGACTCCTGCGCATCCAGTGCGGTTACTTTGTTTTCTGCATAAATCCCTTTAAGAAAATGAGTGAGTCCTGTGAATTTGGAATAGTCATGAGTTAATTCAGCATGTACTTTCTGCACGAAGCTATGGCTGATCTTCTGCATTTTTTCGATAACCGGCAATACATATTCATAAAAACAGGTCAATACGGATGAAGGGTTCCCCGGCAGACCAAAAATTATTTTCTTTTCTTTTTTTCCAAAATACAATGGCTTCCCCGGCCTTTGTTTCACTTTGTGGAATATTTTTTCCACTCCGCAATCTGTGCAGGCCTGCAATACATAATCATAGTCACCTGCGCTGATCCCTCCGGTTAATAAAACCAAATCGCTTTTTTCTATCGATTCAGTTAATACAGTTTTTATCAAAGCAGGGTCATCATCCACTTTGGTAATTCTTATTTCGCTCAGGCATAACTGTGCTAAAGCAGCTCGCAAACCGGCCGAATTCGATTCGTATACCTGGCCATATCGCAGTGGAATGCCCGGCTGTTGCAATTCCCTGCCCGTAACAATAATACTTATTGACGGGTGAGGATAAACCTTCACTTCTGTGATACCAATTCCTGCCAAAAAACCAATCGCAGCAGGCGACAAAAAACTGCCTTTTTCCAATGCAAGCTTACCGGCTGCAATTTCCGAACCCCTGGGCCGGACATTAATTCCTTTTTTCAATTGCGCATCATCGATAATGAGCCTGTTATCTTTAATATTCACTTTTTCCTGCATCACTACTGTATCAGCCCCGGGGGGTACGGCAGCTCCTGTAAAAATTCGCATTGCCTGATAAGAACCAAGTGTTATTTTTTCTGTTTGCCCTGCAGAAATCTCGCCCCCGACAAAAATTTGATTTCCTGATTTCCAGTCATCAAAATTAAAAGCATACCCATCCATTGAGGATTGATTAAAAAAAGGAATATCTGAGACTGCAAACACATCTTCAGACAACACAAGCCCTGATGCATGGCGGAGAGCCAGCTTCACAGGTGACAATACATGCGCATGTCCTTCCACGAATGTTTTGGCTTCATTAACAGAAATCGGGTTGCTCATCATGAATCTTTATAACATCGACGAGGGGGGATGCCCGTCTGTTTTAGAACAAACCAGGCTCAACCTCCGATTGAAATCATGCTCCTGTTTTGTATTGCGCCTGCTTCCAGGTGTTCAAAATCTGCATTAAATTGTCCACCCAGTTGCCAGGCTTTTTTGCTGATGCACTGGTGTATCAGCGGCTCTACATCCTCACCCTTACGCATAGCCGATAATAAATCAGTTTCTTCTTTTGAAAAAAGGCAATTCTTCATTTTACCATCAGCAGTAAGCCTGATGCGGTTGCAGCCATCACAAAAAGGAGCGCTCATCGTGCTGATTACGGCAAAAGTGCCTGCATGCCCCGGCACAGCATATTTCTTTGCGGTATCATGTTTTCCATCAGACAAATGTTCAAAAGAATATTTAGTGCCGATCACCGCCAACATTTCCTGCCAGGTAAATACCCTGTTGCTCGTCCAGCGGTTGCCACTGAACGGCATGAATTCGATAAAACGAACATGCACAGGAGTATTTTTCGTCCATGCGATAAAATCATTAATCTCATCATCGTTCAGCCCCTTCATAACCACCATATTTACCTTTACGTGAATGCCATTATCAATCAGCTGGCTGATATTGTTGTACACGACTTCAAATTGGTCCCGACGGGTAACCAAGAGGAACCTTTCCGGTCGCAAAGTATCGAGACTGACATTCAGGGAGGAAATGTTTGCTTCTTTCAGCACAGGCAGGTATTGTTGTAGTCTCGTTCCGTTTGTGGTAAGCGTCAATTCGACGGGCAGACCAGAGAGCAGGAGAATAATTTTTGATGCATCTTTTCTAACGAGTGGTTCACCCCCTGTCAACCTGATTTTTTTTACTCCCAGTCTTACAAAAATCTTCGCAAACGCGTCAATCTCCTCCGGTTTCATAAGTCGTTCGGACGGCGTGAATTCGTAGTCTTCTTCCGGCATGCAATAGAAGCACCGCAGGTTACAGTTATCGGTTAGAGATATCCGTAAGTAATCATGAACACGGTTATAGGAATCGATAATCATTTGCATCAGAACTTGATCAATAAAAATACGATTTTCCTGTGAGGACAAAGGCTCAGCCTTCTCCACCCGCCAGGCTACCCAGGTTTTGATAATCCTGCATGGTATCTATATCTATATAACCCATCGGAAAGGAAATGGTTTCCAACTCGCCGGCATGTTGCCACAGAATTTTTTTTGCTCCATCCTGTCCCTGCAGTTGCATCAATTCCGGAAAGTGCATGCTGCTGAATAGCGCCGGAGTACCCATCGTCTCCTTATATGTGCAGGCAATAATTGATTTTCCGGTCGATTTTTTTTTATCGACCAGGTCGTTAATCA
>DATJWE010000125.1:0-22075 GCA_035501475.1 Puia sp. | reverse complement strand
AAGCCTCTCGAAACGCCCATGAACTGCCACAACACATCAAACAGACCATTCTGTCCCATTGGAGTTAGCAGGGCAACGGGACCAGGATAAGGCATTTGCACGGGGATTAACTTATCAATACCATATCCAAATATGGTTAATGCGAGGGTGTACCTGAGATATAAACTGAACCAATAAAACAACTTATTATAACCGGCCCTTTTTTTATCAAATATGCTCCAGCAAACAGTAAGTACAATTGCAAAAAGGAAAACGGTCAGATAAAATACAACGCCCATATGATTGTCTCCGGGCCATGCATCATGAATTTTAGGATTATATCCTGTATGATAAATATGTTTGTCAAACCAATGCAGCGGTTTTACTATTGGGCGGAATATCGCACCAAACTGGTAAAAATTCTTTTTGCGAAAAATTGAAAGCGTAAAATAAGTGAGGAGATCCCAGCAAAGAGACGTCGTTGGAAGTAAGAACAAAAAGAAAAATCTGAAAAGAATTTTTTGCCAGGGCTTCCAGGGGTTAACGACTGCAGGATTTGGCATATAAATATGAATTGAAGGTTTCCCAATGCAGCAGTATCCGACGTGGCCACTAAATATACTCAAAAAAGTTAGGCCAAAAAGATTCGCTTTCCCGTTAAGAGGCAATTCACGAATTTTGCAGACTGTTTTATACAATACAAATGAATTTATCCCAATCTCCATACCTGCTTTACTCTGACGGGAAAGGAAACATTTTTGAAGACGATTCACTTTATTCCACAGGTCGTACGGGCTGGGATGCAGTCGCAGTTCCGGCCGGAGACTGGATCGAACTACCTGCCGGCGGATCGCTTTATGAACTACCCGGACGCCATGGCATCGGGATCGATACCAAAACCGGCGAGATGCGCCTCTGCAAAAAAGGATGGGCCGTAGCTGCATTTATTCCGCCTGCACATACCGGTCTCTATCTCGCCGCCTATGAAACAGAGAAAAATGCCCCGACGCTCCCTTTGTTTTGTTATACCGCCGCAGGATGGTATAATGAAAAATTTTATGTGCCGGCCCTCCGCATAGAACGGGACATTCGGCAGGAATCTAACGGATATGACCATTCGAAAATTAATACCGGCGCACAACAGCTCTTGGAAACTTACCCACATAACCGCCTGGTGAATCATTTAATGCAGAACTGCTGCCTGACTTATCATTGCCCGGCCGCAAGAAATTTTTCATTGGGCAGATGGGAATGCCCTATCCCGGTTTCGCCTGCCTGCAACGCCAATTGTATCGGGTGTATTTCCTTTCAACCACAGGAAGAATCGATTACTTCCACACAGGACAGACTCACTTTTAAACCAACCCCGGAAGAAATCGTTGAGTTCGCCGTGCCTCACCTGCTCACAGCTCCCTATCCCATTGTTAGTTTCGGCCAGGGTTGCGAAGGTGAACCCCTGCTGATGTGGGAGACAATCAGGGAAGCCATCATCGAGATACGCAAGCATACGGATCGCGGGTGCATCAACATCAATACAAATGGCTCTACACCGGATGTTGTCAAAGCCCTTTGCGAAGCCGGACTGAATTCCATTCGTGTGAGTACTAATTCAGCACGCAAGCATATTTATGAAGCCTATTATCGCCCCAACAATTATTCATTTGAAGATATTGTAGAAAGTTTGAAAACAGTACGACGCTACAATGGCTGGACTTCCATCAACTATTTTGTTTTTCCCGGGATGACTGACAGTTTAGAAGAATACAAATTCCTGAGGCAACTCATTCAAGAGACAAAACTGTCGATGATCCAATGGCGCAATTTCAATATTGATCCGGATTGGTACCTTGGAAAAATCGGCGTGACCGATACCGGTGAATGCATGGGAGTCAGGCGCCTGATGGAATTAATCAGGGAAGAATTTCCAGATCTGAAATTCGGATATTTTAATCCTCCGATAGAAAGGATGAGGGGAAATTTTGAAATGGATTTCGCGCATTGAATTACTGCTATTTTTCCTTCGTGCCTTGGCATCTCTGCGTGATATATTTTCTCACAGAGGCGCGCGAAGTATTGTTTTCGTTTTGCGCCATTGCGTGCAAATTTCGTCAAATAGAATTACAACTGCTGAAGAGTGCGACGCAAGGATGCTCAATAGATATTCCTCTGCCGGGTACAAAATAATTGAATGATATAAATAATGAAAAAGATCATCATCATTGGCGCAACTTCCGGGATCGGCAGGGAAATAGCAAAAATATATGCAGATGCCGGCAATTTAGTTGGCGTCACCGGGAGGAGGCAGCCACTGTTGTACTCCCTGCAGGTGGAATATCCGAATCATATCGTCACACAATGTTTCGATGTTACAGGCGATGACAATATCTCACACCTCGAATCTCTTATCAGCAAACTCGATGGCTTAGACATGCTCATTTACAATGCGGGCTTTGGCGATCCGAATGAAAAAATAATTTGGGAAATAGATAAGATCACAGTGAACACGAATGTGAATGGTTTTATTGAAATCATTGATTATGCCTATAATTATTTTGAGGAGCAGGGGCATGGACAATTGGTAACCACTTCTTCCATCGCATCTATTCGCGGGAATAGTCATGCCCCTGCATATAGCGCCAGCAAGGCATTCCAAAGTATTTTTTTTGAAGGCCTGCACATAAAAACAAAAAAATCGGGAAGCAACCTGTATGTTACCGATGTGCAGCCGGGTTTTGTAGATACTAAAATGGCCAAAGGAAATAAAAGATTTTGGACTGCCACTCCCCAAAAAGCAGCCCGGCAGATTGTGGATGCCATCGAAAAGAAAAAATGGAGAATCTATATCACGCATCGCTGGTGGATCATTGCCAAACTGATGAAATGGATGCCTGATTTTGTTTATCACCGGATCGCTTAAACTCAATGCCAACAGGATCATCACTTATCCACTACTGAATTAACATTTTCTGAATCAAAGCCTGCAAAACAATCGTTATATTCGCATAGTGAATCGGTCCTATATCAACGATAATTTCGAATCCCGGAAAAACTGGAAAGCCAGCGGCTATACATTGATGATATGTGTACTGCTGATCATTGCTCTCTTATTCATAACCTGGACCCTCCCCAGCGCCCCCCCTCCTGTTACTGAAGAAGGAATTGAAGTGAACCTGGGAAACAGCGACCAGGGTCTGGGAACAGATCAGCCTTATCTTCCCGGCAAACCCTCGACAAAGGATCAGGAAAAATATACTCCTCCCAAACCGGCTCCGGTAGAAAAAGTTGCGGTGAAAGAAGTCGAAACAAATGATAAGGAGGAAGATGCTCCCGCAATCAAAAAACCTCCTGTTACAAAACCGAATGCAACAAAAATCCCTGACAAGGATATTGCAAAAACAAAGACCGTAAAGACCACACAGCCTGTCATCAATCCAACTCCCGCCCCGCCTAAGCCTAAAGCCGTTTTTCATGGAGTAAATGGCACCGGTAATGGAGGCAACGATGCAGATGATTATAAACCCGGGAAAAACCAGGGAGTTGCAGGTGGCCATGGCGACCAGGGGCAACCCGGCGGCAATCCTAATTCAAATAATTACACCGGAGGAGGAACAGGCAATTCAGGAGTAAAAATTTTAGGCGGATTGCAGGGAAGACGTATAACCGGACTGCCTTCCTTTACTGATGATTTTAATGAAAATGCCAAGGTCGCCGTCGATATTCATGTCGATGCCAATGGCAATGTAATTGATGCAGACTACCAGCCAAAGGGCTCAACAACTTCTGAGGCATCCATGAAAGCTATTGCTCTCCGGAAAGCCCGCCAGGTTAAATTTAATAGTGCGAACGATGAATCGGTGGGAACACTGATCTTCAATTTTCGTGTGAAAAACTGAGCTCAGTAAATTATCCTGCAATCATCTTTCTGACTTCAATTTTATTTAGTTTATAAGTTTCACCCAATCTTTATTTTCAACTAAATTCAGAACCGTCGGAAGGATTTCTTGTTGTAAACTTGTAAAAAATTATGCATGGCAACAGATATTAAATGTCCCCAGTGCGGCCATCTTTTTGCTATTGAGGAGGCAGTTTCTGAACAGTATAAAAGGGATCTGCGGGATCAGATGATCGCTTTCAATAAAAAGAAAGAAGAAGAATATCAGCAGAAATTATCTGAGTTCTCCAGGCAACTCCAGACTCAACAGGAAAATTTTAATAAGAAACTGGTCGAAGAGAAAAAACAACTACAGCTTTCCCTCGAAGAAAACTTACGAAAAACAATAAACGCAGATTTTGAAAACCAGCTTCGCATGCTGGAACAATCTATCAAAGACAATGAGGAGAAATTAAAAACAGCCAGACAGAAAGAACTTGAGTTTTTACAGCGGGAACAGGATTTGAAAAACAAAGAACTGGAATTGGAATTGTCGGTGCAACGGAAACTTCACCAGGAAAGAGAAAAACTGTCGGAGGAGATCAGGAAAATTGAAGAACAGCGGGCGGCAGCCAGGGAAACAGAATACCAGATGCGAACAAAAGAACTGGAAAAACAGCTTGACGACCAGAAAAAACTCGCTGATGAAATGAGAAGAAAGGCCGAACAGGGTTCCATGCAACTGCAAGGTGAAGTGCAGGAACTGGCATTGGAAGAAATGCTGAAAAGCACCTTCCCATTCGATATCATTAGCGAAGTGGGCAAAGGAGTGAAGGGAGCAGATTGCATTCAAACCGTCAGAAATGATTTTGGCCAGGAATGCGGAAAAATAATTTACGAAAGCAAACGCACCACCTCCTTCGTAATGGACTGGATTGAAAAACTGAAAAAGGATATGCGAAGCCAGGGCGCGCATCTTGCCGTGATCGTGACCAAAACAATGCCAAAGGATATGGATTATTTTGGCGAAAAAAATGGTGTTTGGATCTGCAGTTTCACCGAAGTGAAAGCACTTGCCTACGTATTACGTGATGGGATTATCAGGATATTCAACGCATCGAAATCACAGCAAAATAAAGGCGACAAAATGCAATTGCTGTACGATTACATAACCAGCAGCGAATTTAACGAGCAGTGGAAGGCAATCAGGGAGGGATTTCTTTCAATGAAAGATTCCATTCAACGAGAAAGAGATATGATGGAAAAATTATGGAAGGCGAGAGAAAAACAAATCGAAAAAGTTTTATTAAATGCTTCACATATCAAAGGATCAGTAGAAGGCATCGCAGGCCAGGATTCCATCGATATGAATTTGTTGGAAAAGGGAAATGAAGAACTGCAACTGGATTAAGTGACCACCCAGGCCAGGACCAATCCGTTCAGCATTTTTGCGTGAACCAATAATCCGACAGGCTTCGATTTATTAAAAGTAAATGGCAATTCCCATTCGTCCTCACCGGTTATCCTGATAGAATCATTCAACTGCATGTGCTGCCTGAAATCCACATTTCCGAAACTATACCATTTAAAAATGGCTTCTTTTGAACTCCAGATCATGGTGAGCAAATCAATGGCTGAATGATCAGGAAGTTTTGATTTGCCCGATTCCATCAAATCACCTGCCCCCATAAACTTCAGCATGATCTGGGCAATTTTTTCAGCCGGTTTTTCAATGTCCACCCCCACCCGGTTTTGACTACTGACGATTGCCGCGGCATAATCTCCACAGTGGGAAATGGAGAAATGGTATTTTTCATTTTCAAGAAATGGTTTTCTGGTATCCGCAATCACGATTTCCTCGACAGGAAAATCATTGAATAATACCGGTAACAGGAATCTTCCTGCAAGATGTTGCATTCGTTTATGAGGATGAGAGACATCTCTTTTGAGTGGAACTTTTTCAAGAAAAAAAGATTCAGGCTCCTGAATATGCCAGATTCCCAGCCTGGTGTTGGCGTTAATATTATGTTGATAAAATAATGGCATCAAAAAAATGCTAAAATCCCTTTCTTTGTAGTCCCTTTTCAGGTAAACAAATAAACAAATAAACCATCAAACAGAAATGATTTTATCGGACAAACGGATTCTGGCTGAAATAGAAAAAGGAACGATTAAGATTGAACCGTACAAAAGAGAATGTCTCGGAAGCAATTCTTATGACGTGCATTTGGGAAAATGGCTTGCGACTTATCGCGAACACATCCTCGACGCAAAAAAACATAACCAGATCGAATATTTTGAAATTCCCGAAGAAGGCTTTGTTCTTTACCCGCATATATTTTACCTCGGCGTCACTGATGAGTATACTGAAACACATGCTCATGTACCCTTCCTGGAAGGTAAATCATCGACAGGCAGACTGGGCATTGATATTCACGCAACAGCCGGTAAAGGTGATGTGGGATTCTGCGGAAATTGGACTTTGGAGATTTCAGTCAAGCAGCCTGTCAAAGTGTATAAAGGCATGCCCATCGGCCAGTTGATTTATTTCCCTGTTGAAGGAGAGATAGAAGTAAAATACAATGAGAAGAAAGATGCCAAATACAGTAAGCAGCCCGACAGGCCCATTGAAAGCATGATGTGGAAAAATAAATTCTAATTTCATTTCCACATCTCCACATTCTCACATTTTCACATTCACAAGGCTGCCTCTCCGTATTTTTTAGCATAGGCGATCATCCAGGCAATAATTTCATCATAAGACATGATTCCTTTGGGCTGACTATTTGCCTTCAGGTATCTTCCATATAATCTTCGGATATAAGGTTCCATCGGGTTCTCATATTTCTTATAAAAATTCCTCAAATCCCGGAAATCAGCTCTTACATCCGGTTTTAATTTTTCGCGTAGGGGTACCAGTAAGGTAGAGTCGCGCAGATACAACTCAGTCGCCGCATAAAGATAAAGATCAAAATAAACGGAGTATCGAAATAAGGGATTATCGCTGGATCTTGCAGACAGATAACCCGCAATATTGGCTTCATCCTCCTTCGCATATCCAAGCTGGTGGCCGATTTCATGGCAGGTTGTGAAGGGTTGAACATAAACAGGAACAGTGGTATTCACCTGCGCTTCACCGGAAAAAGGATTGTAATACCCGGTGAACCCAAGATAGTTCCCTGCATAACTGAACAAAGAAGGCTTTACCGAAGGTGTGGGATAGGAGAAAATAGCATTGGTTCCGGAAAGTAAATGATAAGATTGAATCGATTCATCAAATAGTCTTTTTTTTCTTTTGAACTCACTCCTGTCTATGCGCGAAGCAGAGTCCAGTTCGTTAAGCCGCCCGACGATTACACGGAGGAGGTTTTGTAGTTCAGTAGTTGAATAAGTCTGTATATTCAGTTGCAACTGATAAGCAATCCCTCTTCGATTATAATTAAGTCCCCATAACACATTGAAGAGAATATAAATGACAAGAACGGTTTGCATCGCTGCGCTTACTGCACGAACAATAAAGTAGCGATCGATTTGCTTTTTGAATAGTTTTCGTAGAAATGAGATGGCCGCCATCACCAGCCATACGATTACAGCCGCATAAAAAATATCCCCAATACTGAACGGTATCCATCCAAATAAAATCCGGAGCAGGCGCGCAATCAACGGATAAAAACCTGTGGAATAATATTTCTCTACCGCTCCAGGGAAAAAAGAAAAAAATTTAATACCAGCCGATAACCCTACCAATATGATCCACCTGCGATAGCGAAAAAAATCCATATCCTTAAAAATATATCAATATTACTGCATCAATCTTAAATTGCATGATATAATATACCTCATGGATATTGAATTCAACCGGAACGAAGACCAGATGCAGATGGCGATGAGTCAGCTCAAATCAAGATTCGAGAAGATCGCCCAGGGAGGAGGAAAAAAAGCGATTCAAAAACAGCGCGAAAAAAATAAACTGACTGCCCGCGAAAGAATTAATTATCTGATCGATAAAGATTCCTCATTTTCAGAAATAGGAGCTTTCGCAGGATATGAAATGTACGATGAGCAGGGCGGTTGCCCTGCCGGCGGTACTGTGGCCGGCATTGGATATGTAAGTGGCCGCCAGTGTGTCATTGTGGCCAACGATCAGACTGTAAAAGCCGGCGCCTGGTTCCCGATCACAGGCAAAAAAAATCTCCGCATGCAGGAAATTGCGATGGAGAATCACCTTCCTGTAATTTATCTCGTTGACAGCGCAGGCGTATTCCTGCCGATGCAGGATGAAATTTTCCCCGACAAAGAACATTTCGGCCGCATATTCCGCAACAATGCGCGAATGAGTGCGATGGGCATTACACAGATTGCAGCAGTAATGGGCGCTTGCGTGGCAGGTGGTGCTTATTTGCCAATTATGAGTGATGAAACACTGATGGTAGAAGGAAATGGATCCATTTTCCTTGCAGGACCTTATCTGGTAAAAGCTGCCATTGGAGAAAATATTGATGCAGAAACCCTGGGTGGCGCTGAAACACACAATGCCATTTCCGGCATTGCCGATTATAAATGCAAAACAGAACAGGAATGTCTTGACCAGATTAAAAAAATCATCAGCATGCTTGGTCATGTAAAAGAAAAAGCCGGTTATGATCAGATCGCTTCTGCTGATCCGAAAAAAGATTCCAAAGAACTCTATGGCATCATTCCTCCCGATCCATCTAAATCGTACGACATGATGGAAATTATTGAGAGAATTGTTGATGCGCCCGGATTGGAGCCTTTCAAGGAAGAATATGGTAAGACTATCATTTGCGGATATGCGCGGATTGAAGGATGGGCTGTAGGTATTGTGGCGAACCAACGACTGATTGTGAAGAGTAAAAAAGGGGAAATGCAGATGGGCGGAGTGATTTATAATGACAGCGCTGATAAAGCTGCACGGTTTATCATGAATTGCAACCAGAAAAAAATTCCTCTTGTCTTTTTACAGGATGTTACCGGATTCATGGTGGGTTCACGAAGTGAGCATGCCGGAATTATTAAGGACGGAGCTAAAATGGTTAATGCGGTTGCTAATTCCGTGGTTCCAAAAATCACGATCATCATTGGGAATTCATACGGTGCGGGTAACTACGCTATGTGCGGTAAGGCTTACGACCCAAGGTTTATTTATGCATGGCCAAATGCAAAAATTGCCGTAATGGGTGGAGAACAGGCAGCAAAGACATTGTTGCAGATCCAGGTGAGTTCATTAAAATCCCAGGGCAGGGAAATCGACCCCGATGAAGAAAAGAAATTACTTGACGAAATTACCAGTCGATATGATACACAAACGACACCTTATTATGCTGCAGCACGGTTATGGATAGACGCAATTATTGACCCCGCAGACACCCGCTGGCTGATCGCCGAAGGAATAAAAGCCGCGAATCACAACCCGGAAATTCCCGAATTTAAAACCGGGGTGATACAGGTTTAGTTTTCATACATCAATCGTACAGATCAGGTATTATAAACAATAAACTTGGACAAAGATCAACTCATCATGTACACCGACGGAGCCTCTCGCGGCAATCCTGGACCGGGGGGATATGGAACCATATTGATGTGGAAAGGACATGTGAAAGAACTTTCTGGCGGTTACCGGCTCACCACCAATAACAGAATGGAGCTGATGGCAGTCATTGCAGGGCTGGAAGCATTAAAAAAAGAAGGGTTGAATATTGTTATTCATTCCGACAGCCAGTATGTGGTGAAAGCTGTCGAGCAGGGATGGTTGAAGAACTGGATCGCCACAAATTTCAAAGGCGGAAAAAAAAATAAAGATCTCTGGCTCCGTTACTTTGATCTTTCTGAAAAAAATAATATAAAATTCACATGGGTAAGAGGTCATGCGGATAATCCTTACAACAATCGATGTGATGAACTGGCAACAGTAGCGGCAGACGGAAAAAATTTATTGATTGATAAAGAATTCGAGCAGAATCCTTCGGCCAATGACGATTAAAAGAGATTGAAAGATATTATTAAGCAGTAGCAGTTGCAGACTCGCCCCTTTTCAGCAGAAAATAAGATCCAAATAATATAGCGCTGAAAATGACAGTAGCCAATATACTGGTTCGGTAAAAGGGAATTCCGTCGTTATAACATTGCAATAAACCACTCCATGTTTTTGGTCGGCCTAATCCGCGGGTTCCACTCCAACCTGCCCACAAAATAAAATTAGACAGGATGAAATATAAAGTAGGCGCCGTGACTGAGGCGATAAGGATGTTTACAATATTTATTTTCTTCATGGCTATCCCAACGAAGGTCATTAACCCGAATAAAATATAGTTCTGCCACTGGCCTTCATAAAAACCAGGAATACTCGACAGACCGCTCGAATACAGAACCTCGTAGAACATATCTGAAAAAAACATGGACAATGCCGGAATAGCAAATGCCAGTTTTCTGTCCTTGATTATTGCGCCAGCGAAAATAGCGATGGCCCATTGCGGAGCAAATCCATAGGGACGATTAGGAAAAATTCGATAAATCGCCCCTATAATTACGAGTAAAATCAAGGACCAGGTTAAGGCTTTGTTCAGTTTCATAATCTCTCATTTAGCAACGACAAAAATAACAAGAAATAAGATAAGCCGCACAAGGATTTTCCTATTCATCCACACCGTGGAACACTCCCGTAGTATATAGTAGAATCCCTTACCGCTCTAAGGGTGAATCCTGCTTTGTCGAAACTGATCCAGGCTTCTCCCATACCGCGAAAAAACTCATTGGATTCATTTTCATGAACTTTCAGACTACCCTGGAGCACAATGAAAATTTCGGCTGAATGTGATCGTAATGACAGGGTTTCATTTTGCTTTAAGTTTATCCTGCCCAATTCAAAATCAGGAGCCGGTGTTACAAACAGCCCGACATGGCTATCGACAGATGTATAATGAATAATATTTGGAATTGTCGCTTCAAATTGAACCTGCTTCATGAGTTCAGTAACATCAATACGCTTAGAGGTTAGTCCGCCACGCAACACATTATCTGAATTGGCCATGATCTCCACATTCTGCCCTTCGAGATATGCATGTGGCAACCCCGCGTCCTGAAAAACAGCTTCGCCGGGTTGGAGGTGAACAAGATTAAAAAGATATATGGAAAAAATTCCACGGTCAATTTTTTCTTCTCTATTAAAAGTCAATGCTGCTCTTGCTGCCCAAAAATCTTCATTGTCTTTTTTCAGGCTTTTATTTTGATATGCAGGAATAATTCTAACCAGCAAAGGCTTCAATATTTTATCTACTTCAGCCTGCTCCATCTGCATTACTTTCCGATACAATGCTTCATAGCCTTTATCGAATACGGGCGACAAAAAGATCAGTTCGCTAACTCTTTGCAGCACCTGTTTCATCCTGTCCACCGGTTTAAATCCATGCAATAACCAGAACTCGTCCAGCGCCATCATCAACTCGGGTTTGTGGTTATCATCCCTATAATTTCTCAATAGGGATCCGGGATCTAACCCGCTGTTGTTTTCTCTCGCAAATTCTATTTCCGCATTTTTTTTTGAGGGATGAACCTGGATGGATAGCATATTTCTTACATCAAGGATTTTCAGCAGATATGGTAATCTCCCGAATTTTTTTGCTATATCCTCTCCAAGAGTTTCTGATGGAAATCTGTGAATATATTCATTCAGCCTGACCTTTTGTTCTTCTTTCAAAAAAATGGTGGAGCTGGATTCGTCGTGTGCACCCATCCAGTATTCGGCGAAAGGCTTGTTTTGGGGATTGGGTATTTTAAGCAATTCCGGCAAGAAAGAAACCCCGCCCCATGGGTAGTATTTCACATTTCCTTCCAGCCTGAACACTTTATTTTTATCCGGATTCATAGCAGATAGATTCCACACCAAAATAAAACAAAAAAGAATAGCAATGGCAGCTCACAATGAATTAGGAAAAAAAGGAGAAACCCTGGCCGCCGCATGGTTTGCTGAACAAGGCTATGAGATTCTTCATCAAAACTGGAGGCATGCACGTGCGGAAGTAGATATCATCGCCAGTAGAAAATCAGTTCTTCATTTTATTGAAGTGAAATCAAGAAGGGACAATGCGTTTGGGCACCCTGAAGAAAGTGTCAATCAAAAGAAAATACAAAACCTGATGTTGGCGGCAGAAGAATTTCTTGATCTTTTTCCGCAATGGAAAAAAGTGCAGTACGATATTCTCGCCATTATCGTAAATCAGGAAGAAAAAGCCGATTTCTTTTTGATTGAAGATATCTATCTGTAACTAAACTGAAAGTTGAACCCTTATATTGAGATCAGCTGTTGTTATCATCCACTGCATTGACCTTTTCAATCAGTTTTTCCACAACACGAAAGGTAGCCGGGCAATACTCGATGTTTTGTTTATACATGATGATGTAGTCAACCATTTTTTTTCTGTTGTGATGCGGGAATCCGGCGCAATCGCGGGGCCTCACTTCATAAATTCCGCACATATTCGTGTTGAGATCGAGAAACTGACAGGGCTGTTGTACATTGAGCCAGTCTCCGCTTTTATCCCTGAATAACCATTTTTTCTTGAACTCGCCCGCCGTCATGCCGAGATATTTTGCAATTCGGATAATGTCGCTCCTGGAATAAGTAGGGGACATCGTTTTGCAACAATTGGCACAATGCTGGCAATTTGTTTTTGTCCAGATTGACTGATCAATTTCACGAATCATGCCGTCTAAACCTCTGGGAGTTTTTTTTTCAAGTCTTGTCAAAAACCGCATCAAGCGTTTTTTATTGGAACGAAGCACTTGTTTAAATGAGCGGAGATTAACAGATGAGATCATGCATTTAGCTTGTACGGCAAATATCAAGTAAACCACTTGTGCAACAAAGAAAATTTTAAGTTTTAAATATTAAATTTTAAAATTGTCGCATGTGGGAAACTTACAAGAAAGGATATAAGGCCTGGCTTCAATTGGAAAAGTCTTTATCAGGTAATTCTGTAGAAGCCTATCTTAGAGATATTGATAAACTGACAGAATTTCTACAAGATGCCCATCTGTCAAAAAAACCTGATGAAATTGAATTGAAGGATTTGCAGCGTTTCGTTAAATGGATCGGCAATTTAGGCATGACAGCAAGTTCTCAATCGAGGATTATATCCGGTATCCGGTCTTTCTACAAATACTGCTCTATTGAAAATATAGTCAATAAGAATCCGACTGTTTTACTCGAAGCTCCCAAACTCAAAAGAGCCCTGCCCGATGTGCTGACCTTCGAAGAAATTGAGGAAATTATTGCCCAGGCAGACCTGAGCAAGCCGGAAGGAACCCGGAATAAAGCTATTTTGGAAACCCTGTACAGTTGCGGACTTCGGGTAAGCGAGCTCGTTAATCTGCGTTTGTCCTGCCTGTATCTTGATGTAGGTTTTGTCAGAGTGATTGGCAAAGGAGATAAGGAAAGGCTGGTTCCCATCGGGCGATCTGCTGTCAAATACATCAACCTCTACAGAAAAGAAGTTCGGGTACATATTCCTGTCAGTAAAGGCAATGAGGATATTCTTTTTCTAAACAGGCGGGGTGGTAAACTGACCCGGGTAATGATCTTTATCATGCTGAAAGAACTGGTAAAGAGGGCTGGAATCAAAAAGAGTATATCCCCGCATACTTTTCGTCACTCCTTTGCTACCCATCTGGTGGAAGGCGGTGCTGACCTGCGTGCCGTACAGGAAATGCTGGGGCATGAAAGCATCACTACGACTGAAATCTACACCCATCTCGATAGAGAGTATTTAAGAGAAACATTGCATAAGTTCCATCCTGCATTCAAATAACTGATCGACAGCCTCCTTTTACATTACATCCCGTTGGCGAAGACGCCGACAGGAGCGCTTTTAAAAAAACTTCTTTACAATCGTGAGTGCACCCTGCTTCCAGGGTACCCGGTGAGAAATTCCGGTTGAAGATTTTTGGAATTGATCCATATGCGCAATATACCATTCGTAATTTCTTATCAGCGCATCTTTATTTGAATATTTTGGTTTGTAACCCAGGACACGTTCTGCTTTTTCTATCGAAACAAAAGAGTCCTTTGCTGCCGTTTCATACACCCAGGGATACAAGGGTGAGATATGTAATTTGTCAAGTACCCGAAGTGTCCATACAGCGGGTGCAGCTGGAACAGGCACAATTTTTTTACCAAAGCCTGCGCGATCGAGCACAGCCTGGTAATCTCCCCTGATTGTCGTAAATTCTTTAGCCCCGATATTGAATGTATCGTTACATTTCGCGCGATCCAATACTGTACTCAGATAAATAGCTGCACAAAAATCTTCCACGTCAAGCAACTGATAACGGTTCTTACCGTTACCCAGAACGGGGAATCCTTTACCATCCTTGGCCCAGTCATAAAATACCCCGAATACACCCAATCGCTCGGGACCAATAAATGATTTTGGACGCATGATCGGTACACAGAGCCCTTTTTCACGAAATTCCCTGCATATCTCTTCAGCTTTAACTTTCGCGATGCCATAAGGTCCAACGCCACTCAGTGGATCTGTCTCTACCAATGGATGATGATCCGGCACACCATACACAGCAGTTGATGAAATATGTACTACGCGATCCACTTCGTGATCAAGCGCGGATTGCAAAACATTTCTTGTCCCGTCCAGATCAGTGGAGAAAATATCTTCTTTCTTATAAAGAGGTAATGCGGCAGCAGTATGAATCACAAAATGAACACCCTGCATGGCGCGATCTACCATCGCCCGGTCACGAATATCACCCTTGATGGGATTGATGATATTCTGCTCGGGATAGTCAAAGTCTGCAATATCGAGTGAAACAACTTTATGGCCCCGCTCCAACAGGTAACGGGTCATATTGATACCAAGAAAGCCGGCGCCGCCGGTGATAAGGTAGGTCTTAGGTTCAGTTGTCATAGTTGCTTTTGGCTGTTTTGGGTTCGGACAAGCTATTCGTTATTTGAGACGCGAATTTAATCAAAAATAGCCAGAATGCAAACCTGATCGTCATCTGGGCAGTGTCCCAATTTGAAAAAAATAACCACAATAGGCACATAGGATCATAGGGACACATAGACATTCTTTATTAAGTCATTCTACGTGGTGAAAAATTCAAATAGAGACACTACCGGCATCTACATTCATCCAGATCATCAAACCAGTCTTGAATTGCAGATCTGATCGATATTGATTTTTTATGATTGTTATGATTTACGCTGATAGACAAATAATAGATAATATTCAGTAATCAGGGCAATTCTAATCATCTGTGTAATCCGTGTTCAAAGTTTTAACAAGATCCAATCAGGCCTCCATCATTCTGGCAAGGTTGTTGAAAAAAAATAAATATCATTAACCTGTAAAATTTATTTTATGAGCACACAAAAAATGATGATGGCGGCTTTGGCAGGACTCGCAGTGGGGATATTGATCGCGCCTGCCAAAGGGAGTGAGACAAGACAGAAAATCGCTGATTCTGCAGATAAGATCAAGGATAAAATTCGCAGGATCAGGGGTGCAACCAATGAAGAATTGGATGAATTACATGAAGCTTTTGACCATGAAATCAGCGGATTAAAAGATGATATACGGAAAAAAATACTCAACCTGATTGAGAAGAATAAAAAAAGTTACAATCACATCAGATCGGAATCACTGTCATAAACGGAACAGATAAGCGAAGCGGCAGGAAAATATAATAGTTTTTAACTGCCGTTTTTTATAAAATCAAAACACGATTAGCATATACTTTTCTTATGGAAGGATTGATCACCTAAGCAGTAGATATTTTTGAATATCTCCCACACCAGTCTTTCGCATCTCATTCCACAGTTTATTGCGAGATCAGGAATCTCCGCAGTTAATTCCGAAATTGCATAACAGACCGGTAAATTTTGAGTATTTTAATCAGTCTAAAATTCATCAGGTAAATTTTTGTCTACTCTAAAGAACATATCCCCTTCTTCGTTAAGCGATCAGGAACTCATCGCGGCATATAGGAAATCGGGTGATCTGCGTGTGCTGGCAACATTATACCAACCTTATATGGACATGGTATTTGGAGTATGCCTCCATTATCTGAAAGAAAGGGAAGCTGCAAAAGACGCGGTTATGGCCATTTTTGAAGAGCTGGTTCAAAAATTGCAAAAACATGAAGTGGATTATTTCAAGGGCTGGCTGTATTCCGTCGCCAAAAACCATTGCCTGATGCATTTACGGTCAGCCAAGCGTCTTCAGACGACCCATCTTGACCCTGAGCATATGCATTTGACCGAAACCGTGCATCTGAATGGTATTATGGAGCTGGAGGAACACCTTGAAAAACTGAATGATTGTTTAAAGACACTTTCAGAAGAGCAAAAAAAAATCATAGAATTATTTTACCTGCACCAGAACTGCTATAAAGAAATTGAATTGAAGACGGGCATGGATTGGAATAAAGTAAGAAGCCATATACAAAATGGAAGAAGGAATTTGAAAATTTGTATGGAAGAAAAAATAAAAAATAAGGCCGGCTAAATTAGACGCGCCGAAAATAATGATGCAATGAGCGAAAACGAAAAAAATAAAGCTCACTATTCCGTTGAAGATATCGAAAAGTATTTCCAGGGAAAATTTGGCCCTAATGAAATGCATGCCATTGAAAAAGCAGCGATAGATGATCCCTTCCTTGCCGACGCAATGGAAGGCATTCGTCATGCGCTACAAAAACAGGAAACCGGCACATTGTACCAGGATATTGAGGAATTGAAACAAAGACTGGATCGCCGAATTACAAAAAAAAGGAAAGTTATTTTCCTCTTGTCAGATCGCGGATGGTGGCAGGCGGCAGTGGTCCTGTTGATCTTGGCAATCGGAGGAATAACGACTTATTATATTGTACATAATAACAAAGTATCGCTTGCAGTTTCTTCACTTGCAAAAAAAGAAAACCCGGATCACAGTAATGCCGATTCTTCAAAAACAGCTATAGTATTGTCACCCCCCTCCTATGCTGACAGCGCCTCCATTGCGGAAACCTTGCCTGCAACGCGTTCCTTTAAAATTATTGCCAGGACCTCAGACAGGAAAAAGGGTAGGACTGCACATAAACAAGATACTTCAGTTATGGCGAATAATATTGCTTCGCTCTCCGATAAACCCAATGCAGGAGTTCAGCAACAAAGTTCTCCCAGACCAACAACTGCAGCTGGAGAAGAAGTCAGAAACACGCAACCCGATTTCAAAAAGAGCCCGGCTCAAAGCTATTTTTCGGGAAAGGTAACGGACAAGTATAACCAGCCAATTGTTTCCGCTCATATTGAATTGAAAAATAAAAAAATAAATACAGTGACGGATAAGAATGGAAACTTCAGGCTGGACATCAAAGACCACGACCCTACTGCAAATGCGGAAATCAGATCGGAAGGATATGACCCTGCTTTCATTAATTTAAATAATGGGGCTGGTAATACTATCATCCTTCATGAAAGCAAAAGCTATTTGCCACAGGTTGTAGTAGGTTATGGGAAATCAGGGAAAATAGAAACAAATCAAATCATTCCACAGGATGCAGAACCAATCAATGGCTGGGATCAATACAAAATATATCTTGACAAAAACAAAAGGCCTCCACTGGACAGCCTTGGACTTAAAGGCACTGTACTCGTATCTTTTATGGTTGGAAAGAATGCGAAACTTTCTGATTTCACAATCGAACAGTCTATCGGACCAGGTTATGATGAAGAAGCCATCCGACTGATTAAAGAGGGTCCCCACTGGAAATTGCTTGCAGGGAAAAAGACCAGGGCATTCGTGGTGGTAAATTTTTGAATCTGATATTGCAACTGTTCAAAACTTATCACCGATTATTTTACATTTGCACTTCAACATTGTTATATGAAAAAACTATTTATTTTGCTTACATTCGCCTCATTAAGCTACCTGAGTAACCAGGCACAACAATTAAAAACTCCCGCTCCTTCCCCTCCTCAATATGTAAAACAGGATTTCGGGCTCTCATCAATCGAATTATCCTATTCAAGGCCCAGTGTCAAAGGGCGACAAATTTTCGGTGATCTCGTCCCTTATGGCAAAGTCTGGCGCACCGGGGCCAATGCAGCAACAACCATCACTTTTGGTGACGATGTAAAAATAGACGGGAAAAAAATTCCTGCGGGCAAATACGGATTGCTCACCATTCCCGGACAGGAGGAATGGACGATCATCTTCTCCAAACAATTGGATGTGACCAATCCTGCCGACTACAAACAGGACCAGGATGTGCTCAGGGTAACCGCAAAAGCAGGTGAACTGCCATTTTCCGTCGAAACTTTCATAATACTTTTTAATAGCATGACGAGCAATACCTGTGATATGGAACTGATCTGGGATAAAACGGATGTGACTGTTCCAATCGAAACAGATATTGACGCCAATATCATGGCCCAGATTGATAATGCCATGAATAAAGACAACCGGCCTTATTTCGGCGCCGCCATGTATTATCTCGACAATGGGAAAGATTTGAACAAGGCATTGGAATGGTTCAACAAGGCAACGGAACAAAACCCGAAAGCCTTTTTCATGTTTTATCAGAAAGCCAGATGTGAAGCCAAACTGGGGAAAAAACAGGATGCGATCGCTACAGCTCAGAAAGGAATCGCATTGGCCAAAGAAGCCAACAACAACGATTATGTTGCGCTGAATGAAAAGTTAATCGCTTCGCTGAAGTAGGGTAAAATTATTTACGAAAATAATTTCGCATACGGATAGCCGTTTCTTTGCCAGGAACGGCTATCCGTTTTTATATTCATTTTTCAACCGGCCGAACAAGGGATCAAACAGCAGTCCCAGCAATATTACCCCGATAGCTCCTACTGCATTCAGCCATAGAAAACTGAGGTTGATTATTTTATTCTGGTTGAGCACATAGAGTAAAATGACAATGGCCTCCATAATTACAGCGCTTAAAAAAACGGCTCGCGCACCTATCTGCTTTACATAAAAAGCGACCAGGAAAATACCGAGTATCACTCCATAAAATAAAGAACCTAATATATTCACCGCTTCAATCAGGCTGTTGCCGATATTGTATGCGAGCTGTGCGATCAGGATACAGAAAATTCCCCAGAACAAAGTATATCTCCTGGACAATGAATATTCTTTTTCTTCTGTGAAGGATTGGTTCGAATAGCGCTTATGAAAATCCACGATGGTGCATGAAGCAAGCGAATTCAATGCGGCGGCAATGGAACCCCAGGCAGCCAGGAAAATCACTGCAATCAACAATCCGATCAATCCTTTCGGCAATTTATCAATCACAAAGCGAAGAAAGATATAATTGGTATCGTTGTCTTCCCCATGAATATTTTTATCATTCAACCATCGTTTGATTGTGTTGCGAAAGGCTAGTTTTTCGTTTTCTGCCGCCTGGAGTTTTTGCTGCACCTGCTGCCATTCGATGCTCCCATTGTGCACCTGACTCGAGTACAGTAAACTCATTTGCTTAACTTTCTCTGCCTGCATCGCGTCATATTCCTTATTCAGCAGGATCAGCGAATCTTTGTATTTTGATTTTGATAATAGGGTCAGTTGCGACTGGTTAAAAAAAACCGGTTCCTGCTCATATTGATAATAACAAAACACCAGGGCGCCCAGCATCAGGATCAGGAACTGCATGGGCACTTTTACGAGGCCATTCATCAATAGCCCCAATTTGCTTTCAGCAGTGGATTTGGCAATGAGATAACGTCCGACCTGCGACTGATCCGTTCCGAAATAAGATAGTTGTAAAAAAAAACCGCCGATGATTCCACTCCAGATATTGAACTTATCATTCCAGTTGAAACCATGCTGGTCTATACCCGATGTAACAGCATTGAGTTTTCCGGCCTTCCCGCTGATATGCAAAGCATCCAAAAAGCCAAGTCCGTCCGGGAGCAAATGAACTACCCAGTATCCTGCAACGATCATCCCGCCAATTATAATGACCAGTTGCAGTTGTTGCGTGTAAGCCACGGCCTTTGCTCCTCCTGTCACAGTATAAATGATAAGCAATCCCCCCATAAAAATATTCGTCCAGAAAATATTCCATCCGAGCAGGGAAGACAAAATGATGGATGGCGCTGAAATACTGATTCCTGTTGATAAACCTCTCTGCAATAAAAATAAAAATGAAGTCAGCGTACGTGTTTTCAGATCGAATCTTTTTTCGAGAAATTCGTATGCCGTGTACACTCTGAGTTTATGGAACGCTGGAACGAAAGTGATGCATAAAACAACCATCGCAAGCGGAAGCCCGAAATAATTCTGGACGAACCGCATACCATCGGTATAAGCCTGTCCCGGTGCAGATAAAAAAGTAACTGCACTGGCCTGTGTACCCATGATTCCGAGCAGCACAAGATACCAGGGCATCGAGCGGTTGGAAAGAAAATAACCATCGAGATTTTTACTCGTACGGCTTTTATACAGTCCATAAGCAATAATCCCTGATAAGGTTATGATCAGAACGAACCAGTCGAGTCGGCTCATGAAAAATGTTTGGCAAAAAGATAGAAGCTAATAATCAGCAGTAAAAGAAAGCCGATCACCAGGGCATACCAATACCCCCATTTTTTAAACAGAGGTGCCTTTTCATCCTGCATTTCATCCATGGTGAATTATTTTTTTGGGTCATCCCTCCCCACGATTAGTGACGCTGCAAGCAATCCCAATGCTAGTCCGATCAGCAAACCGATCGTTGCTTTTTTAATGAATCTTCCAACAATTAATCCGATGATAATAGCCGTTACAAAAGCAATTTCCCTTCTTCTTCGCATAGTTAAAATCCACGTTTATGGTTAAGCGCAATAATGTTTGCCATCAGGCGGTAAGCGCCAGGCACACCGGCGGGAAGCTCCCTGAAAAAAACCAGCCCGGTGTACACAAATTTTCCCTTGCCATAATCAGCCACGATCAGGCTACCATTCTGTCCCGACTCTCCGGGGTCATGCATGGAAAAAACAGCCTGGTAATTGGGATCTGTTTCCCCGGCAAAATATATTCCTCTTTCCTGGATCCATCCATCGAAATCCTTATCAGATATTTTATTTGGATAATTGAGCACCGGATGCGTTGGTTGGAGAAAACTGACTTTTGCTTTTTCATCCGTTACCCTGATGTTTGCAATAGCAAATGGATAAGGTCCTATTTTTATTTTTGTTGATCCCAGGTTATTCCTGTTGTATTGAACAATAAGATTGCCTCCCTCATTTACATAGTTCATCAACACATCATATTTGCTGAAAAGCCAGTCATGCACATCATAGGCACGGACGCCTGCGATGATGGCATCGAATTGCCTGAGATTGCCGGGCAAAATGTCTTTTTCTTTCAGGAAGATGACCTCATATCCCATCTGCTGTAAAGCTTCAGGCACTTTGTCACCCGCTCCTTCAATATAACCTATTTTCGTGCCTTCAATCCTCACATCCGTAATTACAAATTTGGCTTTCGAATCCCTGAAATAATCAATGCGGGGAATATGATCATAAGAAATTGTTTTCAGCTCCTTCAGGCTGTCCGGTTTTCCGTTCTCATCACGAACCAGTGAAGAATAAAAAACTGCCGATTCTTTTTTGAGTGGTTCAGCAGAATAAGAAAATGTTGCATTCTGACTATTCCCTTCGTTTTTAAAACTGATATCACTGATACGGGTAAGCGATACTTTAAAGTCAATATTCCTCGTGCTTTGGTTTCTGGTCTGCACATCAAATTCTTTTTCCGTGTCAGAAGTGAAGATGATGGTCTCCGGGTCGAATCGCCCGGTGATATCCGGTAAAATGGTGAAGGGTTCATACAGCTCTCCTCTCACGGGGTGAGTATATTTATACTGAACCGGCCGGTGAATCGTAAATTCCTGCCCTTCGATGGTCAGCCGGATCTGGGCGTCATATGCCGGCTTCGTTTGTGCATCACCGATAAGTGACTGGTCTTTTACATTATATGAACCGGGCGACATTTCCTCTACCAACCAGTAAGGCTGCGTGATGGGTTTATTTTCAGGAACAATAAAATTCTCGGTAAAAGAATAATTTTTGTTGTAATCCAGGGGTTGATTGTATGTGCTCCCGTTTCCATCAATATTAATTCCGTTCAACCTAATATTCACTTGTTCACGATTAGTCATGGAAATGAACACATGTAAAGAATCTCCTTGTGCTGCATATGCGCTATGCACAGT
>DATJWE010000124.1:0-23128 GCA_035501475.1 Puia sp. | reverse complement strand
TATTGTCATCAACAAATCCATTACGGTTATTGGTGACCGCTATCCCATAATTGATGGAGAATATCGCTATCAAATGATTTCGGTAAAAGCACCCGGCGTAACGATCAAAGGGTTGAGGCTCATACATACAGGAATCTCCAGTCTGGAAGATATAGCTGCAATAAAACTTTACAGCGTTCATGATGTAGTGATTACAGATAATATGATTGAAGGCGCTTTTTTTGGTATTTGGGCGGAGGCGAGTACGAATTGCAGAATAGAAAATAATGAGTTAAAAGCCTCTTCAAAAACAGAACAGCAAAGCGGAAATGGTATTCACTGCTGGAAATGCGACACCATGAGGATCATCCATAATAAGATTTCAGGCCATCGCGATGGAATTTATTTTGAGTTTGTCACCAATTCGCTGATCTGGCGAAATATATCCGAACACAACCTCCGGTATGGCTTGCATTTCATGTTTTCTCATGATGACTCCTACATTTCCAATATTTTCAGCAATAATGGCGCTGGCGTTTCAGTAATGTTCACTCATGGAGTCAGGATGTTGAATAATTTTTTTGAAGATAATTGGGGTGATGGCGCATTTGGAATATTGCTGAAAGAGATCACTGACAGCTATATCATTGGCAACAAGTTCACTAATAACACCAGCGGGATTTTTATGGAAGGCACAACGCGAATACAGGTTCAAAAAAATGAATTCAGGAGTAACGGGTGGGCTATGAAAATACAGGCGAGTTGCATGGACATCAATGTAACAGAAAATAATTTTGTCTCCAACACTTTTGATGTAGGGACTAACGGAACCCTTATGCTGAACAAGTTTGACCGCAATTATTGGGATAAATATGAAGGATACGACCTCAATAAAGATAATATCGGAGATGTGCCATTTCATCCTGTGAGTTTGTTCTCTGTTATTGTTGAAAAGAATCCTTCATCAATGATCTTATTCAGGAGTTTTATGACTTCTCTACTGGATAAAACAGAGCGGATATTACCCAGTCTGATACCCGAAAACCTGAAAGATGATTATCCATTTATGAAGCCTTTGAAATTATGATTATTGCAAATAATGTGTCTAAACAATTTGGCCGACTGAAGGCGCTGAACAATGTGTCGGTCACATGCAATCGGGGAGAATGCATTGCGCTGATCGGTCCGAATGGAAGCGGTAAAACCACACTTATCAAAAGTATTTTGGGAATGGTGGTTCCGGACAGCGGCTTTATTACTTTCAATGGGAAAAATATTTTACATGACTGGATGTATCGTGAACATATCGGATATATGCCCCAAATCGGCAGGTACCCAGATCACATGACCATCGGCCAGATGCTGTCTATGATGAAAGATATCAGGAGGAAGAATAGAAAAATTCAATTGGATGAAGAGCTGATTGCAGCATTTGATTTGGACGCATCCCTGGATAAAAGGATGAGAACATTGTCAGGCGGTACAAGACAAAAGGTAAGCGCACTGCTTGCTTTTCTCTTCAGCCCGGATGTGTTGATATTGGATGAGCCTACTGCGGGCCTTGATCCTGTTGCCTCAGAAATACTGAAAGGAAAAATAATTCGTGAAAAACAAAAAGGAAAATTGATTCTTATCACATCTCATATACTCAGCGAATTGGATGACCTGATTACACAGGTGATTTATATGCAGGAGGGCAGACTTATTTTTCACAAAAGCATCCAAAACCTACGCAAGGATACGGGAGAAGATAAACTTGCAAAAGCTATTGCCAATTTCATGCTGAAGAAATAAGCCCATGAAAAAGATAATTAAATATGTAATTGCGGACATCCTGAGAAATAAAATAGTATTGGCTTATATGGCTTTTTTGCTCGTCTTATCTTTCAGTGTTTTTAACCTGGAGGATGATGCTTCAAAAGGGCTGCTTAGTCTGTTAAACATTATACTTATCATTGTTCCGCTGGTGTCAATAATTTTTTCAGCAATTTATGTTTACAACAGCGTCGAGTTTATAGAATTATTGGTTAGCCAGCCTCTGCAGAGAAAAAAAATATGGTTTAGTATATTCATAGGACTGGCAGGTTCACTAACACTAGCCTTCTTTCTTGGAGCAGGAATTCCGATTCTTCTTTATGCTGCTACAGCAACAGGATTCGTGATGCTTGGGATCGCTCTGTTGCTGACGATAATATTTGTGGCAATCGCCATGCTTGCCGTTGTAACTACCAGGGATAAAGCGAAGGGCATTGGTGTTGCCATTTTATTGTGGCTATATTTTTCACTTCTGTTTGATGGACTGGTATTATTCATTTTATTTCAGTTTCAGGATTATCCGCTTGAAAAGACAATGGTAATATTAAGCAGTTTTAATCCGATTGATCTGGGCAGAATTTTGATCCTACTTAAAATGGATATTTCAGCACTGATGGGTTACACGGGAGCTGTGTTTAAAGATTATTTTGGAACAGGAATAGGTTTTATTATCGCTCTTGGCATTATGTTTCTTTGGGTGATTATCCCAGCCTGGTTATCGACAAGGAAATTCAGCAGAAAAGATTTATAAAAAAAACACCGAACAAAATATCACAGACAGAGAATAATTTTTGGAGCGATTAAATTATTGTGCTCTTAATCTTCTTTGCAAATGAAAAAAGATATTGAAACGAAGGCGGATATAGAATTATTGGTCAATAATTTTTATGAAAAGGTAAAAGCAGATCCTGTTATCGGGTATATTTTTACTGACGTGGCCAAAGTAAATTGGGAAAAACACCTTCCGGTCATGTACCAGTTTTGGGAAAACACTTTATTTTATACAGGCGGGTATGCAGGTAACCCGATGACGGTGCACAGGCGCCTGCACAATATGACGCCATTGAAACCTGAACATTTTCAGCAATGGATAAAATTGTTTAGCCAGACGGTTGATGAATTATTTTCCGGGGAAAAAGCATCGCTTGCCAAAGAAAGAGCGGTAAGTATATCTTCTTTAATGCAAATCAAAATAGAGAATAATTCAATCTTAGGACCCTGATTTAACGGTAAACCCTGCCGGGGAAATTGCAGCTCGCAGACTTCTTCGTAAATTAAATTCAAAGACTGTATCTAAAGAAGTTGATTAGGATCAGGCAGGCCTGTTTCTATCATTGAATAACCATTGAAAATTCCCCGCAATGTCGAAACGACTCGGCATATTACTCATTATTTTTTTTCTTTTGGTCTGGGAAAATTTTCTATATGCTCAGGTAAAATCAGATAATATAATCAAGGCTGATAGCTTCGACATCAGGAATGCCAGTTTTTTATTGCCTCAACCACTTCCCAAATGGAAATATTATCATTCGATTGCCGTTTCATATGTCATTCTTCCTCCCGACTGGACACTGGACGCCATTAATGTTCCCATGTTAATATACAACGGGAAATTCAGCCTTCCTTATGGTTTTAATTTTCAGGGAACACTTTCAACTTTGTTTGTTTCAAACAGGCTTAATTTCGGGCCGTTCTGGAATTACTCTTTCAATCATTTTCATTTCGGCATTGGATATCAGTTCGCTTTTCTTTATGGATATCTGGGGCAGTTCGGCTACAAAACAGAAATTACCGGATGGGAAGATCAGCCCTCAATGGGTATTGGATATAATTTTAAAAAGACTGCTTTAACAGTTAGAGGCGATCTGTATTATACGAGGTCCCTCAATGCCAATGAGGGCGGGCATATTTTAGCTCTTTCAAATTCCTTTTTGAATGGATATTCGGTTTCAGCCAGCTTTGAGCAGCGATTGTATAGAAATAAAGTGCTGTCTTTTGGTTGTAAGATCGATTACCTGAGGTATCATTTTCTTGCTTGGCCGGCATTTCCGGTTAACCAGTACCGTTATATTGTGCCTGAATTTCAGGTAGGATTGAATCTTTAAGATTGAGCATAATGCAAAGTCGGTTTTTTTATATGATCACGCTCCTGATTGCATGTATTTCCTGCAGGAAGAGTGAAATTACTGCGCCCCTTGTCAATAACGACGCAAACCTGGAAAGTACTATCCGCCTTTCAGACACCCTTATGAAAAATATGGAAGCGCTCTATACACTGAATGGAGGAAGCCGTGCATTGGGCTCGGAGTTCGTTTGCAAAATATCCAAATACAAACTTTCCTTTTTCAGTAACGAATCCGGAATTTTTATCATACTTAATTATGGATTGAATCCGGCTGATAGTTCCATCCAGTTTGCAGGATTCTGGAGATACTCCGAAAGCACGACACAGGGGTTGATTAATTTATCGATTGGAAAGACAGACGGAGCCTCCGATTTGTTACACAATAGATTACCAAACAATATAAAGATATCAGGAACATTCAGTGATCAGAATGGAAACATGCAGTCGGTACAATTGGTTTTTGAACGATCATTTTCACAATATGCCATCAACAATGAATTCATGATTTTTGCCCATCACGGGGTGATGACGACAGCCGATCCGCCTTACACAGAAAATTCGCTTAATGGAGCAATTCATGATCAGGATTATGGGGTGAACGGGTTGGAATTCGATATCCATCTTACCAAGGACCATGTTCCGATTTGTGCACATGATGCTTCAATCAATATTCGGGTGACGGAGAAGGGGCCAATATTCGGAGACTATATTCAGTATGATTTTGATTTCCTGGAAAAATATGTGAGATTAACTGACGGAGAAAAAATCCCTTCTCTTGAACAGGTTTTGGAAGCTTTTATCGATTCAACGACACTAAAATATTTTTGGATGGATGTCAAGGGTGATCCGGATGTGTTTATGTACCTGGAGCCGATTGTCAGAAACGCCTATGCAAACGCAGCAGCAAAAAATAGGAATGTCATCATTTTTGCTGATTTGCCATCCCAAAAAGTAATAGATGAGTATAAAGAGCAGCCGAGTTATACGTCTCTGCCCACGATGTGTGAAACAAGCCTGGATGATGTGATAACCCTTAATTGCCAATACTGGGGCCCGAGATATACGCTTGGGTTATTGTTGGATGATGTGGAAAAAGCCCATAATAAGAATATTAAAGTAATGAGCTGGACGCTGAATTCGAAAGATCTGATTCACGATTATCTTATCAATGGGAAATTTGACGGTTTTATATCAGACTATCCGGCCTATGTGGTGTACGATTTTTATACTCTTTTTTAAATTCAGTTTGGATGCTTCATTGTAAGAAATATGACATGACATTTTGCAAATTATCCGTTGCCTTTCTCATTTGTTTTTTTTCAATTGATACTATTGCGCAAAACGCTAATACTTTAAAGCAAAAAAAACACAGGTTTGCTGTTTATGGCGGATTTGGTCCGAATTATTATTTCAATAATCTGGTTATCGGAAAGAATCAGGTCAATGAATTTAATTATTCTTTTGCGGGAAGGTTTATGTGGGAACCTGAACATTTTCTCAGTCTGGGGATTGAATCAGGATATTATCGTCTATATACACTGAAGGCTTCCTCCCCGACTGATGGAACTGCGCATATTATTAACAGCGCTGTTCCAATCCAGGTGGTCATTTCGATGAGATTCCTGGATAATTTTTATTGCAATTTTTCGATGGGACAAACCATTCTTTTCAATCATGCCACGTCTTCCAATTATGGAGATTTCAGCGCCACTTCATGGTCATTTGCTGATATCGGCGCAGCATTGGGATATAAATATTACGTAAGCAAAAGGATTTCCGTATCTGCTGAAGCTAAGTTTTTTTATTCCACTCATCTGGATGATAAGAACCTGGCCCTGGTGTTCATGGCAGGCTATAAGTTTTGAATCGTGCTGGATATGTATGATATTTTTGAGAGAAACCTGGATTAAACATAAAGAATGCCCGTCAATGACGGGCATTGCAAATGGAATTAGGTATTGTAGTATTAACGCCTGTCCTCGTAAATTCTGAAATACAAAGCTTTTCTCAGGGAGATCCAGGCCTGTTTCAGATCGGCTTCTGCCTGTGCTTTGTGTCCTCCGAAATCATCCGGTGCATTATGCAGGTGATTCAGGGCATTTTCTACGTCATGCATAGATTTTGTAATATTCGGATGCCTGTCTTCTTCCACCCTCATCAATTGAACTTCATTGGGAGCAGGTTGCCTGTTGCCGATGATTACGTCGAAACTTACCCGGCCTACAACCTGTTGCGCGTGCGTCAAAGTAGCAGATACAAGTAAAATGGAAAGCACGAATAACATTTTTTTCATACTGATTTCTTTAAGCGGTTAATAAATAAAAATATGATTGTACAAAATGTACTTGGGTGAGACTATGGAACGTGTCACGGGTTTATTTTATTATAAAATTTTTGTTAATGGCTGGCTAAGGCTCTTGAGAAAGGTCGGACCGGATGCGTATAAGTAAATAATTTCTTTAGTGCTGTCAAGGTTTTTTTTGAACCGGGTAACCGGTTATCCTGGTTTAGTAAAACGGACTGTTAATGAACAAAGCAGGCCCGCACAAGAAAGAACAAATCCCAAAGATTAATGTTTCCAATGGTGGGGAACATTAGTTAACGATAAAATCAGAAAATATGAAAAGTATACTTCTTGTTTCCAATGCAGTATTATTACTTGCTGCAGGAAAGCCGGCCATTCCAACCAATGTGATGAATGCGTTTTCATCAAAATATCCAAATACGGTGGTTAAGAAATGGACAAGAATTGGTAACAGCTATTATTCAGCGACATTCATGGACAATAGAAAAAAAGAAGTCGCTTTTTTTTCTACGAAAGGAGATTGGATGAAAACAGAAACGAAAATAGAATCTCCGAAAGAATTACCGCCAGCGGTAGAAAAAAGTCTGAAGGACAGAGGGTTTCTTGCAGACCGGATAATCAGTATAAAAGACAGGGAAACGCCACAAACCAACATGTATGTAATCGATATTAATGATGCCAACAGGTGGGATGCTGATCATGTTGAAATCTTCGCCCAATCTTACCGTCTCTATTTTGATAAGAACGGGGAGCTGGTAAATAAAAAGCTACTCGATTAGTGAAAGGATATTCCTAAATCAAAAGGCCCACGCTGAATAAGTGTAGGCTTTTTGAGAAAAATTATTGTGGAGAATATCGGAGTCGAACCGACGACCTTGCCGCTCCAGGCGGGACGCTCTGTCAGCAGAAATAAAAAAGCTCTTTTAAAGAGCCAATTATCGTGGAGAATATCGGAGTCGAACCGACGACCTTCCCGCTCCAGGCGGGACGCTCTGTCAGCAGAAATAAAAAAGCTCTTTTAAAGAGCCAATTATTGTGGAGAATATCGGAGTCGAACCGACGACCTTCCCGCTCCAGGCGGGACGTTCTGTCAGCAGAAATAAAAAAGCTCTTTTAAAGAGCCAATTATTGTGGAGAATATCGGAGTCGAACCGACGACCTCTTGCATGCCATGCAAGCGCTCTAGCCAGCTGAGCTAATTCCCCAAAATGGATTGCAAATATAGAAGATTTGGGTCATAAAGATTTCAAACCAATCTATCATCGCAGTGGTATCTTTGATAAGAAATTATTTTTATGGGAGTATGGCGACAGATAGCAGAATACCTGTACATAAAAAAAAGAGATCCCAATGCACCACATTCCAGGTGGATGCAGTATATGCATGGCATTAATCGTATTTCAATCTTTCTTTTTTTACTGGGATTGATAATTATTCTTATCAGACTTTTTTTCTTTAAAAGAGCTCTTGTTAGCGCCCACTAAGACTTCAAAAAATCGACAATACTTTTTGCTGCATTGGCTGAAGCCTTGCCACCAAGGCTTAAGATCGTTTTCAGATCTTCATAGTCTCTTTTTAATTGCAATTGTTTCTGCGGATTTTCCAGGAGATCCTTCAACTCCCTGTGTAGATTTTCAACCGTGAGCTCATTTTGTATCAACTCCTTTACTACGGGCTTGTCCATGATAAGATTGACAAGGGAAATATATTTTACCTTGATAAGCTTCTTCGCAATCTGGTACGACACGGTACTTCCTTTATAACAAATCACCTCGGGAACGCCGAAAAGCGCTGTTTCCAAAGTGGCTGTACCTGATGTAACGCAGGCCGCTTTTGCTTTCTGCAGCAGATCGTAGGTCTGATTATCAACTGATGTCACATTCGGATAATTCCCGATCATTTGCCGGTAGAGCAAATCATCCTGGCCGGGAGCCTGAGCCACTACAAACAGATAGTCAGGAAACTTCCGGCTCACTTCAAGCATGACAGGCAATTTTTTTTGAATTTCCTGTTGTCGGCTGCCGGGGAGTAATGCAATGATTTTTGTGTGTGAATTGTTGCTGAAAGCATCGGCTTCCTTCACAAATCTTAAATTTTGCGTTTTATGGTTTTCAACCACTTCAACCAGGGGGTGTCCCACATATTCCACATCATAATTCCACTTCTTATAAAAATCTTTTTCGAAAGGAAGTATGACAAGCATTTTATCTACACAGGCTTTAATGGTATTGACCCTGCTTTCTTTCCAGGCCCATACCTGGGGAGAGATATAATAAATAACCCTGAGATTTTTTTGTTTGGCCCATTGGGCGATCCGCAAGTTGAAACCGGGGTAATCAATTAATATTAGCGTGTCGGGTTGAAAGGATTGAATATCGGTCTTACAAAATTTAATATTGCGCATGATAGTGCGGAGATTGACCACAACTTCAACAAAACCCATAAACGCAAGATCCTTATAATACTTTACGACAATGCCACCGGCCGCCTGCATGAGGTCGCCGCCCCAACAACGGATCTCCGCATGCGCGTCAAGCTTTCTCAATTCCCTGATGAGATTGCTCCCATGAAGATCTCCTGAAGCTTCTCCTGCTATGATATAATACTTCATAAATGATGGCAGATGGGAACAAAAATACGATAGGCAATTGGCAATTGATAATAAGCAACAGCCAAACAATTTTTAGTTATGTTGTTTCAGAAAAAGAATCCGGAAAGGATAAGATAACAGGATTTGAATATTGCGTGTCGAATCTTGCCTGTTGTCCATTGCTTATTGAATTGCATGATCAGCTGACCAGTTTATACGCGAGCACTGCGATACCGTAGGCCAGCGTAGCAACAAAAATTCCTTTTGCTGTTTTATCTTTTTGTGTATTGATATAAATGGTAAAGAAAACTGCATTGGCAACCAGGCTGATGCTGCTTACACCCGTGAGCAGGGACTTGTTCGTTCTCAAAAGATATAAATATTCCGATATGCCGATTGACCTGGCAAAATTCCAATAATAATAAACGACCATAGCCAGGAGAGGAGCAATAAGTCCGATAACGATTCCTAATTTCAGGTTGTCTTTTTTGAATATCACAATTTCCACGTTTTTTCAAGTTTGCTCTTTAGAACGTAATTCGTCAGATCAAATTGTACCGGCACCACACTGACATAATTATGTTCCAAAGCCCACACATCTGTGTCCTTTCCTTTATCGAAATTCACAAATTCCCCTGTCAGCCAGTAATATTTTTTCCCGGAAGGGTCATTTCTCTCCAAAAAATCTTCTTCGTATTTCGCATAGGCCTGGCGGCAGATCTTCATACCTGCAATAAGTTCAGGGGTCACTGCGGGGATATTTACATTCAGGACGAGATGCTTGTCCACAGAATTTCGTAATAAGTTTTCTACAATAATACGTGCATATTTTCTGGCGCCGCTAAAATCAGCTTCCACACTATAATCCAGCAATGAAAAGCCGACAGAAGGAATGCTTTCAATCGCCGCTTCTACTGCGGCCGACATGGTTCCGGAATAAATTACGTTGATAGAATGATTGGAACCATGATTAATTCCACTGAGGCAAAGATCGGGTTTGCGACGGAGGACTTTATCTACTGCCAGTTTTACGCAATCGACCGGTGTTCCCGAGCACTGCCAGGCTTCGATACCTTCAAAAATTGAAATCGGATGTAATCTTAGTGGAATTCCGATCGTGATCGCGTGACCCATTCCGGATTGAGGTTTATCAGGGGCAACAACAACAATTTTTCCCAGGTCTTTTACGGCTTCCACCAGGTTTCGGATACCGGGAGCGGCAACACCATCGTCATTAGTGATAAGAATAACAGGTTGTTCTTTCTTTTTCGATTTGGCCATAGTCTGGGAGTAACAAAAATAATATTATTTGGATGATGGCCAAGAGAGTTGATCGATGGCCGTTGTCTGTTGATCGACTTTATAAGTAGAAAACTCTTTGTCAAACAATTGCCAACGGTCATCGTCCAACGAACAACCGCCAACGTAATTTTCCACAGCCCGATGGAATTTCAGCCTTATTGCGCTACCTTTGCGCCGATTTTAAATCTTACTATGGCAGGACAATTGAAGGAGGTCAGGAACCGGATCAAATCCATACAAAGCACACAGCAGATCACGAAAGCAATGAAGATGATCAGTGCCACCAAGTTGCGTAAGGCGCAGGAAGCCATTTTGCAAATGCGTCCCTATGCTAAAAAACTGCAGCAGGTGTTGAGTAATATTGTCAGCAATACGGAAGGAAATATTAGTTCGGGCCTCTCCGAAGGCAGAACAATTGAGAAAGTATTATTGATAGTTATTACCAGCGACAGGTCTTCCTGCGGAGCTTATAATTCCAATTTGATCAAACTGGCAAAATCAAATATCAGGGAAAAATATTCCGCTCAGGCTGCTAAGGGCAACGTGATGATCTGGAGCATTGGGAAAAAAGGATATGAGCATTTTGCAAAAAATAATTTCAAAGTAAGCAGTACGTACAAAGATATTTTTCTTCACCTCAATTTTGAACATGTTCAGGCCTGTGCCCAGGCTGCTGTCAAGGCTTTTGTGAATAAGGAATTTGATGCTGTTGAGATGATCTACAGCGAATTTAAAAATGCCGCGACTCTGCGATTTGTGACTGAACAATTTTTGCCGATACCGAAAATGGAGAAAAAGCCAGGATCGAAGAAAAGCGATTTTATTTTTGAGCCAGCCAAGGATGAGCTGATTGCAGAACTGATGCCCAAGATATTAAACACGCAATTGTATAAAGCTGTATTGGATGCCAATGCATCGGAACATGGGGCCAGAATGACAGCAATGGATAAGGCAACTGAAAATGCGAACGAAATACTTCGCTCGCTGCGCATTTCTTACAACAGGGCAAGACAGGCAGCTATTACAACGGAATTGACGGAAATTGTCAGTGGAGCTGCGGCGTTACAGGGATAGATCTTTGGTCTTTGGCTTGGTCATTAGGTCATTGAGTCAATAGTCAGTGGTCAGTGGGTAGGTTTGGGTAGTGCACAAAAAAGAAGATATGGCGAGGTTGGAGGATTTGGAAGTGTACAAGATATCAATGGAAATTGGTAACATAGTTTGGAATATTGTTGAGAAATGGGAATATTTTCAACGGGATACTTTAGGTAAGCAACTGATTCGGGTAGCTGATTCAATAGCATTAAATATCAGCGAAGGATACGGAAGAATTCATTATAAGGATAATAAAAATTTTTGTTGGTATAGCAGAGCTTCTGCTTTTGAAACGCAATCAACTCTGGCAAAGGCAAAAGAAAGTAGAATTATATCAAACGATGAGTTTGATCTTTTGAAATCTAAACTGGATGTATATTTCAAGATGATAAATTCTTATATTAAATCAATTGGTCATCAATACAATAATTAATTTATTATTTTTTTAATGACTAATGACTTATTGACCCCTGACCAATGACTTAATGACCCAATGACCAATGACCCAATGACCCAATGACCCAATGACTAACCTCTAATGACTAGTTAAATGGAAGTTTCAAATCTCAATCCACATATAGAAGCACTGATCTTCGCGAGCGACAGACCACTATCCTCAGCAGAAATCACAGAGCTGGTCAATAATGCTTTTGGATTTATGGATGATAAGTTAACGCAGGATCAGATCCGGGCTGCGATTGATCAAATCGTGGAAAAATATCGTGTCGATTCTTATCCGTTCGAGATTATAGAAAGTGGTGGAGGCTGGCAATTCCTGACAAAAAAAGATTATCACAAGACCATCGCACAGCTCAACGGGGAAAAGTTTTTAAAACGGCTTTCTACAGCAGCTCTCGAAACATTATCCATCATTGCCTATAAACAACCTGTCACCAAGGGAGAGATCGAAGCCATCCGCGGTGTCAACAGCGATTACTCTATCCAGAAATTGCTTGAAAAAGAATTGATCGTGATTATCGGCCGTAATGAAGATCTGCCGGGTAAGCCCCTATTATATTCCACATCCAAATCCTTCATGGATTATTTCGGCCTCAATTCTCCCGAAGATTTACCCAAATTAAAGGAAGTATTTGGTGAAAGCCTGGCCGAACCCACGGTCATCAACATAGCGAGGGTCGAATCAGAATCTGTTTTCACGGTCAGCGAGGAGGGCGAACTGGTAGAGAACGGAGAAACTTCCAGCGATGAAAATCCTTCTGAACAACCTGGTCCCGTAGATCAGGGATAGCGATTTGGTATAAGTTGGTTTATTAAAAATAACTCCCTGTACATATTGGATCAAGCGTCCGGATTTAAATCCCGGGCTATGATCATCTTCACAATTCTGTTTATATTCGCAGCTTATGTCACAGCAATTATCTGGCGAATATTTAATTGAATTAGCAAAGGAATTCGGAACTCCTTTATATGTGTATCATGCAGAAAAGATATCCGAGCAATACACTAAACTTACCAGGGCATTCAGCAATACGAACACTCTTTTTTTTTACGCGTGCAAGGCATTGACGAATATCAATATTCTCAAGCATATAAAATCCCTCGGTGCTAATGTGGATTGCAGTTCTATTAATGAAGTGAAACTGGCCCTGCATGCAGGGTTCCCTCCGCAACGCGTTTTATATACTTCCAACGGAATTGCCTTTAGTGAAATCGAAGAAGCGCAGCGTCTCGGTGTGATCATCAATATTGACAGTCTTTCCAATCTTCAAAAATTCGGAGAAAAATTTGGTCACCATTATCCTGTTGGCATTCGTCTTCGGCCGAATATCATGGCAGGAGGTCATTTGAAGATTTCGACCGGGCACGATAAAAGTAAATTCGGAATTCCTGTAGACCAGATCGATCAGATACTTTCTCTAAAAGACAAATACAATCTCCGGGTCAGTGATTTGCATATTCATACAGGAAGCGAAATCGAAAATGCAGAAGTTTTTGTGAAGGGAATTGAGGTTTTGTTTGATATCGCCCCACATTTCAAAGAACTGGAATTTATTGATCTGGGAGGAGGTTTCAAGGTTCCTCATAAAATAGGAGACGCGGAAACAGATATTCATTTGTTATCCAAAAAGATTCAGGAGGCATTTGAACGTCACCCCGTTCGGTCCGGAAAGCCACTGCAGGTTTGGTTTGAACCGGGAAAATTTCTTGTCAGTGAAAGCGGATATTTCATTACGCAGGTGAATGTTCTGAAAGAAACTAAAACGGCCACATTTGTAAGTGTGGACAGCGGATTTAATCATTTGATACGCCCGATGTTTTATGATGCTTACCATCATATTGAAAATATCAGCAACCCGAAGGGAAAGGAGAAAAAATATTCTGTTGTCGGCAATATTTGTGAAACAGACACTTTTGCGTGGGACCGTATGTTGAATGAAGTGCGTGAGAGCGATTATCTTGTTTTTTATAATGCCGGCGCTTACGGATTTGAAATGTCTTCTAACTTTAATTCACGCTTCAAGCCTGCAGAAGTAATGGTAAAAAATGGGAAAGCGCATTTAATCAGAAAAAGGGATGTGTTTGAAGATCTGTTGAGAAGTCAGATTGAAATTGAATAATTCTCGGGGCATCATTCAAACAGTGCAGAATTTTTGCTCTTGAATGCAACTTCCGGATTCCTTCATTCTACCTAATTTTATAAAAAAATTCCTTATGCCTGTACGAATGGTTGACGATCCTGATCAACAGGACGATAGTGGTTCCGGTGGTGGATCCGGCGGTTTCGGTGGTGGCGGCGGTGGTGGTGGATTATTCGGCCTTCTTCCTTTAATCCTGATGTTATTTCGTGGTCCCAAAAGTATATTGATCCTGGTAGTGATTGCTGTTGCCGGATATTTTTTCTTTGGTCGCGGTGGTTGTAATAATTCAGTGGTTGGTAATATGGCGCAACTGGCGACGGGTGGAATACTTGACCCCAGGCAATTTGAAAAGGCGAATATTTATGAATCATTGGCTGATGATGATACCAAGAACCCATTACCCGAATCGGCTAATTTACAAAAATTTGCTCCTGCTGTCGGCGACCAGGGACAGCAGGGAAGCTGCGTAGCCTGGAGCAGCGCATATGGAGCAAGAACCATTTTGGAAGCGGTAAGAACCGGTGAGGATCCCAACAATCTTCGTTTCAGTCCTTCTTTTTTATATAATCAAATCGGCGAGAATGGATGCCAGGGTTCTTATATCATCCGTGCGATGGAATTCATGACCAAACGTGGCTCTGTCAGCTATGATAAATTCCCTTACAATGATCAGAACTGCTCGCAGCAACCCGGCCAGGAATTACGCAATGAGGCTTTAGAAAATCGTATGCGCGGAGCTAACCGGCTTACGTTGGGCGACAGGACGGATGCAATCGACATGCGTGCAATAAAAGAAAATCTTTCGCAGGGGGCTCCTGTAGTGATTGGGATGATGGTAGGAGGAAGTTATATGCAACCCATGATGGGACAGGATGTATGGAATCCAACCGACGATGACCGGAGCATGATGGGATTCGGTGGCCATGCTCAATGCGTGGTCGGGTATGATGACGCAAAATACGGTGGCGCTTTTTTGATCATGAACAGTTGGGGGCCGCAGTGGGGCAATAATGGATTTGCGTGGGTTCGTTACCGTGATTTCAAATATTTTGTACGCGAAGCATACGGACTCGAGCCAATGCAAAGGGTAGGGGCCGCGGCTAAATTGCCTTTCGATTGTGAAATAGGACTGGTACAGGTGAGCTATGACGGAAAGAAAACGGTAGCCGGGGCTTATATTCCTTTGAAACTTTCGGGGAACAATATTTTTGAAACGGTCTCGCCTGTTCAAATAGGTACAAAATTTAAAATGGAGATCCGGAATTCGACCGAATGTTATGTATATGTGTTTGGTAAGGAAACTAACGGAACCAGCTATACGCTATTTCCTTATCCGACCGAAGGTGACCCCACAAGAACAAAATATTCGCCTTTCTGTGGGATTGCCGGGTATCGGCTATTTCCTAAAAACAAAAGCATGGTGCCCGACAGTCTTGGGACCAGGGATTTCATGGCAGTTGTTATCAGCAAGGATACGCTGAACTGGTATGATCTCGATCAACAGATCAGCCAGAATCCTCAGCAGGATTATGCAGAGCGTTTGAATTCAGTATTAGGAAATAAGCTTATTCGCCATGTCCGGTTTCAGACTTCTTCAAAAGGGAATATGCAATTCAAAACTGAGGAAGATGGAAACCGTATTCTGGCCTGCGTAGTGGAAATAGATAAGAAATAATAGCCGGACTTTAATTCCAGATATCATTCAAATTATGGGCTCACAGGCAGACGAATTTATCAGCTTAACCAGGCATCCTGTAAAATTCAGGATATTTCTGCTTACCAAAATTCCCAGCGCATTTTTCTCCGGTTTGAGAATAAAGCAAATGGATGAAAATTCATGTACCACAACCATCAAATACTCCTGGTTCACCAAGAATCCTTTCCGATCTACTTATTTTGCCTGCCTGGGAATGGCAGCTGAAATGAGTACGGGAGCGCTGGCTATGGCGTATATATATAAGCGTGAACCGAGTGTATCCATGCTCGTTACAAAAACAGAGGCAATTTATTCCAAGAAGGCAGTCGGTATTACACAGTTTACATGCAAAGATGGAGAGTTAATTCGCAATTCGATAGAGAAAGCGATTGCTACGGGTGAAGGACAGACGATAATTGTTAAATCCACTGGCACCAACGGCGCAGGAGAAACCGTCGCGGAATTCATGATTACCTGGTCATTTAAAATGAGAAACAGGAAATAGAAAACCTCATCCGGGATTGCTGCGGATTTCCTGATTCAAATCCCAATCATGTATCTTACATCCAAATAAAAAAATATGAAGATTGCTTTCCATGGTGCAGCAAGAACGGTAACAGGATCAAAACATTTGCTTACGCTCAGGAATGGAAAAAAATATTTACTCGACTGTGGAATGTTCCAGGGCATGGGCCCGGAAACCGATATCCTGAACAGGACCTGGGGATTCACTCCTTCTGAAGTTGACTTTCTTATTCTTTCTCATGCGCATATTGATCACTGTGGGCTGATTCCAAAGCTGGTCAAAGATGGATTCAGCGGAAAAATATTTTGTACTCCGGCCACTAAAGAAATAACAGCTCTTTTACTTGAAGACTCCGCAGGCATACAGCAGGAAGACATAAAATATGCGAATAAAAAAAGAATTGTAGATGGCCATACCTACCTGCAGCCCCTGTACAATGAAGAAGATGCCAGGCAATCTCTCAGCCTCTTTCATACCGTGGAGTATGACAGCTGGTTCGATGTTGACGAAAATGTAAAAGTCATGTTTGCTGACGCAGGGCATATTGTGGGCAGCGCCTCTGTTCATTTGCTCATAAAAGAAAATGGAGTGGAAAGGCGACTGACATTCAGCGGAGATGTGGGCCGCTACCGTGATGTGATTCTTAAATCACCGGAAGTTTTTCCACAGGCTGATTATATTCTGATCGAATCCACCTATGGCAATAGTTTGCATGACTCCAACACAAACACTCCGGAATTATTGTTGCCATGGATTGAAAAGACCTGTCTGCAGAAAAAAGGGAAACTGATCATACCGGCTTTCAGCGTCGGCCGGACACAGGAAATTTTATTTGCATTAAACCAGCTGGAACTGGAGGATCGTCTTCCGGATCTGGATTATTTTGTAGATAGCCCGTTGAGCATGGCTGTTACCGAAGCCGTAAAAAAATATACTTCTCTTTTCAATAAAAATATCCAGAAAATATTGGAGTCGGATGCCGATCCTTTTTCATTTAAAAGGCTGAAATATATCAGATCGGTGGATGAATCCAAGTCGCTCAATTTCCGTAACGAACCCTGCGTGATTATTTCAGCCAGCGGAATGGCAGAAGCCGGTCGCGTAAAACATCATATCAGCAATAATATTGAGAACAGCCGAAACGCTATCCTGCTTGTTGGTTATTGTGAACCCCATTCGCTGGGTGGAAGATTGATGGCAGGCGCAAAAGAAGTAAATATTTTCGGTGTATTACATGAAGTGCACGCAGATGTGGGAAGTATTCGCAGCATGAGCGCCCACGGTGATTATGAAGACCTCACCCAATTCCTGTCCTGCCAGGATCCCAGGAAGGTTAAAAAATTATTTATTGTACACGGCGAATACGATGTGCAGCAGGCCTTCAGGGAAAGGCTGATCAAAAAAGGATTTTTGGACGTCGAAATTCCGGACAGGCATTATGAAATCGGATTGACATAAAAAAAGAAGCTGCCTGGAAAGGCAGCTTTAAATCTGTTTGTTTGGGTCGTCAAAAATTTTGGTTTTCGTCGATAGGAACAGATTTCTGGAGCGAACCGGTTTTTGGAAACCTGACTTTTGTTGTTTTCAAGGATTGGATTTTGGGTTTAGGGACCATCAACATTTTTCAGAATATTGGATACTTTTTTCATAGGTCTTATATCGTCTGTTGGTCTTATTTTCCTTGTCATCCTCTCAACAATACAAAGATTGAAATAGTTCCCCTCTTCGCATAACTTATTCGATAAGCAGTCAAAATCTGTCGTTTTTCGGAATGAAAAAAACGATGAACCAGGATCAGAAGGAATGCGATTAATTGTTATCTAAGTCGTGATTGCTGAATTGGTTTCTTATAAAAAAAGAAAACCGGGCTGTTAGGGCCCGGCTTTGATGAGGTGAAATCTCTTGAGACGATCGCTATGCGGAATTCTGGACGGTGAATCCCTGTTTTCATAGCTTTGGATTTCAGTTTCTCATGGGACTAGGTCAGGTTTTTCGGATTACCATCACTTAAGAAGGTAAGGATACTGACTTCAGGACTATGGTTTGCAATATAAAATTGCTAAAATCCCCCTTCTATAGGAAATCTTTTGGCTGTACAGGCTTTTTCCTTCGTTTTTTGGGAGAAAATTGTCGATGATTGGACCATTTCAATTGGAAATAATTTTCGCGCAGAGGGCAAAGTGTCAACAGGGCGCCAAGAACTCACTGCGTCTTTGTGTCTGTCTTAGCGTCTTCGCGTAAAAAAATGATCAAATAATATTCAGCCTTTTGAATACATCGGCCTTATTGGCCTTGCTGACAGGTATTTCATTGCCTTTAATGAAGAGCATATTTTCCCGCATGTCATCAATCTTGTGCAGGTTTACAATATAAGAGCGGTGAACTTTAAGGAAATGTTGTTTGCTGACTTTTTCTTCGAGGTTTTTAATGGTATTATGGGTTATGTATTTTTTGTTGTCGTTCGTCACAAATTTTACATAATCACCCATGCTTTCTATATAGAGAATTGCATCGTTATTCAGTCTTATTAATTTCCCGTCAGCCTTGATATAAATATGATCAGAACCATTATTGGTGGAAACAGTCTCCTGTGAAGGCTTTATTTTCTGAAGGGCTTCGATAAACCGTTGATAGGTGAAGGGCTTCATCAGGTAGTCGGAGACATTGTACTGAAATGCATTGTAAGCGTAATCCTTTTTAGACGTCGTCAGGATCACTTTTGGAGAAAATGCGATCTGGTCGAGCAGTTCAAATCCGTTGGCACCGGGCATTTCCACATCGAGAAATATCAGGTCGACTGTATTTTCATTGAGATAAGAAAGAGCATCCTGTACATTTATGAAATGACCTTTCACCTCCACCTGTCCGCTTTTATCACAGCATTTGATCAGGTAGTTGGCCGCTACTTGAAGGTCCTCAACAATGATACAGGTCAGGCTCATGCACGATGGGTATTATAAATTCCTAATTTCTTCTTTTCGTCTTCAATGAGTGTCTTACTTTTTATGAGACTATTTTTTAATAAACTGAAATCATTTATCAATACATCAAAAGAACCGGCAGTCTGACAGGCATTTTCAAATTGCTGGCATTGTTCCTGAACCTTGATGAGTCCGACGAATCCAAAAATGGGTTTTATCTTGTGCACAGCAGATTTGAGTGCGGCAATATTCTGCGAAGTATAGCAGGCAATAACATTATCTGTAAGGGCCGCGTATTCATTCAAAACAGTCGTGAAAACCTCCTCAACATATTCATAATCATCTCCGTATAATTCAGCCAGATGTTGGGCATTTATTTCACTGTTGAAAATGAATGGGTTATCCGTAGGATAGTTGTTCATGGTATTAGGATTCCTTTAATAATAACGTTTTAAATAATAATTATTATGCTATACCGTTTTAATATTTAGCATAATTTAATCTAAACCTTTGTGAAACAAAGAATATCACCTGTCCTATGGTCAGTCTACCAGGATATCGCCTTTTCCGGGCTGAATGCCGGCAACTCCATTGCGGAGCGTAAAAAAATTATTCGTTTCAATCAATTTATCATTCTCACCTTATGTGGCAACCTGCTATCAGTTGTCAGCTATTTCTCATTGAGCCTGTATATAAGCGCTCTTATCAATCTTAGTTCAGCATATATCTTTATTCTCGCATTCCATCTCAATGCAAGAAAAAGATTTGAACTCGCGCGCATTATTTCTATCGTCAATCTTAATCTTTACCTGATCGTAATGAATTACATGGAAGGATTAAAAGCCGGCGAATATCTTTTATACTTTCCTTATTTCCTGGTAATGACTTTTGTGATTAGTGTACAGCAAAATTTTCGTGAACTCAAATTTGTTTACCTGCTTACCATCATATCCGTTTTAATTTGTTTGAACGTAAGTCCTTACGAAAATTATTACCAGGTGAGCATTGTTGGTATGTTCACCAGGTTGTATAACAGTAACCTGGCGATTTCCCTAGTGCTTACTACTTTTTTCTCTTATGCTATTCTTCGTGTAAACAGGGACAATGAAGAAGCAATTTTGCAGGAGAAGCAGTTTGTGGATACGATTTACAATACTTCACTGGATGGTGTGTTCATCATGGATGCACTGAAAAGAACCGTTGCAGGATGTAATAACAGGGCAGTTGAATTATTCGAGATGGAAAGCAAACGCGAAATTGAAGGAACGAATATCGAGAACTGGTTTCCGGAAGAGCATGTCAAATTGTTCAACAATATTGAAGAAACACTCGCCGATCCAAACAATAAGAACTGGCAAGGCGAATTGGCTTTTACATCAAAGCATCGCACCTTTTATGCGTTCGTGAACATTGTTCCCTTTCTGGACAGGGGTAACCGTTTTTTGAAAATAAGTATTCTGGATATCTCTGAAATCAAGAGCGCCCAGTTTGAATTGATGAAGGCCAAACAAAAAGCCGAAGTAGCGTCATTGGCCAAATCGAGATTTTTGGCGAATATGAGTCATGAACTGCGTACACCCCTCAACGGTATAATCGGCGCATCGAATCTTTTATTGCAGGAAACTTATTTACCTGAACAAAAATCACATCTGGATATCTTAAAGTATTCGTCGGAGCATATGATGCAGCTGATCAATGAAATTCTTGATTTCAATAAGATCGAAGCGGGCAAATTGCAACTGGGTCAGGCTCCTGTCGACATGAAACAATTCCTGCAAAAGATAACTGTGCAATTTGCTGCCCAGGCGCACGCAAAGGGGCTTGCATTTAAAACTGATATTGATGATAGCCTGGACATTGAATTCATGACCGATGACACAAGATTACACCAGGTATTCAGTAATCTGCTGTCGAATGCAATTAAATTTACTCACCAGGGCGAGATCACGCTTGTAGCAAGGAAGATTTTTTCAACAAGCCAGAAGGCCACTATCCAATTCATGGTAAAAGATACGGGCATTGGTATCCCTCCGAATAAACAACAGGAAATTTTTGAACACTTTACACAGGCTGATGCAAATACCACACGAAAATATGGAGGAACCGGTCTGGGGCTTGCAATCACCAAAAAACTGGTAAATCTTTTCCATGGCGATTTGCAGGTCGAAAGCGAAGAAGGAAGAGGAAGCACTTTCCACTTTACTTTGAAACTACTGATCAATGAGAACAGGAAAACATATATCAATGAATCCAAGGTAAAGCAGCTTGCCATGTTCAATGGTGTTAAGGTGCTGGTTGCCGAAGATAATGCTATCAATATGTCCATTGCCCGACGCTTCCTTACTAAGTGGGGTATTGATGTAAAAGAAGCCTACAATGGAAAACAGGCTGTTGAATTATTTGGAAAAGACCGATTTGATCTTGTGCTGATCGATCTCGAAATGCCCGAAATGGATGGGATCACTGCGCTGGGTGAAATCAAAAAAATTAATCCTTCTGTTCCTGCTATTGCATTCACCGCAGCAGTGTACGATAATATGCGGGCCGATTTACTGCAAAAGGGATTTATGGAATTTGTACCGAAACCCTTCCGCCCGGAAGATCTGCATAATAAAATCGCTACGCTCATTGCAGTGCAGAACAGGGCATAACCTAATATATTTTCACATTTCTTTTAAATTAGTCCGTTCACAACATGTATCGGTTCATTTCGAAGAAATGACGCAATATTCTCACTTGTTGTGTCCATGATTCTTTGCCTTGCTTCTTTACTCATCCAAGCGTTATGAGGCGTGATAATGCAATTTCTTGCAGATAGCAGAGGATTATCAGCAGAAGGAGGTTCCGAAGATAATACATCAAGTGCAGCTCCTGCGATGAGCTGATTATTTAAAGCATTTGCGAGGTCAGTTTCATCGACCAATTGTCCGCGTGAAGTATTAATCAGGATCGCTGACGGCTTCATTAGTTGGAGCATATTCTTATTTATAAATCTCGTGTTCTCCGGCCTCAGTGGGCAATGGAGAGTAACTACATCACTTGATGAAAAGAGTGTTTCCAAATTGCAATAAGTTCCGAGCTCTGTATTTTTTTCTGTTCTGCTAGTATAAATTATTTTCATTCCCATTGCTTTGGCGATTCGGGCTGTAAGCTGTCCGATATTTCCAAACCCAACGATACCCAGCGTTTTTCCACTTAATTCAATGAGCTGAGTTTTGGCATAAGCCCAGTCTTTTGATCGTTGCCATTCACCCGCTGTAACGGAATCAGCATGGATACCAACATGATTTGTCAGCTCAAGCAATAAGGCGATGGTATGTTGTGCTACCGATGCAGTGCCATATATGGGGATATTGCAGACAACAATATTTTTTTTATTAGCTGCGGAAATATCTATTACATTATATCCCGTTGCCATTACACTGATCATTTTTAAGAGAGGCAGTTCTTCTATCTGTGATCCCGTGACAGGCGTTTTATTAGTAAGAATAATTTCGGCCATTTTGCATCTTTCAACCAGTAATTCGGCAGGCGTTCGTTCATAGACAGTGAGACGCCCGAGGGCAGCAACCCTATCCCAGCTGAGATCTCCCGGATTTATTGCATATCCGTCTGTAACTACGATTATCATTATTTAATATGGATTGGGATTATAGAAACAGCAGGTAAATTTCATTTTTTCATGAGGTTCAGCATCATTTATTCAATACATCAACAACAAATTTGAGATCTGTAAGAATATTGCCTCTGCGTTCAAACCTGCCGCTGACCAACTGATCGAACATCGGCTGATCACGGTAAAATTCGATCAGATCTGACTTGATCTTTTTTTTCCCGTCGAATTCTTTAAGATAGAGATTCACGCTATCGCCTTTTTGTACTGTATAAAAGACAAGTTCCCTGAGTGCATCACTGAATTCCACCAACTGAACATACCGGTAGAGGTTGGCGTGACTGCCGCCTGCGATCAGTTGCTGGAAATAATAATTTCCCTTTTCATTGGGTTTGGAGCGAAAGGTGTAGTTCTTGCCATTATACACAAAACCAAACCCATTGATATTATCAGCAGAAAATTTGCTTTTTTTCCCATAGCTGTCGAACGCAGTAATCCTGTAATAGAATTCAGTAACTGTCCCGCCTCTTAGGAATGCCCTCGGTACATCTATTCGGGTTG
>DATJWE010000123.1:0-4929 GCA_035501475.1 Puia sp. | reverse complement strand
AACAGGAGCTTTTTGAGGAGTTGTTTTTGACTGCGTTTTCGCTGTCTGGGTTTGTGTCGTGGCCGGTTTTTTGGTTGCAGGAACGTTTGTTGACGGAATTGTTTTTTTTGTTGTAGTAGTTTTATTGGTAGCAGCAGTTTTTGCCAGGGTTGTCGTTTTAGGTGCAGTAGTTCCTGTTTTTAATGTTTTTTTAGCAACCGCACTATCGGTTTTAAGTTTGTTATCAGGAGATGGAGCGGGAGGGGGAGTTGCTAATTTCTTTTTCTCTGTTGCTTTTTCCTGCTCCTTTTTTTCAAGAAATGGTTCTTTATAAAAATCGCTTTCTACGACCTTATGCAGGAAAATAGTTCCCTTTCCGCAATCAGAGGAGTCGCGGGTATTCCTGCTTGTATAAGTTCCTTCAAGAAATTCCTCATCACCTAGTTTGGCATATTGCAAATAGCAGGTCATGATGCAGGCATCGCCTCCCATCATGCGGAGTTCTACAATTTTCAATTCCCGTAGCAATACTTTTTTTGTTTTGAAATCAACCGAGCCATTTGCTTCGGCCTTACCGTAGAAAATCGTGCTTCTATACGAGTAAGTAACAGCCTTGAGGGTTTTATCGTGCTGGGCTATCTGAACCTCGATGCGGTAACGGTCATCATCTGCCATGAGGCGTTGGTAAATATTATCGTTTGAACGAAAATGGCCTCTCCAGATTCCTGTCACATCCTGGGCTTGTATAAGTCCCGAAATTAGAAGAAAAAAGAGTATCCAACGAGTCCTCATAGTCACCAGTTTCATAATAGCAAATTAATAAATCCCTGGACATAGTTTGAAACAATTATCTGGCAATAGTTTGTTAAATTTGCGGTTCTTTTCAGGAGAATCAACGGATGCGGGATGTTAAAGAGTTCTGTTGAAGAATAATCTTTCATTGTAAGATCTCTGCATTCAGGTTAACAACAACAGGTAAACAAATGATCAGAATTACATTTCCGGATGGGGCAGTCAGGGAATATCAGACAGGAAGTACTGCAATGGACATTGCAAAATCCATTAGTGAAGGTTTGGCAAAAAAAGTGATTGCAGCTTCAGTTAACGGACAGGTTTGGGATGCTACAAGACCTATTTATCAGGATTCAACCCTTAAATTACTGACCTGGGATGATCCGGATGGTAAATCAACGTTCTGGCATTCCACGGCACACCTGATGGCCGAGGCGGTAGAATCATTGTTTCCCGGCGTCAAATTTTGGGTAGGCCCACCGGTCGAAAATGGATTCTATTACGATATGGATCTGGGGGGAAGACATATTGCTGAAGATGATTTGCGCAAGCTCGAAGTGAAAATGACCGAGCTGGCTAAACAGAATAATAAATATATACGGAAAGAGATTCCCAAAGCCGAAGCAATTAAATATTTTACTGAAAAAGGCGATGAATACAAATTAGACCTGGTAGAGGGACTGAGAGATGGGGAAATTACTTTTTACACACAGGGAAATTTTACTGATCTCTGCCGCGGGCCACATATCCCAAGCACTGGACTTATTAAAGCAGTTAAACTAACCAATATTGCAGGCGCCTATTGGAAGGGGGATGAAAAGAATAAACAGCTGACAAGAATATATGGCGTCAGTTTCCCATCCCAGAAAGAATTGGATGAATATCTTGCCTTGCTTGAAGAAGCAAAAAAAAGAGACCATCGCAAACTTGGAAAAGAGTTGGGAATTTTTGCAATGGATGATGATGTAGGTCCGGGCCTGCCTTTGTGGCTGCCTAACGGAACAATTATTATCGAGGAATTGGAAAAACTCGCCAAGGAAACCGAACAGGCAGGGGGTTACCAACGGGTAGTGACGCCACATATCGCCAAGGAATCCATGTATCTCACCAGCGGGCATCTGCCATACTATCAGGATAGCATGTACCCGCCAATGGAGCTTGAAGGGGTAAAATATTATCTCAAGTCAATGAACTGTCCGCATCATCACAAAATTTTCGCAGCTGAACCCAGGAGTTACAGAGACCTACCGCTCCGCCTCGCTGAATACGGCACATGTTACCGTTATGAACAGAGCGGAGAATTATTCGGGCTCATGCGTGTGCGCTGCCTGCATATGAATGATGCGCATATTTATTGTTCCAAGCAGCAGTTTGCTGAAGAGTTTAAGGCAGTCAATGAAATGTATATTAAATATTTCAGGATATTCGGAATTGAAAAATATGTGATGCGCCTGAGCCTGCATGAACCATCCAAATTGGGGAAAAAATATATCAATGAACCGGAACTATGGCTGGAAACTGAAGACATGGTAAGACAGGTTTTGAAAGAAACTGGAACGCCTTTTGTTGAAGTGCCTGACGAAGGTGCTTTTTACGGACCGAAAATCGATGTGCAGATCTGGAGCACGATAGGAAGAGAATTCACACTGGCCACCAACCAGGTCGATTTTGCGCAGGGCAGAAGGTTTAAATTGGAATATACCAATAAAGAAAATCATCCGGAAACTCCGTTGATTATTCATCGTGCACCCCTGGGAACGCACGAACGGTTTATCGGGTTCTTATTGGAGCATTATGCTGGAAAATTTCCGGTCTGGCTGGCCCCCGTCCAGGTAAAAATATTGCCTATCAGCGATAAGTTTTTACCTTATGCACAAACTCTTTTGGAATCACTCAAAAATGCAGATATTCGTGCAGGCATCGACGAGCGTAGTGAGAAGATCGGGAAGAAAATCCGCGATACTGAAACAGCAAAAATTCCGTACATGCTGGTGATTGGGGAAAAAGAGATGAATGAAAATAAAGTTTCGGTCAGGCGGCAAGGTAAGGGCGATCTGGGAGCTGATATCATTGATGAGTTCATTAAAAAAATAAAAAAAGAAATTAAAAATCGTGAATCCTGAATAAAGGAACATGTAACCCGAATCGTTGGAGCCTTTATCAATTCGAAGCCCACCGGTTCACAAACAATAAAACAAATTCTTCACTTAAAAACTGTAAATGGCATTTCCACCGAGACCTCCGAGAGGTAATTTTAATCCACGTTTCAGAAAAGAACAACAACAGGAACATCGCACCAACCACATGATCAGGGTACCTCAGGTACGTTTGGTTGGAGATAACGTAGAAGTAGGAGTTTACCCAACCCAGCAGGCCCAAAAAATGGCTCAGGAGCTTGGGCTTGATCTGGTAGAAATTTCACCGAATGCCGATCCACCGGTTTGCAAAATCATTGACTATAATAAATTCCTTTACGAAAAAAGGCGAAAGGAAAAAGAGATGAAGGCCAAGAGTAAAGCCTCCGAAGTGAAGGAAATACGCTTTACTCCCAATACAGACGACCATGATTTTGATTTTAAAGCAAAGCATGCTGAAAAGTTTTTGAAAGAAGGAGATAAAGTAAAAGCCTATGTACAATTCAAAGGGCGGGCCATCCAGTTCAAGGACAGGGGAGAACTGCTCCTGTTAAAATTTGCTGAACGACTAAATGAAGTGGGTGTACTTGAAGGCATGCCCAAAATGGAAGGTAAGCGCATGCTGGCCATCTGGGCGCCTAAATCCCAAAAGAAAAAATAGCCTGTAATCTTTTTCCAGAGTCCAGCGCTTGTTGATTTGTTTCCTGATTTGGGCTAAATATTTGCAACATGAAGATAATCCTGATTGGTTCTGGCAATGTTGCAACAGTATTGGGAAGAAAAATCAAAACTGCAGATCACCAAATTGTGCAGGTATTCAGTCCGCACGGGGAAAATGCTTCTGCTTTAGCCGGTATCCTGAATTGCGGCTATGCTTCATCGTGGGAAGGCATTGACCGGATGGCTGATTTGTATATTGCGGCCATCAGCGACGAGGCGCTTCTTCAAATCGAAAAATATATTTCACTCGGCCATCAACTGATCGTTCATACTGCCGGTTCGGTATCCAAAGAAGTTCTGTGGGGAGTGAGCAGGAATTATGGAGTACTCTATCCCTTACAAAGTCTGCGGAAAGACAACCCCGAATCCCCCAGGCTTACTCTGCTGGTTGATGGCAACACCGGGGATAATATCACACTGATTAATGATTTTGCATCTTCCTTCGCTGACAGGGTTGAAATCACGAATGATGAAGACCGGATGAAATTGCACCTGGCTGCCGTGATCGTCAACAATTTTTCCAATCATCTGTATTCGCTTGCGGAAAAATATTGTATCGAAGAAAAATTGGATTTTCAGTTGTTGCTCCCCCTGATTGAAGAAACTGCAAACAGGCTGCGTTATGCTTCCCCTGCTCAAATGCAGACAGGCCCTGCCATTCGCGATGATATCGATACAATCCGAAGGCATGAGGAATTACTCAGCAATCAACCTGCTTTACAGTTATTATTTAAAGAACTAACCAGGAGTATTCGCGAATTCCATTCAGGCACCTGAATATATACCTGACCAATGCAATAGTTCCGGTTTCAATTCTTCATATATTTTCATATTTTCACAGTTCCACATTCTCACATTAACATGAGTCTTCTCCGCCTTTTTAAACCAATTACCACTTTTGTTTTTGATTTAGATGGAGTACTTACAGATGGAAGCCTGTTTGTCTTCGAAAATGGTGAACAGGTCAGGCAAATGAATATCAAAGACGGGTATGCTTTACAGCTGGCATTAAAAAAAGGATATCGTGTTGCCATATTATCAGGAGGAAATGCAGAGGGGGCGAGATTGAGACTGAACAGGCTTGGTATCCAGGATGTATTTCTACAGGTTGAAAACAAAAAAGAAAAATTGGAAGGATATATCATGGAACATCATTTGCAATGGAAAGAAATTCTTTTTATGGGAGATGACATACCGGATTATCCTTTGATGGTGTCTGCAGGTTTACCCTGTGCACCGGCCGATGCAGTTTCAGAAATTAAACAGCTGGCAAAATACGTTTCTTCGTATAAGGGAGGAAAGG
>DATJWE010000122.1:0-10201 GCA_035501475.1 Puia sp. | reverse complement strand
CCCGCAGACTCACGGAGGTGACTGATCACCCGAAAGCTGCTGATATCAAAAACTGTTTCCACCAACTCTATGGCATCTTTGCCGTATCGCTCCAATTCCCTGCTATACGAGTCGATGCATATTTTCCAAACGATTCTGTTTTCAACAAAAGGCCCCATCATTTCAGTGACAAGACCGAGCGCATTGCAGATATTTCCGGCATCAGTGAAATGATACCTGATCCTAAGATGGTATCCATCGTCGTCAGAATAACGGATGAAAAAAAATTTATCAATCTGTGCGTTTGCTTTCAGAAGATGCGTTAAATCGTAAATTTGATTCAGAAGAAGTTCTTCTAAAAACTTGGGCCCTGAATAGATCTTATAGTACAACCATTCGTCGCCCGGCATAAATATTCGTTTGGTATTCATCAGTGTCTAATTTTTGAAATAACAAAAGACTACCTGGCTATTGTATTTTTTATCCCGTCCCGTCGCCACTGATCTTGAAGCTGTAAAAAGGTATTCCTCCAGGCTGAAGGACCTGTTCTTTGTGATTGAAAACAACAATTGTACTGACTGCGGATCGTCGAAGTCAATGAACAACTTGTTGTCACCCATGATCAATGAAACTTTAGATGTTATATTTCGGCTATTCTTTAGCGTTAGAGCTCTTTCATAAAAGTGCTGCGAATGAATGTGGGGAAAATCTTTCAGCTCTTCCTCGTGAATGACCCATTTTGCCGGGCTCAGAATGACATTCTTATATTGAACTCTTGGCAGAAAATCTTCGTCGGCGAGTAGTTGCCCCCAATTAAACGAGAGTTCTGACTTCAAACCTTGAGACTGAAGCAAGCATAAAAACTGATAGATTGGCAGTGTAACGTTGAAATAGTTATGGGCCGTTGTCAGCCTGGGTATAATTTCCTTATTCAGTTTCTTGGACCGTAGCCTGACATATTCTTTTTTGGGAACAGAGATGTACAGATCATTTATGGAAATCTGGTTTGCGCATGATGCGACCGATTTCCCAAGATAGGGAATTTCAAATTGACGAAAATGTGGTCTTAACAATACGTTACCCAGTCTTTCGTCAGGAAGATGAATGATCTCAGCAAATACTTTATCAGCACTGAGTGCTGCGGATTCTTCTGCAATAATTTGTGAACAGAACGCGTCGATTTGTTCGTCCAGGTGTGCAAACCTTGCTATCAGATTTGCGCCTGAACTTCCTGCAAGACCTGGAATGGATATCATCGTCGGACCCTCATTGTTCTCAGGTTCAACGATATCACCAAGGCCTGACAAAGATCTGGGCAGATCTTCCCAATTGCTTGGAAAATTCTCCAACTCTTTTTGTGTCAGATGTATCACCTGTTTTCGATCCCTGATCGCTGAGCTATATTTGTCAAGCAGCAAAAGTTCAATCTTTTTTTGAATGGTGACCTTGCCCGATTCAGCTGACGCAGGAAGTGGCAGCGCTTTTATCAGGGCGTCCAGATCGTTTGTTTCGGACTCGGGATCCTGAAATCCGATTCCAATGTCAGAATCCAGCGCTACGATCAAAGGAATTTCTTCTTCTTCGTACCGGGCATAAAATTTCTCTTTGAATGTCGATAAGAGGGAAAGCTCTCTTTTCGGCGTCAGCTTGTTCAGGACGTCGATGACTTCCCTGACTTCATCGATGATTTTTTCATCAAGGGTCGCACATTCTGCGCTGACATACATATCCGACTGAAAGAAAAACTTGCCCTGGTATGAAGGGTTGATTTTTTTAACTTCATCTTCGATGCGTCTGTAACAGGAAACGGAACGTCCCACCTCGGTTTGATCAATTGCTGTAAGCCCCGAGTCAATTAATTTAAGGGATGAAATGAGTCGCGGATCTGCCGAAAGTTCTTCCAGCCTTTTTACTATTTTATTTATACTGCCCTCACAGCTTAGTGCCGGCTCAAACTCACTTACGATGACCTGATTTGCTATTAAGTCATCAATAAATTCAGAAGCATCCACGCGTTCGATCCCCATCTTCTCTAATTTCAATATTAAATTGGGCAGCGTTTCTCCTTGCTCGCTCAATTTCAATACCTCTGCCAGGTATTCGCTATAGTCAATTTGCGATAATTGAAAATCCCTGGTACCGCTATCGGCATAGTGTTCTGCATATCTGAATCCATCAAGCAAACGGTAGAGACTATTATTAGGGAAAAAACTGATGCTGGACTTTATATCATCGATGGTTTCCAACGCGTTCAGCAAAGAGATCATACATCGCATATCCAGTCTGGTAGATGTTCTGAAGCAGGTTTTCGGATCAATTGCTATAGCAGAAGATTTTCCGATCTCTCCAATACCAACGCCGGCGAAAATTCCAAACGGAGTACAGCGCGTACTCATGCGGACAAAATATTTTAGTTTGGAAAAAAATAATTTTGCCAGCTCTTTTTCCGAGATATTTTGTTCGGTGAACAGTTCTTTGAATAAATCGGGGCTGGCCAGATAAATTGATTCTTTGAATTGTTCTGAATTCAAAAAACTCTGATCGCTAAAGTCACGCGGCAGAAAAGGAATTCTGAAAATGAACTTATCAAAATTCTTGTATGGATTCGCGGAACTCATTTTGATTTAATTGATGAAGTATTTTTATTACTCGAAGGTTTGGAATCGGCTCTCTTGATTCCTGCATATTTTCGATTCATGGACAAACGGTCTTCAAAAACTTTTCAATTTTATGTATTGAAAGTAAATTTAAAAAACTAGATTATTGCAGATCAAAAAGAAAAAAATCACGCCATCAAAAAAATTAATCTCTTCTTTACTTAAAAAAAATGCGATTGATAAACGGTGGCGCTTACAAAACGACTTACTATTCGCACATACGCTTCACTTGCGCATATTGCACTGTTTCAGGAGGATCAATCCACGCCAAATGCGCCACCAGCGCAAGCGCGGATCACATCGACTGCAAATATTCGGCTGAAGACAGCTGTCGTATTTCTGTTTTTCTCGCTGGGAAATTTCTGAAAAAAATATTCTAAGAGTTAACCTGTAGTGCTAAACCTGTGCATAAATTTTGTCGATTGAAAAGAGCACGATATAAATTTTTCTCAATTTTAAAGATGTACATTTAAATAAATAAATTGTTTGTCTATGGAAAAGAAAAAAATAAAAATCTCGAAAAAAGTAATCACACCTTTGCTTAAAAGAGATCTCAAACAAATTAACGGAGGTGCTGTCACTACAACCTACTACTCATGTACTGGTTGGACCTGCTCGTTATGCACCGGTTCCGGTGGCACGTTTACTGGTAATTGCTGCATGCCTCAGACCAGTTCATGCGACTGACGGCTCTTTTTTGAGTCGCCCACGCTCGTTTGAAATTGCCAGCAACAAAAAGTGACTCATCAAAACAGATGCATTGTACTCCTCATTTTGAAAACTCCCTGTGTTATTCATTGTGGCTTTATCAACCGGCGACGAATAAGTATTGGTTTTCTTCATTCCCTGAAACAGCCGGATGGGAGTTGAAAAAAATGTTTGGGTCCTTCGATCTACTTTATCGTTACTCATCACTGAGAAAACAAAGGAATGCTTTCGATCCTTTGTTTTTTATTTTTACTGAAGTATCGTTGTGCACGCAACGCATCACGCATGAGGAGTTGTGCTGGTTATTGAGATTGCAGTTCCTGCGTTTTATTTTTTTGCCGGATTTGCCGGATCTGAACTCAAGAATTTGCACCTAGTTATTTGCTGATTTTTCATGAACTTCGTGTTTGTCTATAGAATTTCGCTATGAATTTCCTACTCATCACTTGGAATAGTTTCAAACAGGCCCTGGCCGAATTGAGAACAAACAAACTGAGAACTTTTCTTTCCCTGCTTGGCATTACGTTCGGGATATTCAGTATCATCAGTGTTTTGTCGACCATCGCGAGCATGAAGCTGGCGATTACAGATGAGCTGAATTCGATTGGCAATCATGTCATATTCGTGCAGAAATGGGAAAACTCAACCGACAGTGACTACCCATGGTGGAAGTTTATCAACAGGCCTCAGGCAAAATATGCTGAAATGACGATGCTGGAACGCAAGTTACCATGGGTCAGGGATATGGCTTTCATGATTAGCATCACGTCGACAGTGGAACACGGAGGAGATATGATGTCAGGTGTTAACTACTATGGTGTATCGGAGAAATTCAATGAAATTCAGAATATCTCTATCGGGATGGGACGTTATTTCCAGTTGTCCGAATTTCATACAGGCGTTAATGTTGTGGTCATGGGATATACAATAGCCGAACAGTTATTTGGAAATGCAGAGAATGCCCTGTATAAAAAAGTGAATTTAAGAGGAGACAGGTCAGCGACGGTAATCGGGATCATCGCGAAAGAAGGCAAGAGCATTCTTGATGCATGGGACTACGATCATTCGATTATCATTCCTTATTATTTTCTAAAGCAACTTACCCTCGAGGAATATTCTGATCCGCTGATTATGGTAAAGGGCGACGACGCTGTTCCCATTGACAATCTCCGGAACGAAATCAAAGGGGCCATGCGCTCTATTAGAAAATTGAGACCCGGGCAGGATGACAATTTCGGTCTGAATGATATCGGATTTTTTTCCAAATTTCTTGAGCCTCTCTTTCTCGGTCTGAATATTGGAGGATGGGCCATAGCAGCTTTGTCTCTTTTTGTGGGAATGTTTGGAGTGGCAAATATTATGTTTGTGACTGTTCGCGAGCGCACGGGTCAGATTGGTCTCAAAAAAGCGGTGGGAGCAAAAAAAATAAATGTCATTTCAGAGTTTCTGCTCGAATCAATTTTCCTGTGCATTATTGGCGGAGCAGTGGGCCTGCTCGCCGTTTTTGTGTTGACTCAGATTTTTTCAGCAATTATGAGTTTCCGTGTATTCATTCCGGTCGACATTATCGCACTCGCTATAGGAATTTGTGTTTTCATAGGCATATTGGCCGGGATAATTCCTGCGCTGAAAGCAGCGAATATGAACCCGGTTGTTGCGATAAGATCAGTTTCCTGAATGCTGAAGAGCCTGTGTTCGCAGCCAGCCCTCCGCAAAGAACTCTGCATCGCAGCAACTAGTCCAACTGTCGCCGGTTTAGATGCCGGTACAAACCATCTTCCTTTGCTGCAAGCTCCGCATGTGTTCCTTTTTCCTGGATTCGCCCTTTGTCTAAAACAACAATCTGGTCAGCACTGCGGATCGTTGACAAGCGATGCGCGATGATCACCGATGTGCGACTGCGCATCAGATTCTCCAGCGCTTTTTGAACAATAAATTCTGAAGCCGCATCGAGTGCGCTGGTTGCCTCATCCAGTATCAGCACCACCGGATCTTTCAAAATTGCGCGGGCGATGGCGATACGCTGACGTTGTCCTCCTGAAAGTTTAATGCCGCGTTCGCCCACAACCGTGTTGTATCCCTCCGGGAATTCGACTATGAATTCATGGGCATATGCGAGTCGTGCCGCTTTTTCAACTTCGCTCATCGGAGCACCCGGTTTTCCATATTCGATATTTTCAAGGATTGTGCCACCGAACAGAAATACTTCCTGGGGAACCACTGCAATTTGTTTGCGCAACTGTGATAGCGGAATACTGCCGGCATCTCTGCCGTCAAAAAATATATTGCCTTTTGATGGTTCATAAAACCGAAGTAACAGCGCCGCAATAGTGGATTTTCCCGCGCCGCTTTGACCGACTATCGCCACTTTGCTGCCAGGCTCAATATGAATAGAGACCTCATCCAATACCTGTACTGACTCACGTGAGGAATAATAAAAAGAAACATTGCTGATATTTATTTTTCCGTACAATCTATTTTTTGATTCTACAGTTGAATTCTTATTTTCAATGGATTCCGGTATAGAATCCAGCAATTCTCTTACTCTTTGCGTTGCACCCAAAGCTCTTTGGAGTTGGCTGAACAACTCGGCGAAACTGGCGATATTACCGCCGACATAGACCGTGTAAATGACAAAGGCAGTCAGGTCACCAAAAGAAAGTTTTCCGGAGCTCATCAACACGGTCCCAAACCAAACAATTAAGACGATTGTACCAAAGGTCCCAAACATCAGGCCGGATGACAACAGGCCTCTGTTTTTTCCGTTTCTGATGGCAAGTCTGATCGCCTTGTTCATGCTTGCTCCGTACCTTGAGATTTCGAACCATTCATTGGTGAAGGCTTTGACGTTCGCAATTCCCTGCAAAGTCTCATGTAAAATGATGTTGGTGTCTGCCAGTTGATCCTGAGTTTCCCTTGCACCTCTGCGAATGCGACGGCTAAAAAAAACCGCTGTAATTGCCAGGAGAGGTACGATGGCCAGCATCGCAAGTGTCAACTTCACCGATATAAATAATATCAGTGCAATCCCTATAAGAATGGTGAGAACGCCTCTGATCAGTTCCGCGAACAAATAGGTTATCGAGTTTTGAATCTGCGACAGGTCAGAGTTCAGCCGGCTCGATAGCTCTCCAACTCTCCTTTGGGAAAAAAAATTCATGGACATCATGATCATCCTGGCATAGACGTCCTTGCGTATATCGGACAGGAGTTTTTCACCGACAAGTGTGAAAAGATAAGATCGGATGAATGTGAAAAGCGTTTGCAGCATCAGCGCAATGATCAGGGCGATCGTAATTCTGCTGCCTGAATGAAGAAATCCTTTTGGGCTAAGTCCTCGGGCGGAGTCGATCAATTCTTTCAGCAGAAAAGGCAGGGCCATGGAGGTGAGACTCGAAAGAAAAATGAAAATCAGTCCGGAAGAAAATTGCAATCTGTACGGTCTCAGATATGTCAGTATCAATGACACTTGGCTAAGATCTTTCCGGGTCAATTTTATCTTGAGCAAATTCCTTCTGATAAAGCTATACTTTTTTTGCGTCTCCATTTTTTACTTTACAAAGATACTGAGGTGTTTTGTTGATGGCTCATGATGCAGTGATTCGTCATCCTTGTTTGCATCGCTTCGCGACGAAGCAGCCACTGTTTCATTCTGGCTGGGCAGGATGATTCGTTCGGCTGATCACATAATACAGGGATTCAAAACAATGGTCCGGAGAATAGCTGTCCCTGATAAACTTCTTTGCCGATCGGCTCAGCTTTTTTCTGAGCCCGTAGTTTTGAATCAATTCGTCAAGCTGGTACGTGAATTCATCCGGGCTGTCCGCCAAAACAAATGATTTTTGTGCTGCTTCTTCAATCCCCCTTGCCCCGTGCGTCGTCGTTACCAGGGGGAGACCGTTAGCCAACGCCTCGATATTTTTTATTTTTAATCCGGCCCCGAAACGAACAGGATTAATCACGATGTCGATTTGGCCGTAAATTTCCTCGGCATCTTCGACAAATCCCTTCAATTTGATAGTTGTATCTTGAATCGCGCGACTGATGGTGTTGACGACATTTCCAAATATCAAAAGTTCAACATTGTGTTTGCGCACAATCCTTGGCCAGCACTTGTCAATAAAGAAAAGTATGGCATCTCTGTTTGGCAAATATTCGCTGGCCACAAAACCAACTGATTTTACTCGTTTTCGGATGTATCGTTCCCTAATCGTTTCAGGGTGAGGATTAAGAAGAAGTTTCTTCTTTGGAACCATTTGCGCGAGACTCCTGAAGTCAGGCTCGCATAAAACCATGATATAATCATATAGTGCATAGATCCGCTTTTCTTGCCCCTTCGACAATGCCACCTGCGCAGCAGGATAGCCATATTCTTTAAAACTTTGGTAACGCTCGCTGTTGATATCATGAAGATCCAAAATGAATCGGGTAAGGGCGGAAAAGTTTTCAATATAAAGAGTAAGATGAATATACTCGACAATACACCAATCGAAATGAGCATCCTTTATGATTTTTTTTAGCAAACTCAAATACTGGGAACCAGTCGGGGCTTTGTCGTCGGGGAGGGAGATTAAATCATAAGCTCCTTCGCTTGCGGCAAGATCTGCAGAGCCATCCGCCAATCCACCTATATACATGACCGTTAGATAAACTTTGCCTGACAAATAACGGACCAGCTGTGAAATCCTTGCTCGATGGCCCGCGCCCCTTCTCCAAAAATCAACATCGGTGAGTATCATGACTTTTTTCATGCTGAGAGTATGACCAATACCAAAATCAAATTCAATGTCATTGCGCAAACGAACTTTTGCTACGCAACCATCTTATCTCCGCCATGCATTATTTTTTTCATTTGCATCCATAAAAACTCCGGTATCTATGACGATGGAAATAATTTCTTTTTTGGAACTCAAATGAACGATCGTGTCCTTCATATCGCTTTTCCATAACCCAGGCGTTTGATGCCGGGTTTCCTTTGTGCCATCTGCATAGGTAATTTGCAGATCTAAAGGAGCGGCCAATCCACCCAAATTAATGATATCGATATCATAGTTCAAACTCTTGCTTTTAACGCCGGCCAGCGAATAATCAATAAATCCATTGGAGAAATACCAGCTATTCCAAAACCAGTTCAAATTCCCGGCGACGTCGTTGAATGTATAAAAAAAATCCCATGGGGAGGGATGTCTCCCTTGCCATCTCGAAGCAAACTCTTTCAGGCATCGCTTGAACAGCTGGTCTCCCAATAAATCTTTCAGCGCGAGGAATCCCAGAGTGGCCTTTGTGTATTCGTTCTCAAAAAGGCTCGATCCATTTTGGGCATCTCCCGGGGTTATGATGGGAATATCTTTTAAGGGCGAAACACCATGCGACCAACTCGAAACACGAAACTGTTTGAAAAAATCCGCTGCTCTGACCTGCCCCATGAGTTCTGTGTTTGCAAAATATTCATTCATCGTAGCCCATCCCTCATCAAGAAACCCATACCTTGTTTCATTGATCCCCGTGTAAAATGGCAAATAGGCATGCGAGATCTCATGCGCAGCGATCGATTTTGACATTGTCGGATCTGGAAACGAAGGACAGCCGGCCATCATGGGGTATTCCATTCCCAAATAGGATTGGAAAAGTATCAGCTTTTCATACGGATAGGGGATAGCAGGCCAGTCATTCGAAAACCTGTCGACGATGTGGCGCGCATAAGCAACTAAATCAGGAAAGTCTCTGGAAGAGCTGTCGCAAATAGTCTGCACTGCGACCCGTCTCAGTATACTGCTATCGATTACGACGCTGGTTCCATTCCATAAGAAATGATCACTAACACCAAATGCAACATCAGGGATTCCAGTGGAACTAAAATTCCAGCTATTCATGGGGTTTTGAACTGTGACTCTCTCTGATGCTATATCTTTTGCGGAAACAATAGGAATCACATCATCGGACGTTGCAGATTTTAGATAGCGATCAGCAAAGGCTGACTGCAAAACAGATTCAGGATTTTGCAAATGGCCTGTTCCCCACACGATGAAATTTTTTGGAACATTGACCGAAACAGAATAGTCATTAAAATCGCTGTAGAATTCCTGTGCATCCGTAAACTCCATTTGATCCCATCTGTTGTAGTCATCATAAACTGCAACCCGCGGATAAAAATAGGAGAGAAAAAAGCTTGTTGAATCGATGACACCTTCTCTTCCGAATTGTTGCGCCACGCTGTAGTTCCATCGAAAAAAAAGCTCGACAGAGTCATGGGGATTCAGCGGTGTTGGCAGCACAACAGGTTGCCAGGTGAAAAGGTAGGGGATTTCCTGCCACTTGCGCGTATTTCCATTGATGCTGAAGCTGTCAACTTTTATCCCGGCAGTGAGATAATCTTCGACGGCTCCTGTCGCTCTGGGCGCACCGGGTTTATGTATGTTCATAAATAATTTAATTGTCAGATTTCTGATGGTGTCAGGACTGTTATTGTAGTACTCAATCGTCTCAAAACAATTTACCTGGCGGACTGGCGGCGAAAGGCTGACAGATATATTGTACCGTGCATGATTCTGCCAGTAATTTCTTCCTGGGAGACCGTCGCTGGATCTTGTTCCCTTTTTGCCTGCAGCTACAAGATTTCTTGGCTCGTACAGGGATTGACCATCAGCAAAAAAATGGACGGCACAAAGAATAATGGCGCCAATAAGAAGTTTTAACATACACTGAATTTAGAAATCAGGAATAAAGGATCCGTCTGATTTCTCATCCGGCAATTCGATGCCTTGAAATCAGTTCCGTCAAATTCCTTTCCAACATCTTAATGTCAATATTAAAATCCCCGGTGAAATAGTTGTCCGGTTCAGAAATCGGATCACAAA
>DATJWE010000121.1:0-30033 GCA_035501475.1 Puia sp. | reverse complement strand
AATGGGAAGTTCTTTTTTTTCTGAACCTTTATCTGCGACAATACCGTCTCCCCATTGGACAAAAGTCGGGCTTTCATGTGCGCCGCCCACCGAAATCACGTTCGGATTCAGGCTGATTGCTTTTTTGATCGCATCATAATCCCGGTGCATCCGGTGGTCGACCGGCAGCACAATGATATGGTCCTTATCATAGCCCAGGTTTTTGTGCTGGATAAAATGAAGTTGCTGGAGGATAACAATGGTGGATACGATCAGGAAAACGGAGATCACAAATTGTACAATGATCAGGCTCTTTCTTAGTCCACTGCCTGCATTGGAAAAACTGAAACCTGTTTTGAGGATCCCGGCCAGTTTTTCGTTCGACAGGATGAAGGCCGGATAAGATCCTGCAAGCAGGCTGACGATCAAACTCAAAGACAATAATAAAAATATCGGAAGGGGATGGAGGAGAAAGGAAGCCGTTAATGATTTATCCGTAAGGCGGTTGAAAAGAGGTAATAGTTCGATGCTGAGCAGTGAGGCCAACAAAAGCGAAATAAAAGTGATCAAGGCCGATTCACCCAAATGTTGTCCAAAGATTTGTTTCGGTGTAGCTCCCAATACTTTCCTGATACCTATTTCCCCGCTGCGTCCGGCCGACTGTGCTGTGGTAAGATTGGTGTAATTCACGCAGGCGATCACAAGGATGAGGACTGCGATGGCTCCGAGTATATAGATATACGTTATATTTCCATTCGGTTCGAATCCGTTGAGCGCAGAATACAGATGCACTTCCTTCAACGGCTCGAGATGATAAGTCAGATAATTGGATCCTTCTTCTCTTGCTTCCTGCCTCACTTGCGGGGTTTTCATATAAGCAGTAACCTGTTTCTGCAATTCCGGAATCTGGTCTGCACGATTGAGCAGTAGATAAGTAACGTCATTGGCAGTCCACCAATCCTCGCTTTGGGATGCATCCAGACTGGTGAAGGAAGCCACAAAATCAAAATGCATTTGTGAATTGCCGGGAGGATCCTGCACGAGCCCCGTTATTGTAAAATCTTTGTCATTGCTCACCCTCACTGTTTTGCCAACAGGATCTTCATTCCCAAAATATTTTTTGGCTGTGCTTTCAGTCATCACTAATTGATTGGGAGCCTGCAGTACGCTTGTTGGATCTCCTTTTAATAATTTGAATGAGAAAATCCTGAAGAAGGATGAATCAGCATATAAGAAATTGCTTTCATCAAATATTTTATTGCCATAAGCAACGACCCTGGGAAATTTAAATGTTCTGACAAAAGCATTGACTGGTGGGAAAGTCCTGGCAAACTGAGGACCAACTTTGGTTCCCGTAAAGGCATATTTTCCGACAGTACCTCCGCTGCTGAATTCCATTGTGACCCGGACAATCCGGTCAGCATTCTTATGGAAACGATCATAACTCAGTTCATGACCGACATACAATCCAATCAGGATGCAACTGGTAATACCAATCGATAACCCGATGATGTTTACAAACGAGTAGAGTTTGTTTTTTATCAGGTTACGCCAGGCGATTTTGAAATAGTTTTTTAACATATGGAAAATTGTTATATTAACTGGAACCTCCGGGGTTCCTCAGAACCCCGGAGGTTGCCTTATTCCGTTCTCAAACTTTTCACAGGGTTCTCCATTGCCGATCGCAAAGTCTGAATGCTGAGTGTGAACAATGCAATGAGTAACATGATAATTCCGCTTCCTGCGAATATCCACCAGCTGAATGCCGTTCGGTATGTATAACCCTGCAACCATTTATGCATGGCCCACCATGCCGGTGGCGCTGCAATAATGAATGCTACAAATACCCATTGCATAAAATCTTTCGACAGCAGGGTTATGATCTGTGATACAGATGCGCCGAGTACTTTGCGGACTCCGATTTCTTTTGTTCTTTGTGTAGTAGTGAATATTACTAACCCAAGCAGACCGAGACAGCTGATGAATATCGTAAGTCCGGAACACCAGTTCAACAATTTGGATATATGCTGTTCTTCTGTGTAAAATTTTGCAATCGATTCATCGAAAAATTCATAGCTGAATTCCTCTTCGGGATAAACCTCTTTATAAGCTTTTTCAATTCTCTTGATTGTTGCCTTCCAATTATCGGTATTTTCTCCTTTCGGTCGAAGCAGTATACTGAATTCCGATTGATATTTTTGCTCACAGGTCAGCACCATGGGACGAATAGATTCTTGCATGGATTTTGCGTGAAAATCGGCAACAAGACCAACTACGGGATACTTGTTACCCAATCGCCCAAGAAATTTACCAACAATATCAGCAGGGTTGCGGAATCCCAGGAACCTGGCATACGTTTCATTTACCAGATATTCCATGGTAGAATCACTTTGGTGTATATTCCGGCCCGCAAGCAGTTTGAGATTATACAAATCCAGGTAACTCGTATCAGCTGTTTTAAATTCAACTGTTGTCTCAATCTCTTTTCCATCTTGGTTGAATTGTATTGTACCCATCATGATCCCGTTAGACGCAGGCGGCGCTCCGGAGAGACTCATCTTTTGAATTCCGGGAATTGTTTTCAGCTTTTGTTGTAAAATGAACTGCTTGTTATCGGGATGCCAGAAGTCAAATGGAGCGCTAAAATTAATGATGGCATCTTTCCTAAAACCCATATCCGTATTTAAGGAATAGCGTATCTGCTTGCCTACGACTACGGTAGCAATGATCAGGAACTGCGCAATAGCAAATTGGGAAACCGTCAATATTTTTCGCAGCGAAGCCTTGCGACTTTGACCAGGATTCGCATGCGCTGAATTTTTCAGCACTGCTGCCGGCTGGTAACGGGAAAGAATAAACGCAGGATATAAACCGGACAAAAGACTCACCAGCAAAGCCAGCAGGATAATAAAAACCAGTATGTTGGGTTGCTTTACCAAATTAAAAGAAAGACCGGCAGGAACAAAATCAGAGAATATTTTGAGTATGACAGGCGTGAGCACGGCTGATAAGCAGGTAGACAATGCCGTTAGTAAGAATGTTTCCCCCAAAAATTGAGATATCAATTGCCAGGCTGAACTACCCATGGTCTTCCTTATTCCGATTTCCTTGGCGCGGTGCGCTGCTTGGGCAGTAGTAAGATTCATGAAATTGATGCACCCTAATAATAGGAGGAAGATTGCTACGGCAATCAGTCCGTATAAGGTTTTCTTATTTCCCATTGGTTCAGTGTAAGTCCCGTAATTATTATCGAAATGAAGATCTCCGAGCGCTTGAAGATGGTTATCAGTTTTCAGGTATTCATCTTTTGCATTTTTTTTGCGGAGCTCCTGGATTTGTTTTTCTACCAGAACAGGGTTGCTGTTTTTCTTTAGTTTGATAAAAAACTGGGATGATGAATTAATGCTCCCCCACTTGTCGTAGCCACTTTGATTTTTTAGGGTAGGAAGATAAGTGGCAAAGGATATGAACTCCTTAAAGGTAAAATCTGTTACTTCATCGAGGTCCCTTACAATGCCCGAAACCATTGCCTGAATTGTATCATTGTATACGATCGGCTTACCGATAATTTTATTGATGTCGGTTGAAGGGAAATAAGTCCTGGCACGGCTTTCGGTTAACACGACTTTATTGGGACCGTCCAATGCATTCTCTACAGAACCAGCCAGCCAATGATATTGGAAGAATTTGAAATACTGATCGTCTGCAAAAATTATTTTATCCTGCTTGTGGAAATTGCTGAGCTTGTTGGCATCACGGGGGACCTCCACTTTTATTTTACCCATCGTCCAGAAAGCAGTTGATGCTTCGACAGCAGTAACCTGGCTTCGTACGAACGCTTGTAAAGGCCCACAGACGCCCGAATTCTTAAAGTCATTATCCGGAAAATGCATATCCGACACCAGGCGATAGATTCTGTCACCATCTTTTTCAAATTTATCATAGCTGAATTCGTGGTGAATGATAAGATAAATTACCAGCGAGGAACTGATGCCGATGGCTAATCCGAATATATTGATCAGCGAAAAAATCTTGTTGCGCCAGAAATTTCTCAATGCAACGATTAAATAATTTTTGATCATATTTTCTATTTTATGATAGCCGTTAATCGTTGGCCGATGGCCAATTTTCTTAGCCGGCATTTAAATGCCGGGCTAAGATTCATTCCGTTCTCAAACTCTTTACCGGATTCACTAACACAGCTTTGATTGTTTGAAAGCTTATTGTTATTAATGTTATCATAATTGCCAGCAATCCTGCAACCAGAAATATCATCCAATTAATATTTATTCTGTAAGCATAATCTTCGAGCCATTTATTCATTGCCAGCCATGCCAATGGCGTCGCAATGAATAATGCGGCAACAACAAGCATAATAAATTCTTTGGATAATAAGGTAAACAATGATGTGGCGCTTGCGCCTAATACTTTACGCACGCCAATTTCTTTGGTGCGTTGTTCTGTGGTAAACATGGCTAATCCAAGAAGCCCAAGGCAGGAAATAAAAATGGCAAGGAATGCAAAGCAATCGCTTAGCTTGCCAATCACTGCTTCACTCTTATACAATTTTTGATATTCCTGGTCAGCGAATTGATAGGTAAACGGAAACTTTGGATTTATTTGACTGCATAATTGACTAAGACTTTCTATTGCCTGTTTTGTTTGTCCTGTCTGTGTTCTAATCAATATAGCACCCCAGGGATTTTCCTGGCGAAAATGCAGAACCAGTGGGTTTATCCGCTCGTGCAGCGAGGCAAAATGAAAATCTTTTATCACGCCGATAATAGTTCCTTTTTTGCCCCAAAGAGAAAAGCTGCGGCCAAGGGGATTTTTATAGCCAATTTTTTTTACTGCGGTTTCATTAAGAATATACCCAATCGAATCTGTCGGAAAATCTGGAGAAAATTCTCTACCCTGTACCATTTGTATACCTGCCGTTTTTATAAAATCATATCCCACTCTTGCGTTAGTAAAGGATGGTTTGAAGTCTGTCGCTTTGCCTTCCCAGTCGATATATGTTGTTCCATTGTCTAAAACCGGAAGTGATTGGTCAATACAGGACACTTGCTTTATAGCTTGCATTTTTACTGCCTCCTGTTTGAAAAAAGCGTATTGCCTGGTAAGTGTTCCTTCAATCGGGATATAAATAAGATTTTCCTTGTTATAGCCTATGTTTTTTGTTTGAATAAAATTTATCTGCCTTGAAACAATTATCGTAGCATTAATAAGAATAAGAGATAATACAAATTGAAATATTACCAGGCCTTTACGAAACAAAACAGCATGGGTGCTGAATTTCATCGTTCCTTTTAAAACCTTTGCGGGATTGAAAGAAGATAAAAACAACGCCGGATAGCTGCCTGCAACAGATCCGGTAATAGTAGCAAGCCCCAGCAACTGCAACCAAAAGGAAAAACGGGTTAAAGGCATTACGATATGCTTTCCCGTGATATTGCTAAACACAGGCAATAAAACACTCACAAGAAATAGAGCAATAACAACGGCAAAAAAAGTAAGTAGTACTGCTTCAATCATAAATTGTTTTATCAGCGAACTGCGCAAAGCCCCTGTCACTTTTCGCACACCTACTTCTTTTGCTCTTTTTACCGAACGCGCAGTGGCAAGATTCATGAAGTTGATGCAGGCAATTAATATAATGAACAAAGCAATAATGCTGAACAATCTTACATATTCAATTCTGCCGCCGTTTATTTCACCGTTGACAAAATTGGAGTGCAGGTATCTTTCACTGAAAGGCTGCAGGTTCAATTCTATTTTATTACCACTGCTTTCAACAGAAAATTTATCAAGAAAATTTTTAAGTTTAGCTTTTACTGATTCAACATTTGCATCATCCCTTAACATAATGTTTGTAAGCGGTCCGAAATTACCCCACATTTTCATTTCAGGATGCTCTTCATAATAAGCCTGCCAGTTAATGACAAAATCAAATTTCAACGTTGAGTTGGCGGGAACATTATCAAATACTGCAGCGATGGTAAAAGTTTTCCATCCATTTCCATCATCGCGTTGTAATGTTTTGCCAATGGCAGACTGCGGACTGCCAAAGAAATCTGTTGCCATTTTTTTTGATATGGCTATGGCAAATGGATTATTCAACGCTGAAGCTGCATTCCCCTGCAACAAGGGAAAGCTGAATATTTTGAAATAATCTTCACTTGCGAATGCGCCTGATTCTTTGATGGTTTTATTATCTGTTCTGAAAGTATAATCATCATTCCAGTCGGAACCTGCTGCATATTGCACTTCGGGAATTTCTTTTTTTATCTGATCGGCGAGTAGTGCCGGTGTCTCGTAATCTGCGTCTATTTTATTGTCGGCAAAGGCTATCTCATAAACATTGTACAGGTACCGGTTATTTTTATGGAACGCATCCACACTTCTTTCATCATTCACCCAAAAAAATATCAATAGACTGATTGCAATGCCAAGGGCCAATCCGCAGATATTGATAAGCGAAAATGTTTTATTTCGAACAATATTCCGCCACGCGGTTTTGAAATAGTTTTTTAACATGGTAATTCATTTTATGCTGCCCATAATCGTTGGCCGTTGGCCAATTTTCTTAGCCCGGCATTTAAATGCCAGGCTAAAAAGTTATTCCGTTCTCAAACTCTTCACCGGGTTTGCCGTCGCCGCCCTGATCGCACGAAAACTTATGGTCAAAAGTGCAATCAACAAGGCTGCAAGTCCCGCAATGGCAAAAATCCACCAGCTTATATCCACGCGATAAGCAAAATCCTGCAGCCATCTATGAACGGCATACCATGCCAGGGGCCATGCAATCAATGAAGCGATCAACACATATTTCAAAAAATCTTTGGAGAGCATACCGACGATATTTTGAACGGATGCACCCAGCACTTTCCTGATGCCGATTTCTTTGATTCTTTTTTCAGCAGAGTAGGAGGCCATTCCGAATAATCCAAGACAGGAAATGATGATGGCCAGAATGGCAAGCACCGCAACAATTTCTGTTATCTGCGAATCGGCACGATACAGGTCAGCAAAATGATCATCGAGGAACTGGTATTCAAATGGATGGTCCGGGAATTCTTTTTGCCAGACGGATTGTATAAAAGCGAGCGCCTCTTTAGCTTTATTGCCGTCTATTTTTACAGATATGGTACTATACCCCCATTCTTTCTGGTTGAACATGAACATCGTTTCAATTTTATAATGCAGGGAATTAAAATTGAAATCTTTTGCAATGCCAACGATATAACCTGCCGAATCAAATCCAAAATGTTTACCGAGCAGGAAATCGTAGTTGGTATGTTTTCCGTCTTTCAACAATTCCTTCGCCAGCGCTTCATTAATAATATATTCTTTTCCATTGGCAGATTTTTCATCCGAAAAATTTTTGCCGAGGAGCAACTGAATTTTATACAATTTGAGATAATCAGGATCGACAATTAATCTGGTTGAAGTCAGATTTCGCAATGGACCATCCCCCCTGAACTCAATCCCTGACTGATCCAGATGACTTCCCAACTGGTCCTGGGAAGCAGTGACTCCGGTGACCAAAGTATTGGTTAATAATTCCTGTTTCAACAAGCCATATTTCCGGTAAGTGATATCATCCAATGGAATTGTTACCACCTGGTCGCGACTATATCCCGGATCACGACTCTGCATGAAGCGTAGTTGCCTGACCAAAAAAATGCTGGCAATGATGAGAAAGATGGCAGTTACAAACTGGCCGGTAACCAGGATGTTTCTGAACAGGCTTTTATTCTTTCCCGTTTGCGCTGACCCCTTCAACACTTTGGAAGGTTGAAAGGATGATAGATATGCTGCAGGGTAAAGTCCCGACAATATTCCAACCACGGCTACGCCGAATATAATCAGCAGGATGAGCCAGAAATTGCTGAATAAATTCAATTGAAGATTACGCTGGCTTAATTGATTTACCAAGGGAAGAAAAAGTTTCACCAATCCAATAGCGAGCAAAAAGGCAATCAGGGATAAAACAATCGATTCACAAATAAACTGAATGGCTAACTGCCATCGATGCGCGCCGATTGATTTTCGAATGCCCACTTCTCTTGCTCTTTCAACTGAACGCGCTGTGGCGAGGTTCATAAAATTAATGCAGGCTATCAACATCACAGCGCAGGCGATCATAAAAAAGATATTGGTGTAGTTCTTATCGAATTTCTGGTAGTTAAGGTAATCCAGTCCAATATCAGTGGCATTGGCATGAACATCTTTAAGCGGCAAAAGGAACAACTCATAACTTTTCCAGTTGTTATCACGTGCCATATATTTTTTTAAATAGGCAGGAAACTTTTTTTCAAGAGCTGCCTGCCTTGTTCCGGGAGCCAATTCCAGGTAGGTATCGAGCCAGTTGCCACCCCAGTTATCGATCATCGGCGGGTAGCGGCTATAATAGGTACTAAATGAAAACAGGGCATCAAACTGAAGCTGGGAATTTTGCGGCGGATTTTGCATTACTCCCGTTACTACATAACTTAATGTATCGCCGGCATAATGGGTGATGGCTTTACCGATGGGATTTTCTTTCCCAAATAATTTTTCTGCTGTGGATTCTGTTAATATAGCATTGTTTGGTTTTTGCAGAACGGTCGCCGGGTTTCCTGCAATCAATTTGAAATCGAATATTTGAAAAAAGGTTGAATCGACGAAGAACGTGTGGGGAATATACATTCGTTTATCGCCATAGGTCATTTGATACTTGTCTTCCCAGTGAATTCTCGTAAAATTTTTTATTTCAGGGAATTCATGTTTCAGCGTAGGCCCCATGGGAAACATCGACAACCCGACTTTCTGTGAAGCCACCATGCCTTCGAATTTTTGCACTTCATTCAACCGGTAAATATTCTTTGAATGAAAATTGTCGAAGCTTCTTTCATAAGAAACAAAAAGGATGATCATCAAGCAGGCAGCCATGCCAATGGCAAGGCCGACAATGTTGATCAGAGAAAATGTTTTGTTCTTCAGCAAATTTCTCCACGCGGTCTTGAAATAATTTTTAAGCATAAGCCCTCCTAAATCCTTCCGCCTCGGCGGAAGGATTTATTATTCCCTCCACTTTTGGAAGCTTGTTTAATTATTAATTAATACAAAAATTTTCTCACACTGTTTTTATCATAACTCCCCTTTAGGGGCGGGGGTCTTATTCCGTTCTCAGGCTTTTAACCGGATTAGCCAGCGCCGCTTTCAGGGATTGAAAACTGATGGTGATTATTGAAATAACTATTGCAATCAACCCCGCAAAAGCGAATACCGTCCAACCGATACTGATTTTATAAGCAAAATCCTGCAGCCATTGGTTCATCACGTACCAGGCAACAGGAATAGCAATAACTATGGCTATCAGCACTAACCTGATGAAATCTCTTGCCAGAAGCCTGATGATGCTACCGGCACTGGCCCCGAGCACTTTTCTGACACCGATTTCACGGGTACGTACATGCGCAGTAAAGGTGGCCAGTCCCAACAATCCCAAACAGGAGATAAGGATGGCGATTCCTGCAAAGACATTAAACAACGTTCCGGTTTGCTGCTCCGATTTATACAGGTTTTGAAAAGTTTCATCCAGGAAATTATAGCTGAAAGGATTGCCGGCATTATATTGATTCCATACCGCTTCGGTTCCGGTTATTGCTTTTACCGCATTTTCTCCTGAAGTTTTTATGAATATGAAATTATTGATCCTGGGGTAGTAATATAAAACTGCCGGCTCTATTTTACGTTTCATCGAAGCAAAATGAAAATCTTTCACCACTCCAATGATCGTTCCGTCGGCTTTCCACATTTTGAAACGCTTGCCAATGGGGTCCTTTATCCCTGCTTCACGCACAGCGGTTTCATTCAAAATGAAGTGTGCGGAATCATTGATTGCACCTGTGAAATTTTTCCCTGCAACCAATTGTAGTTTGAAAAAAGGAATAAAATTTTTGTCAACGCTAAGCGGGTATAGCATGAAAGTTTGGTTAGCGCCTTTTCCATCCCAGTTGTTATCGCCGGTTTGTTCCCCGAGGCTTACGATATTTCCGGCCGCGCGGGTCACATCGGCTATTCCCGGCTTACCAAGCAATTGGTTTTTTATTGCTTCATAATGATCATTTGCTCCACGCATCCAAAAAGAAAATACATGCGTTTTATCGTACCCCAATTGTTTTGACCAGATATACCTTAGTTGATTGCTGATGACAATAGTGCCTATAATGAGTGCCACGGAAACCGCAAATTGGCTTACGACCAAAATCTTTCTGAAACCGACGGTTCCCAGTCCTGCAGTGATTTTTCCTTTCAATGCTTTGACCGGTTCGAAAGATGAGAGTAACATCGCAGGATAAATACTTGATACCGCAAGCGTGCCTGCAATGGAAAGTATAATGATTCGCCAGATGGAGAAGTTTGTGAGATCCACCGTCAGTTCTTTACCCGAAATCTTATTGAACGCAGGCATGAGCAGGTAAATAAGAACGATTGCGAAGAATGCAGCGATCAGGAATAGCAAAGCAGTTTCTATAATGAACTGTACCAACAACTGCATTCGGTTGGCGCCGACTATTTTCCGGAGACTTACTTCTTTCGATCGGAGCATTGACCTGGCGGTAGAAAGATTGACGTAGTTGATGCACGCAATGACTAATATGAGTAAGGCCACGATGAAAAATATCCTGACGGTTTCTATTCCTGCAGGGGAACCATCGGCCTTGTACAAATGCATTTTCCCAAGTTCGAGTAGAAGATATTTAATATCTGTATCTGCCGGCTCATGCTTAAGATGAAGATCACGAAGTGTTTTGGATAAGGCAGGTATGGATGTGCCCGGCTGTACCAGCAAAAAAGTAGTGTAGTCAAATGTCTCCCAATCATTGTCAATATTTCCGTTATCATTCCGGTCTGTATGTAAATATTTATTTGTGAGACTCATCGGGAAAAAAATATCTCCGTCAATACTTGAATTTTTTGGGAAATCCCTGATCACTCCACTTACAGTGAAATTTGCTTTATTATCTCCGACAATCACTTTACCTAATGGATCCTGGTTGCCGAAATAACGTCTGGCTGTAGTTTCGGTGACGACGATGGAATTTTCATCAGTGAAAGGTTTTGCATTGTCACCTTTAATCAGGTGGAAATCAAAAATGGAAAAGAATGAGGGATCAGTAAAAAAGGTCTTGGTTTCTGCGAATAGTTTGTCACCATATTTATAAGTCGAATAAAAATTGTTGAATGCAATCCGCACAGCATCTTTCACTTGCGGCGCATGAGTCTTAGCTTCTGTCGCGATCGGGGCATTGGTTGAGGTCCAGATTTGAATGCTACTACCCGTGCCCACCTGGTTTTCGAGCCGATAAATATTTTTTGCCTCTTTATGAAAGCCATCAAAGCTCAGTTCATCCTGTATCCATAATAAAATAATAATCCCGATAGCCAATCCTACCGCCAACCCGGCGATATTAATGGATGAATAAAATTTATTCTTACTTAAATTCCGCCATGCGGCTTTGAAATAGTTTTTAAGCATAATTTTTTAGTTGACAGTTAACGGTTCAGAGTTTACAGGTGACCGCTGATCCTTGGCGGATGTCCGACTCTTGACGCGGTCTTCAACTAAGATTGACCCACGATCATCGGTCAACGCCCATCGCTCTATTCCGTTCTCAAACTCTTCACCGGGTTTGTCAGTGCTGCTTTTATTGCCTGAAAACTTACTGTAATCAATGCGATCGATATGGCTAGCAATCCGGCAATTAAAAATATCCATCCGCTTATTTCAATCCTGTATTGATAATTCCTCAGCCAATGATTCATCATCCACCAGGCAATAGGAAAAGCAACCAGGCAGGATACCAGAACCAGCCGCAAAAAATCTTTAGACAGTAGACCTGTAACGCTTGAAACACTCGCACCCAGCACTTTGCGTATCCCGATTTCTTTTGTCCTCCGCTCGGCGGTGTATGCAGCCAGGCCAGACAAACCCAGGCATGAAATAAGAATCGCAAGTGCTGCAAATACCCTTGATAATTTACTGATCAGCATTTCACTCCCAAACATCTGGTTGAACTGTTCGTCCACAAATTGGTATTCTAATGGATAAGACGGGTTATCTTTTTTCATGATGGCTTCCATTTTTGAGAGTATTTGTTCGGGATTGATCATCGGTTTTGTGCGTACGTACATAACTTGAGAAAATCGCGGGTCCATACAGAAAAAGATAACAGGATCGGGTCTGCCATACATATTCCCATACACGTAATCATTGACAACTCCTACCACTGTTGCATTCAGCGCGCTGTCATGCTCATCGTATATTCTTTTTCCAATAGCACTCCCCTTGCCGAGGAGTTTCGCGAAGGATTCCGTAATAATTACATTGGAAGTTAATATCTGCTTATCAAAATTGGTTGTATCCGACAGGTTAAAATCTCTTCCTTCCATAATCTTCATCCCCGAAGTTGAAAAAAAATCAGTGCTTACGTTTCTCCATGAAATCAGGACCTTGCTGCCCGGCGCTTTTGTTTCCCAGGAAAGGCCATCTGTGTTATTGCCGTTATAAATGGTAGCGTGGTCAGATAAAGTTACCTTCTCTGCAATGCCCCCACTAATAAAATCTTCTTTGATTACTGAAAAATTCTTTTTCATATCACCCTGCATTCTCAGTTCAATCAGCCTGTCTTTATCAAATCCAAGCTTTCTGCTTTTTATATGCTGTATCTGCTGATAAATAATAATTGTACCAATGATCAACACGATAGAAATAGTGAATTGGGTTATTACCAACCCCTTTCGTATCCAGGCGGCACTGCCGGTTTTTAACTTTATTCCTTTCAAAACAAAGACCGGATTGAAAGAAGATAAATAGAGGGAAGGATAACTGCCTGCAACCAGTCCGCACACAAAAACAATTCCCAATAAAGCGCAGATATGCGATGGTTGATTCAATCCCAGGGAAAGATTTTTTTCTACCATTGTATTGAATGGTGTTAATGCGAGTGACATGATGACAATGGCGACCACGGCGGCGATAAAAGTCAGGAACAGTGATTCTCCAATGAACTGTATCACGAGTTTTTTCTTTCCCGATCCCAGCACTTTTCTAACACCTACTTCCCTTGCTCTTTTCTCGCTTCTTGCTGTTGCCAGGTTCATGAAGTTGATGCATGCAATAAAGAGAATGATCCATGCAATAGTGGAAAACAGATGAACGTATTCAATCTGTCCACCTCCTGTTGGTTTGCCATTATCAAATTCGTTATAAAGATGCCAGTTGTTCATACCGAATAAAAAAACATGGCCATTTGAATTCGGCTCTTTTTGCTGAACATAATTATATAACTTCTTATTCACGTCGTTTACATTCACCCCGGGCTTTAATTCGACATAGGTGCTGAGACAATTATTACTCCACTCCCAGGCCCACGGACTTTGTTTATACCAAATTTCAAAAGGAGCGAGCCATTCAAATTGCAGTGAGGAATTTTCCGGCAGATCTTTCAGCACGCCGGATATTACATAGTTCTGTGAATTGTCCATACGTACGGTATTGCCGATCACATTTTTTTCGTTCCCAAAAAATTTCCTGGCAGTTTTTTCCGTAATTACGAGTGAGTACAACTGTGAAAAAGCGGCTTTAGGATTTCCCTGTACGAAGGGCAATGTGAACATATCGAAAAGGGAAGTTTCTGTAAATCTTCCCCCGGCATAGACAGATTTATCCCCAATGGTGAAAAGCGATGACCTGAGATCTTCGGTGGTACGGCAGGAATTCGCTATTCCCGGAATTTCCCGCTGCATGGAAGGAGCCATGATGCCCGGCGTTGATCCATGGGTAAATACCCCATTATTTAAAATTGCATTAACACGTGCAAAATACAGCCTGTCTTTCTTTATATTAAAATTGTCATAACCCATTTCGTCTTCCACCCATAGAAAAATCAAACCGGCGCAGGCAATGCCGATTGACAATCCTAAAATATTGAGTGTACTGAATGTCTTGTTTTTCCAGAGACTTCTGATCGCTGTTTTAAAATAATTTTTGAACATGTCAATTCGTTTTTATCATAGCACAAACCTCCGGAGTTCCGCGGAACCCCGGAGGTTGGCCTCATTCTGTTCTCAAACTTTTCACCGGGTTAGCAATCGCGGCTCTAATCGCCTTATATCCCACCGTTATCCATGCAATCAGGATGGAACCTATGATGGCAAGGATAAAAAACCCCAGTCCCAGGTCGATCCTGAAAGTAAAATTATTCAGCCATTGATGCATCAGGTAATAAGCCAGTGGTGCTGCAATCAAAAAAGCAATTCCGATTAATAAGGTGAACTCCCTGGAAAACAAATACACAATATTGCCAACAGAGGCGCCCAATACTTTTCTTATCCCTACTTCTTTGGTCCTTTGGATTGCCATGAATGATACCAGCCCGTACAATCCCAGGCAGGAGATGAAAATGGCGATGCCTGCAAAAATTTTATAGAGTTGTGACAACTGGTTTTCCTCGTCATAAAAATGTTCGATTTTTTCGTTGAGGAATTTATATTCATAAACATAATCCGGGAAAGTCTGGTTCCACAATCTTTCGACGAAGGCCAGTATTTCTTTGGCTTTGCTTTCCTGAATCTTAATTCCGATGGTGGAATAATTTCTTGTTCTGCAGGCAAGCACTGCAGGTACGATCGGATCACGCAGTGAATTAGAATGAAAATCGCGGATCACACCAACAACGCGTGCATGAATTCTTCTGTTCCAGAAACTGATTTCCTTGCCAAGAATATCTTTTGGATTTTTTAAGCCAAGTTTCTTTACCAATGCTTCATTGACTACAAATTCGTTGACTGTATCACTCGGGACATAGGCCCTCCCTGCAATCAACTGCAGACCATATGTTTTGAAATAATCTGCGTCTGCCCATTTTAAGGTAGGCTCAAAACTGGTTGTTTTGGGAGATCTGTCGAAAGTAAAGTCGCTTGTCCAATCGCCATTATTTGCAGGCGGAGAAAAACTGAAACTGACATTCGAAATGCCCGGATGATCTAATAACTGCTGACGTAATACGCCTATTTTAGAATGGCTCAGACTGTCGCCGGGAAGCGGTACATTGAAGATGGCATTTTTGTCAAAACCCATCGGAGCGCTTCTGAAATAATCCATCTGGCTTATCACCACAAGCGTGCCGATGATCAATACCTGGGCAATAATAAATTGAAAAACTACAAGGACTCTTCTCAACGAAATGCCACCGACCGATTTGGAACTGATTTTATTTTTTAATGCCGCAGCAGGATTAAAGCCTGATAAAATAATGGAAGGATAAAATCCCGAAAGTGTGGTAACTACAAAAGCGACGATGAGGAGGAATAATATAATTATTGGCCATTGAATTGACCCGGGATTAATGTTTATATTTAATAAAAGGCCGAGATTGGGCAAAACAAACCAGGATATGAAACAGGCAAGCACGATCGAAAATAAAGTGATCAAAAATGTTTCGCCTAAAAACTGTACTATCAATTGTCCCCGGTTGCTCCCCAATACTTTCCTAACGCCTACTTCTTTTGCACGATTGATTGCCTGGGCAGTAGCCAGATTAATAAAATTCACGCAGGCAATGATCAGCAGAAATAAACCAATGATAGATAAACTCGCAATCAGTTCCCTGCTAAAAGTTCTTTCATTATAATTTCCAAACCTTCCGTCGAAATGAATTTCGCTTAAGGGTTGCAGTAAATAAGAAGTTTTTATTTCGCTTTTCGTATCATCCGAATGTTTTTTTCTGAATGCAGGTAACAATGCGCGGATTTGTTCAGGAGAAGAATTGGGTTTCAGAAGAATCATGCAGTTGAAGTCGCTGGAAGTACTGCCCCAGTCCGTACTTCTGGCAGTTTCGTTGGTTTTGAAAGAAATGACCACGCAAAAGGGAAAATCAGAATTGATTGGCATATCATCAATAATACCTGTAACCTTTAATGTCTCCCTGTTTTGGTGTACGATCGTTTTTCCCATGGCTTGTTTCCAGTCGCCGAAATATTTGTCTGCAGTGGTTTTGGAAAGAACGACCGTATTAGGTTCTATAAGTGCATCCTTTTTGTCGCCAGCCAGCCAACGGATATCGAGGATATTGGAAACCTCCGGTTCGGCATAAAAAATATTCGGTTCATTGAATTTTTTAGCCGGCTGGCTTCCGGGGACTGCAATCTGGTTTCCCGCACTACCGGAAATAGCTGCCACTGTTTCTAATTGCGGAAATTCAGCCCGCATGGCAGCGGGAACAGGAACAGACACCCCGCTGGTATAATCCAGGTTTCCGGCTCGATTGAATTTGGTAACGACCCTGTATATGCGATCTTTTTTAGAATGAAAACGATCGAAACTTAGCTCAAACTGTATGATAACAAAAATGAGCAGGCAGGAGGCAATGCCAATGCTCATGCCAATTACATTGATAAAAGTGAAGCTTTTATTGCGACTTAAATTTCTTAATGCGGTCTTGAAATAATTTTTGATCATATTTTATTTTTAGTTGGCAGTTGTCAGTTGACAGATGACAGCAGTCGGTTTCAAAGTCTGTCAACTGTTATCGTCTTCCTATTCCGTCCTCAAACCTGCCTGCAGGCAGGCAGGTTTTCACTTATTTATAGTCACTCTGTTCGTAATGATTTCACGGGGTTTGCCAATCCCGCACGGATTGCCTGAAAACTTACTGTCACCAGGGCAATACAAACTGCAGTCAATATTGTAATTGCGAATACAGTCCAGCGGATATGGGTTCGATATGCAAAATCCAGCAGCCATTTATTCATTGCATACCATGCAATGGGTGATGCAATGATAATCGAGATCAATACCAACTTCAGAAAATCTTTTGATAATAAAGCTGCAATGCCAAACACGCTTGCTCCAAGTACTTTGCGAACACCGATTTCTTTAGTGCGCTGCTCTGCACTAAAGGTGGCCAATCCGAACAGACCCAGGCAGGATATCAGGATAGCAATCACCGTGAAATATCCGACAATTGATGAAAGCTTGTTTTCTGCTTCATAATTTTTTTGAAAATCTTCATCCAGGAAACTGTATTCGAAAGGCTCGGCAGGATTGAGTTTTCGCCAACTGTTCTCCATTGATTTTAACAGCGGACTTACATCAGCGGCTTTTGCATGAACAACCAGGTAATTATACATTGGCTGGTTATTGAGCAGAAATGAATAAGGCAGAATCGAATCACGCAAATCCCGGAAATGAAAATCTTTTACTACTCCGACAATGGTATAGTTGTAAGTTTGTCCGCGCCAGTCAAAATATACTTTGCTGCCAACTGCATTTTCAGGTGATTTGAATCCAATCTGCCTGATCGCTTCTTCATTCACGATGATATGATTATTGGTGTCCCCCGGGAATTCCGGTGAAAATAATCTTCCTGCTGTCAGCCTGATGCCCAGTGTTTGGAGAAGGCTTTCATCCACCCAGTTCGTGATCATGTCTTTTGAATCGTTGGCGGTTTTGCCTTCCCTGTACACATTCATATCACTCGGGTTGATAATACCCGGGTAATACAAACTGGCACCGACATTTTGTACGTGTGGATTATTTTTGATTTCATTTTTCAGCGATGAGTAGATGGCTTTTGCAGTGGTAGTCCTCAGTGGAATGATGATCTGTTGATCTTTTGCAAATCCAAGATCAGTTGAACGCAGGTAATTCATTTGGTTGGCAATGATAATAGAAGCGATGATGAGAACTACCGAAATGATAAACTGGAACACCACCAATCCTTTTCTCAGCATGGCGGCCGAAAGTGAATTTGAAAATCTTCCTTTCAATACTTTGACCGGTTGGAATGAGGAGAGATAAAATGCGGGATAACTTCCGGCAAGCAGGCCCGTAATAAGAGATAGCAAAAGAAATCCTGCGATGATGAATCCATGCTGCGAGAAATCAAGTTCGAGGTTGCGCCCCGATAGCTGAGAGAATGCAGTCAACAAAAGTTTTGTAATAATCAACGCAATCACAAAAGCGATCGTGCTCATTAAAATTGATTCTCCCAAAAATTGCCATATAAGAGATTTTCTTTCTGCGCCCAATACTTTACGAACTCCGACTTCCGCAGATCTTTTGGAAGAACGGGCAGTCGACAAATTCATAAAATTAATACAGGCGATCAGCAGGGTGAAGATTGCAATGGAAGCGAGAATATACAAATACGTGGCACTGATGGTATCAGAGGAAGACACATCATTAATCATCCCTGAAAATAAATGCATGTCTTTGACCGGGATCAAAAATTGTTTTTTATAAAAGCCTGCTGCCTTCAGCCCGTTTCCCATGTATTTATCTACAAATGCAGGAAATTTTGCTTCCAGTTTTTTTGGATCTGCCGACGGATTCAGCAAAAAGAATGTGTTGAACATGTTATTGCCGATCATATCGGTCTGCTGTTTTATGAACTGCTCTATGTTGCCTCCCGGAACAGACACAAAAAACCTGGCATCGATTTGTGAAGGCTTATCCATTGGCCGGTATACACCGGTGACTTTAAAATCAAATTCACCGTTGGTACCGCTGTTTACGTGAATTACTTTATTCAATGCATGTTCATCACCAAAAAATTTCCTGGCAACTTCTTCACTCAGCACAAGGGTATTCGGATTGCTCAGCGCAGTTACGGGGTCGCCCTCAATAAAATTATAGCTGAATAATTTAAAGAAGGAAGCATCTGTCATGTATCCCTTCGTTTCGTAGAAAGATTTGATTGTGGCGTTTTCTTTGTACTGGAGGAGTGTTTTATCTTCCGCAAACAACCTCATCAGCCGGGCTGTTTCCTGAATTTCAGGAAATTCATGTTTCATAGCAGCCGCCATGGGTGCAGGCGTGTTGGGTGTTTTTTCTTCTTTGCTATCTTTTATAAAAATGGTCCCAAGCTGGTACAGTCGGTCAATATTCCTGTGGTACTTATCATAACTCAGTTCATTAAAGATGTAAAGTGTAATCAGCATACAGCAGGTTAGTCCTACTGACAAACCAAAAATGTTGATGAAGGAGAAAATTTTGTTTTTCACCAGGTTTCGCCATGCGATTTTGAGATAATTCCTGAGCATGAGAAAATAATTTAAGAATGTTGATTTAGGAACTTGTTTAGTGTGTATTCAAGCGACGTTTTTTGCTTAGGATTGTTGCATCAATTTTCCGGGCCAGGCTTGATTTTTATCCAGGTTTGGATTTCAGGGGAATTGTTTCCCAACCACATGCCGGAAGCCATGTAAATGATTTACAATGTACTAGTTAGCTAATAAATACGAATGAGTTCGTTTTTGATACAGGAAATGTCCGGTTTCGATACAGTGGGGCGGAGTTGACAGTTGGTAAGCGGGCCGTTGGGGATGGCCTTTTTAGCCCGGTATTCAAATGCCGGGCTAAAATTTATTCCGTCCTCAGACTCTTCACGGGATTGGACATGGCAGCCCGTAATGCCTGGAAGCTGATGCTGATCAATGCGACAAGGGCTGTAACCAAACCCGCTGCGAAAAATACCAGCCAGCTTATATTAATCCGATAGGCAAACTGCTGCAACCATCGGTTCGTGAATATCCAGGCCAGCGGAAATGCAATTAACGAAGCCAGGAATACAAGTCTTACGAAATCAACTACGATTAGTTGCATTAGCTCGACCACACTGGCGCCGAGAACTTTTCTGATTCCTATTTCTTTGGCTCGTTGAATCGTGGAATATGCTGCGAGCGCAAATAACCCCAGGCAGGCAAGCACTATAGCCAGTATGGAAAAACTGCTGAATATTTTTGCAGTCTGTTGTTCTGTATGATAAAGCCTGTTGTAGTTTTCATCAAGGAAATGAAATTGAAAAGGTCTGTGCGGAACTCTCTCCTTCCATACAGTTCCTATTGCTTTCAACGTAGAAGGAATTTCTCTTCCTGAAATTCTCACGAAAATTTGATAGATGTGATTGTACTGTGAATCAAGAAAAATGACCAATGGCCCAATGGGCTCATGCAGTGGTGCAAAATGAAAATCTTTTAAGACGGCTTTCACAATGCCTCTTTGTCCCGAACGATAGATCGTTCTTCCGATGGCGGATTCAGGAGCCCAGCCCAAGGCTTTGACAGCAGATTCATTCAACATATAGGTGGTGCGCCAGCTATCTCCTGTAAGAGATAACTGTTTCCAGTCAGACAGAGTGAAATCAGTGCCTGCCCTGATATGCATTCCCATGGTTTTAACAAAATCAATATCTGTTGGGGACGCACTTGTAAAAATAAACGGCGCTGAGGCATCAGCGGTAGTGTTGATCTCATCGTCCCATCTGATATTGTCAGTCTCTTCAGCCCCGCAGCTCACTGATTGAACATTGGGTATGGTGTTGATCGCTTCTTTAATGGACTGATATTTTGCACGAACCAAAGCATCGACCGGAAGGACCAGCACATGATCCTGATTAAACCCCAGATCCTTGTGTTGGATATATGACAATTGCTGCAGAATGACGACCGTTGAAATAATCAGAAAGACAGAAACGATGAACTGAAAAGTGATCAATGATTTGCGAACCATTCCGGAATTTCCGGAAAAGGAGAATCCTGTCTTCAACACTTTGATCAGTCTTAACCTTGACAAAATAAAAGCAGGATAAGCACCGGAAGCAGAACTAATCAGGAGATACATCAGCAACATCGATCCAATCGCGAATGGATTGAGAAGAGAATCCGCATGCAATGTACGTTCAACAAGAAGATCGAAAAATGGAAGTGTAATGATCGCAAGTAAGATAGCCAACAGGAAAGCAAAGAAATTGATCAATAAAGATTCACCAATGAATTGCCAGAAAAGCTGCCATTTCATGGAACCGAGTACTTTCCTGATTCCGATTTCAGGAATTCTGTGAGTTGCCTGCGCTGTTGACAGGTTGGTATAGTTTACGCTGGCAATGCAGAGAATCAACAACGCTACCGCGGCGAGTATATAGATATAAGTGATATTGCCATTCGGCTCAAGACCATCCAGGGCAGAGTAAAGATGAACCTTCGTAATGGGCTCGAGATGAAAAATAAGATAATCGTTTCCTGTCTGCCCGACATCTTTTTGATTTTTCATGTAAGATGAAATGTTTTTTTCCAGGGCCGACGCATCTTTATTATCGCGCAGGAGAAAATAGGTCGTATAGATATGAATCCACCAGTTAGGCCTGTTTGCAGTGGAGAGACTGGCATAGGATGCAATCAGGCTGTATCGAATCTGCGAATTTGAAGGCGGATCCTCGGTCACTCCTGTTATCACATAGTTGGTTGTTCCCCCAACACGTAATACTTTTCCCAGCGCCTGCCCGTTACCGAAATATTTTTTTTCTATCGATCGCGTGATGACAATTTTATCCGGAGCGTTCAGTGCAGTCTGCGGGTCCCCTTCTAGCAATGGGAAACTGAAAATTTTAAAGAAGCTTGAATCGGCAAAATAAAATCTGTCTTCAACAAAAACTTTTCCCTGGTATTGCACGGAATAGGGATCAAAATTCCGGATTCTCACATAAGATTCAACCTGAGGGAAAACCGAAGCAAGGCGTGGTCCTGTCATGGATCCGGTCGTCCCATCGAAACTTTTCTGGCCATTCACAGTGTATTCCGTGGTGACGCGGAATATCCTGTCTGCATTTTTGTGAAAGCGGTCATAACTCAGTTCATGTGACAGATAAAGCCCGATCAGCAGGCAACAGGCAATTCCAATGGTTAGTCCGCCGATATTGATTACACTGTAGAGTTTGTGTTTAGTCAGGTTACGCCAGGCGATTTTGAAATAATTCCTGATCATGGGTAATGTTTTTTTGTCGATGTTCGATGGTCGATTTTCTTAGCCGGGCATTTAAATGCCGGCTTAAGATTCATTCGGTTCTCAAACTTTTCACCGGGTTCGCGATTGCTGCTTTGATTGCCTGAAAGCTGATCGTTATAATCGTTATGCCAATAGCTGCTATGCCTGCGATAACAAATACAAAGGGGCTTATCACTATCCTGTAAGCATATTGATCTAACCAATCGCGCATATAATAAAAAGCGACGGGGGATGCAATTACACAGCTTATCAATACCAACACAATAAAATCTTTTGAAAGCAGCAGCCATACCTGCGATACCGAAGCTCCCAATACCTTGCGTATACCAATTTCTTTTGTACGTTGTTCGGCTATATAGGCAGCTAAGCCCAATAATCCAAGACATGAAATGAATATGGCTAACGCAGCAAATAGCCCCGATAATTTTCCAATCAGTTCTTCCAATTTAAATTTGGCTGCATAATTATCGTCCGCGAATGTGTATGTATACGGATAGGCAGGATTGTACTTACTAAAAATAGCAGTGAGTTTGGTGATGGCCTCCCTTGTTTGGATGCCCGATGATAATCTGTACATGATTACATTCTGCGGACCGGGGTCATAAAAAAATATTGTAGGATCTGCCAACGCAAATGGCGATGCCATCAATGCATTCTTGACAATACCAACTATCCTTAATCTTTTATCAATCCAGGTGATTGTTTGGTTTAACGGGTTTTGCAAACGCAGCAGATTGACTGCGGCTTCGTTGAATATTACATTTAAAGTGTCCGAAGGTGAATTAAAATCCCTTCCTTCTTTCACAGACATTCCAAGCGTTTTAAAATAATCGTCAGAAACCCTTAGCCAGCCCATATCCACGGATTCACCTGGTCGCTTCCCCTGCCAGTCATCTACATCCCGATGGTTGGCTGAGGTTGTTACACTCGCCGTTGCCGTAGAAACTGTTTCTGCAATTCCTTTTTCAATCAATTCGTTTTTAATTGCGGTATAGTTATGGCCAAGGTCATCATTCATGTCGGATATCATCAGCCTGTTCTTATCATAACCTGATGGTCTGTTCTTAGCATATTGAACCTGCTGGTAAATAATACAGGTGCAGATGATAAGTGCTATCGAACAACTGAATTGCATCACTACCAATACCTTTCTGGGTAATGACGCTGCTTTGCTGGTATGAATTTTTCCTTTCAAAACTTTTACCGGTTCAAAAGAAGAAAGATAGAAAGCCGGTCTGCTGCCTGCTATGAGTCCGGTTATCAAAACACAACAAAAGGTAACCAGCCAAAATATATAATTTGTAAAGGGTATTTTTATTGCTGCACCTGTGAGAGAATTAAAAGCCGGCAATGCCAATTGAACAAAAAGAAGAGAAAAAATAAATGCTATACAGGTAAGCAGAAGGGATTCAGTAAGGAACTGAAATATCAAATGCTTTTTGCCGGAGCCGATTGCTTTTCTCACGCCCACTTCCTTCGCTCTTTTTTCTGACCTGGCCGTAGTAAGATTGATGAAATTTATACTGGCAATCAGTAACACCAGGATGCCGATTGTTGTAAAAATGTGTACATATTCTATAAAACCGCCGACCGCTTTACCTTGTACGAATTTTCCATCTAAGCGCCAGTTTTCAACCGGGTCCAGGATGATATTGGTAGCCATGGACATAAAATTATCCGTCTCTGTTTTTTCAAGGTCTCTTATTTTCGGCGCTACCTGCGCATAAGGAATTCCCGGTTTTAGTTTTACAAATGTCATAAAGTTCGTCCAGCCAAAACCTTTTGTGCGTGCAAGCTTCACCCAACTATCGGTCGATTCCCAATAACTGAATGGAACGAGATAGCTGAATTGCAAGGTTGAATTAGATGGAATATCTTTTAAGACTCCCGTTACTTTCAAATCATTTTTGTTATCGAAACGAACAATTTTGTTTAGTGGATCTTCCTTGCCAAATAAAACTTTGGCCGTGCTTTGGGTAAGCACAATAGAATATGGATTATTTAAAACACTATTGGCATTTCCTTTCAATAATTCATATTGAAAGATTTTAAGAAAATTGTCGGCAACCTGTCCGCCCCTGATATAAAGTTTCTTGTCAGCAACCATGAGGCCATGCATTCCGAATCCATCCGTTTCAACGACATATTGTATTTCCGGAACCTGGCTGCGGATTACATTTGCCAGCTTCAATGAAGTACCACCGTAGGTTAAGGTATCGCCATTGCCATAAAAATTCCGTCGCAGCTGATACACCTGCTTATAATCAGGAAGAAATGTATCATAAGAATATTGGTAATAAACCCATAGCCCGATAATCAGGGCAACACCCATGCCTGTAGCCAGACCGAAAATATTTAATGTGCTGTATGCTTTGTTTTTTTGCAAACTACGCCAGGCGGCTTTGAAATAGTTTTTTAGCATAAGTTATTTTTTATTGTTGTTCAATGGTCATTGCCGGTTGGCCGACTTTTTACGTAAGTGTAAAAATGAGTCGGACAACAGCAAACGAACAACGGCCAACATAATTCATTCCGTTCTCAAATTATTCGCAGGATTTGCCAATGCCGCTCTTACTGCATGAAAGATTACAGTCAACAGTGTGATCAATAAAACAGTGAGGGCAGAAAGCAAAAATGGCGTAACCCTTAATCCTGTATTGTATGGAAATATCTTTAGCCATTTATCCATGAATAAATAAGCAACCGGGAAAGCAATAAAACATGATATGACAACGAGAAAAATAAAGTTCCTGGTTATCAATGGCACAATTTGGCCTATTCCTGCACCCATTATTTTTCTGATGCTTATTTCTTTCTGCCTCTGTTCGGTGGTAAATGCAATTAATCCCAACAGGCCGAGGCAGGTGATCAATATAGTAAGAACGGAGAATGTGGTAAATATTTTTCCCCTTTTTTGGTCGGCCATATATTGTGAATCAAAATCCTGGTCAAGAAAACTGTATTGAAAAGGAAGATCAGGGAAAATATTCTTCCATGTTTTTTCTATTGAAGCAATTGCTGATGGAATATTCTTTGCATCGAGCTTGATTTGAATGCTGTTGTTATCAGGTCTGTATAACAGCATGAGCGGAGATATGGGATTGTACAATGACATTTGATTGAAATCATTCACTACGCCGACAACCTCCATATAATAACCCGATGTGTCGCCGGGATACTTTATTTTCTTTCCGATTGCATAATCCCAACCATAATATTTGACCATGTTCTCATTTACGATAACGCTGCGCAGGGTATCAGAAGGCCCGGTAAAATTTCTTCCCTGTCTGATCTGCATTCCCAGCGTTTTAAAATAATCTTCATCGATTCCATAATTGCTTACCCCTTTTTGAGTGTAGCCGTTTTTTGTTTCAATAGAGAAAAGATTAAATCCCATACCTCCACCCGGAACTGTACTTGCCGTGCTTACTCCGTGGACCTGCGGGTTCCTGCTGACTTCATTTTTAAATGAGGCTATTTTGCCGCGTATATCATCGTTTGCATTTGCCGTTAAGCACATCACCTGGTTTTTGTTAAATCCCAGATCGACATTGCGCAGATAATTCAATTGCCCGTAAACGATCCATGTGCAAATAAGCATAATCATGGAGATTGAAAATTGAAAAACAACAAGTGTCCTGCGCAGCATTATATTGCTCGAGCCTTTGGAAAGACTTCCTTTGAGCACACTGACCGGGTTGAATTTTGAAAGATAAAATGCGGGATAGCTTCCTCCTGCCAAACCTACAAACAAAATGACGGCGATCAATATCAAAAACGTCCCCGGCTCCAATAATGAAGTGAATAAAATTGTTTTTCCTGACAACAAATTAAATGTTGGCAGCAATAATGCAATAAGCAACAGGCTTAACAATAATGCAACGATGGAGATCAACGTTGATTCAATAAGAAATTGTGCAATAAGCTGCCATTGGGTCGAACCTGTTACTTTGCGAATGCCGATTTCCTTTGCCCTGCGCGCAGAACGTGCTGTTGTCAGGTTCATATAATTGATGCATGCAATGAGCAACATAAAAAATGCAACAGCAGAAAATATATAGATATAAGACATACTACCCAATTCTTCAGGTTCATTTGTCATTTCAGAATGCAAATGAATGGCTGTGACCGGTTGCACCCCGTAATGTATCTTTATGTTATACTGGGCAAAGATGGGAGCCATGTATTTATCATATAATGGAAGCAATTTTTTTTGAAATGCTGAAACATTGGTATTGGGTTTTAATAAAACATAGGTATAAAACCCGAAACCACCCCAACTGTCGGCGAAATCCTTTGGCAGGCTGCTGGCTGAAATCAAGACACGAAAAATAATGTGGGAATTTTTGGGGACATCTTTTACTACCGCGGTTATTTTGTAAACATCACCCTTGGCGTTTTGGATCGTTTTGCCAACAACAGGTTTGCTGTTGCCAAAATATTTTTCCGCCACAGATTCTGTCAGTACCATTGAGTTGGGCTCTGCCAGAGCTTTTTGCGGGTTACCTTCTATGAAATCATAAGTGAATACCTTGAACAAATTGCTGTCGCTGAAAAAGACTTTATCTTCATAAAAATGCAGATTCCCGTTTTTTAAAACTGTTTTTCCATTGCCGATGAAGCGAACGGCTTCTTCCACCTCGGGAAATTCTTTTTTCAATTCAGGGGCCAGCGTGAATTGCGTGATGGCAATTTTCATAGTATCCTTTTCCGGTTCTTTGATGTAGGAATTAATTCGAAATATCCGGTCTGCATTTTTGTTATAGCGATCGTAGCTCAATTCATCCTTAATATAGAAAATAAGAAAGAGGCCGAATGTAATCCCGATCATTAACCCGGCAATATTGAGCAGGCTATACCATTTGTCTCTTTTAAAATTCCGAATGGCGACCAAAAAAAGATTCTTTATCATAAAGATGGTTTTGAATTTTATATTATAATACCCTATTAGCGGGGCATCATCGCCGTCAACCGTTATAATTTCGATGGCCGATGGAGGTTGTCCGTTGACCGACTCAGCTTACACTTACAGTATAAGTCGGCCAACGGCCATCGTGATTCATTCCGTCCTCAAACTCTTCACAGGGTTTGCAATTGCTGCTCGGATTGCCTGGAAACTGATGGTGATGATAGCGATCAGAACAGCAATAAAACCTGCTGCAATAAAAATCCACCAGCTTATTTCAATCCTGTATTGATAGTTTTGTAACCAGTGACCCATAATCCACCACGCAACCGGAAATGCAACAATGCAGGATACCAGTACAAGCTGTAAAAAATCTTTTGATATCAATGCCGCAATCCCGGATACACTTGCGCCCAATACTTTTCGTATGCCTATTTCTTTTGTGCGGCGTTCAGCAGTGTATGCCGCCAAACCAAGTAAGCCCAAACAGGAAATCATAATTGCAAGTGCTGCAAATACTCTGGACAGTTTGCTGATCAGCATTTCACTTAAAAACATTTGGTTGAACTGATCATCTACAAACTGATAAGCAAAAGGGTAGGCAGGATTATTTTTTTTCAGTACAGATTGTATTTGTGCCAGGCCTGTTTCTAAGTTTGCCGACTTTTTAATGCGTATATACATTTCCGTGGTATTTTCAGGCTTGCTGTAAAAAAACATTACCGGGTCGGGCTGACCATACATATCTCCGTAGACATAATCATTTACTACACCCACAACCAGCGCCGAAATACCGCTGGTGTCGCCCTGATAATGAATTCTTTTTCCCAAGGCGCTTCCTTTGCCCATCAATTTTTCCAGCGATTGTGTGATCACCGTGTTGACGGTTTTATTTACCATTGCACTGTCCGTTTCGGTAACATCTCTTCCTTCTACAATCTTAATGCCCGAGGTTTTAAAAAACTCCGGGCTTATATAGCGTTGGGAAATTAAAACAGGAGCGTTCGAAATTTTTCCTTCCCATGTCAGTCCATCGGTATTATTACCTCCGTAAATTGTTGTATGATCGCAGAGTGCGACATGGTCGACCACGCCGGTATTGAGCAATTCTTGTTTTATGGATGAATAATGGGTAGCCACATCACCTACCACATCTGTCTGCAAAAGATTGTTTTTGTCGAATCCAAGGTTTCTGTTTTTTATATGCTGAATTTGCTGGTAAATGATAATGGTACTGATGATGAGAATAATTGAAATCGCGAATTGTAATATGACAAGTCCTTTACGTATCCATTCGGCGCTTCCCGATTTCAATTTCAGACCTTTTAACACAGATGAAGGGTTGAATGATGAGAGATACAATGAGGGGTAACTCCCCGCAACCAGACCACAAACCAAAGCAATAACCAATAACGCGAATAAATGGAACGGCTTATTTAAACCCAATGACAGATTTTTTTCTACCAGTAAATTAAATGCAGGCAAAGCAAGGGTCATGATGATAATAGATATGAACCCGGCAAACAACGCCATCAGTATGGCTTCGCCAATGAATTGGAAAATGAGATTTTTCTTCACTGCTCCCAATACCTTTCGTACACCAACTTCCCTGGAGCGTTTTTCACTTCTGGCTGTTGCGAGATTCATGAAATTAATACAGGCTATCAATAAAATAATCCAGGCAATGATGGAAAACAAATGAACGTATTCAATACGACCTCCTCCGGTTGCTATGCCATTATCAAAAGCATCACGCAAATGCCAGTCATTCATTGACCATAAGAATGGGCGTGCTATTGATTTCGAATCTCTTTTCTGGATGAAATCATAAAGCAGCTTATTTACGGAAGCGGGATTGACGCCGGTTTTTAATTCAACATAAGTGCTTAATGAATTATTACTCCATTTATGTAACCAGGGGCTTTGATCAAAGTAAATTTGAAAAGGGGCAACCCATTCAAACTGCATAAAAGAATTTTCGGGAATATCTTTTATAACTCCTGTGACCACATAATTCTGTTTGTTATTTGCGCGAACTGTTTTCCCAATCACGTTTTTCTCGCTGCCAAAAATTTTTTTTGCTGTTTTTTCCGTAATGACCAGCGAGTATCGTTGCGCAAGTGCATCTTTGGCATTACCCTGAACAAAGGGAAGGGTAAACATGGTAAAAAGAGAAGGTTCAGCATATTTTCCCCAGGCATATATCGACTTTTCACCAAAACTAAACAGCATCGACATTTCGCCCTCTGATGTGCGGCAGGTGTTGGCAATACCGGGAATTTCGGCCTGCATGACGGGAGCCATTACGCCGGGAGTCGACCAGAATGTTGCAGTATACGTATCATATTTCTGATTCTCGCGAACAAAATACAGCAGGTCCTTTTTCACATTAAAGTTGTCCCAGTTTAATTCATCTTCTACCCATAAAAAAATCAAGCCTGCACAGGCAATTCCTGTAGCCAGACCGAAAATATTCAGGAAGCTGTAACCTTTATTTTTGCGAAGGTTGCGGAATGTTGTCTTGAAAAAGTTTTTTAGCATATTTTATTTTTAGTTGACAGTTGACAGATTACAGTTGACAGTACTTTAGTCTTCATTTTCACACCTGCCAGACCGCAGGCAGGTGTCCACATCGCTACATCTTCACATTTATTCCGTTCTCAAGCTTTTCACCGGATTGGCAAATGCGGCTTTAATGGATTGAAAGCTTACTGTTATTACTGCGATCAACAATGCAATCAATCCACTCAATACAAAAACCCCCGCACCAATGCTGATTCGATAGTCATAATTCATTAACCAGCTGTGCAAAAAATAAAATGATACAGGAGCAGCAATTAAACAGCTTATCAATACCAATACAATGAAGTCCTTTGAAAGCAACAACCAAACCTGGTGCACCGATGCACCTAGCACTTTACGGATGCCAATTTCTTTGGTGCGTTGTTCAGCGATATAGGCAGCCAATCCAAATAAGCCAAGGCAGGAAATAAAAATGGCAAGCCCAGCAAACAAACCCGCCAGCTTTCCGGTAAGCATTTCAAGATTGAATTTTGATGCATATTGTTCATCTGTAAAGGCATATTCATAAGGATAAGCCGGATCATATTTATTAAAGATTGCTGTCAGTTGCGTAATGGCATCCTGCGTTTTTATATTGGGTGATAACCTGTATAACATGTTATGTTGGGCATATGGCGTGCAATAAAACATAGTTGGATCTGCAGCTTTAAATGGTGATATCATCAAAGCATCTTTTACAACTCCCACAATTGTGTATGGATTATTATTAAAATACGTGGTTATTTTTTGA